>NZ_JXWY01000176.1 GCF_000934465.1 Staphylococcus microti | reverse complement strand
ATTGTAATTGCGTCACAAAACGAGACCAAGAGACATCAGAAATACTTTTTGCCAATTTATGATTACGTAACATACCTTTTGTGTTTAAGTCTTCAATACAGATGACATCGTGATTTTTGATAATTTCTGTACTTAACTTATTCAAGAAATCAGTACGTTGATTCATTATCTTTTCATGTAATCGCGCTACTTTTCGTTTTTGTTTTTGATAGTTCTTTGCTTCAA
>NZ_JXWY01000175.1 GCF_000934465.1 Staphylococcus microti | reverse complement strand
TCATCAATTTGCACCTCTCAGTCATTAGAGTAGTTACTCAAATTATACATTAAAATAACCCTATAGACCGACACTCTTTTTTTAGTGTCTAATCTATAGGGTCCAGTTTATAATAAGCATTTAATCACACGTTTTTTGTCACTTACTTAGGCTTGTGTGCTACGATTTAAATCATCTATACGAGTAATTTAGATTTATTTGAAAACTATATTTAACTATTTACTTAATCGGTTGTTGTGATATAATCTAATCAATGGGATATGAAGTAAGTGGCAGAAATTTATGGGTATACAGGAAACCTGTAGCGTGGAAAGGGACCAAAAATTTTCAAAAGTAGGAACTCCACCAAAATGAATAAAAGTCTAGCTAAAATTTATTGTATCAAAGCAATGTATTGTCTTATTGCCGCTTTTGCAAACATATTGACCATCATAAAAACACAAAATTTTGCCGTTGCAATGTTAGGTGTGTTTTTATACTTTTCTCCTATAGCAATCGAAAACTACGCAAAAAGCACTCACGGTAAAATCACTATTATTTTACGCAGAATTGGTTATATTCTCCCAACGCTTTTTCTTTTCTTTAATAGCTTATTAGCCATTTTAGTCATTCATTTTCAAAGGTTTAGTATGATTATCAACCAACATTGGTACATCATCAGCTATTTCATCGTATCAATGATTTTAGTTTCCGTATGTATAATAGATATTTTCCTTTATATTTTTTCGACACGGAAACAGTAAAAAGGAGTGAATTATTATGATCGTCGAGATGCTTACAATTTTCATTATTTTTATTTTGACTGGTATCACAGTACTTTATCTCTCAACAGTTGCCTACACCGCTATTAGTGCTTATGAAAACAATGTGAAATTTAATTTTGTCACTTTATTTGCCATGCCTTTTATTTTAATTTGGGGTCATATTCGCATTTACAACGACGTGAAACATGTGGATAAAACAAAGGCACAACAATTATTGATGACTGTTTTCAATGCTTATCCAATTGTTCTATACATTTGTTTAAAAATCATTAAACAAGACGTACCACCAAAACTTTCAATAGAGAAACAACCACGTCAGAAGAAAAAATCAATCGATCGTGTCCTTAAAGGGGAGCCGTATAAGGAAAAATTATCGACTATTTGATACTTATAGAAACGTACAATCTTATCGGTTGTGCGTTTTTTACATTTTATCCAATTAAAAAAAGAACCGGGAATCATATCCCAGTTCTTAATTTGATTTAGTTATTACCGAAAAGGTTGCTGAAAAAGCCACCGTTATTATTGTTATTGTTGTTGTTACTATTACCTTGATTGTTTGAGTTACTCAAGTTTTGACCACTTTGCTTATTGTTAGAGTTGCTATTTGTACCACCGCTAGACTCTGTAAAGTTGCTTGTTACATTGCCATCTGGTGCTTGTGCTACGTATAAGCTACGGCCACTACCACCAACAGAAGCAGGGCGGTCGAAGTCCATACCATCTTGTGGGTTAATATCACCCATAACATCTCTAAATAAGTATTGTGGTAATTTTTGTTCTGATGTTCCGACGAATGAGTTTTCACCGTAAAGTTTTACTTTGCCGAAGCCCATCCATATTGACATAGTGTAACGTGGTGAGTAACCAGCAATCCATACATCTTTCGCTGCTGAATCAGGTAAGCTGTACTCTTGGTATGTTTGATCACCATACGTACCTGTACCTGTTTTCGCTGCAACATTGACACCTGGTACGCCATTACCATAAGCTGAACCGTAAGTATCAAATGTACCTTTTAAGATTTGTGTAATCATATACGCTGTGTAATCGTTCATCGCTTGATGACTCGTATGGTCAAACTCAATTGTATTACCATTTGCTTCAACAACTTTTTTAATAGAATGCGCTTTGTTATACGTACCACCATTCGCAAATGATGCGTATGCAGACGCTAGTTGAACAGGGGAGAATTCAGATGATGAACCACCTAATACTTCTGAAGGTCCAATATTTGGGTTCTCATATTCTAAGCCCACTTTAGCTGAGAAGTCAGTTGGTGCACTATCGCCAGCTTGTTCTTTAACTGTTTGCCATGTTTTCAACGCAGGAATGTTAAAACTTTGTCGCAATGCATCATAGATTGTTACGACGCCATGGCCTCTACCATCGTAGTTTCGGAATGTACCACCATCAAGATAATAGGCTGATTCATCTTGTAACGAATGATTCGTTGCCCATTGTAAGTTATCAATGGCAGGTCCATACGCTAAGAATGGTTTCAATGTTGAACCAGTAGGGTGTGCATCTGTCGCTTGGTTACGTTGTACAACGTCTTTATAGTTTCTACCACCAGAAATCGCTGTCAATGCACCTGTTTGACTGTCAACAATTGTTGCACCCACTTGTTGTTCATCATTTTTGTAGTAACCACCATTATCGATACGGCTTTGCAATACAGTTTGAACATCTTTGTCCATGTACGTATAAATCTTAATACCGCTGTTCAAGATGTCAGATAAGTTACGACCTTTGAACTGTTCATTGTTCATCAGTTCTTGCTTCACAAAGTTCAGATATGAATCATACTGTTGTGAGCTGTCATCTGGCTTGATTTCACGATCTTCCGCTGAACGGTCTACCAAGTTCGCTGTGATAGGTGTATCTTGTGCTTCTTTCTTTTCCTTCTCACTAATACGATTATGATAAGCCATCAAATAGAGCACCGTATCTTTACGTTTCTCTGCTTCTTCCGGATTATCATAGATGTTGTACGTATTCGGCACTTGTGGTAAACCAGCAAGGTAAGCTGTTTCTGCTAAGTTCAAGTCTTTTAAGTCCTTGTCAAAGTAGTATCTCGCAGCTGCCTTAACACCGTACACACCATCAGAGTAGTAAATCTTGTTCAAATACATTTGGAAGATTTCATCTTTAGAATACTCTTGCTCAAGGCGATAAGATAAGTACGCTTCTTGTGCTTTACGCTCAATCGACTTTTGATCCGTTAAAAATGTACGCTTAACAACTTGTTGCGTCAATGTTGATGCCCCTTGTGAACCAAAGCCACCTGTTACGTTCTTAATCACTGCACCAAATAGACGTTTATAGTCTAAAGCACCATGATCGTAGAAACGGTTGTCTTCAGTCGCAAGTACAGCGTCTTTTAGTTGATCTGGTACATCTTTCAAATCAACATGTTCACGTCTCGCACCGTTATCAAGTGTTTTAACAAGTGTATCGTTTTGATCATATATTTTAGCAGGGCTTGGATCTTGTAACTTTGCTTCATTAAATGCGGGTGCTTTCCACGCATAATAAGCGAAAAGTAGCACACCCAGTAATGCTAAAATAACAAAAGCTAATACACAAAAGCTGATCACTTTTATGATTGTGCGCTTAATATTTCTATTCTTTTTTTGACCGGACTTCTTAGAACCATTAGAAGTCCCTTTTTTTTCCGTCATAGGCGGTCCTCACTTTCATCTAATATCAACTTATCAACAGCTTTAAGATAATCTAATCTCGGTTGATACTGATAAGGAATATAGTAACCATTTTCTTGCACTTCTTCAACTGAAATTGATTTTTTGATGTCATCTAAATAGCGTTGCCAAAACCCGATAAAAGCGTTGTATGAGAGTAAATAGGTCTCATCTCTTCCTTTAAAACGCAATAACAAAAATGCAATCCCACCATGCTGCACGACTTGGCGCATATGTTCCACTTGATGTGCATGTATATTTTGGAGTGGAAAAGATGTTTTGTTCGTCGTTTCTTTCGCTTCAAAATCAATGTAGTGCCCACGATAAACACCGTTATAATCCGTTGTAGAAGGCGTTCTAAAGTAAGCCTCTTTAATGACAGCTTGACTCCGTTTTGGGTAATCAACACGTACTACTTGAACGGGTGTTGGTTTTTTATGAATCACCGCAACATCTGTATTCAAGTAATGCTTGTTAGATCGTTCGATGTCCTTTTCCAATGACATACCACGACCACCATATTTAATCGTACTTGATTTCGGTGTACGATGACTTCCGCCTTGAGTCTTATTTTGTCTAAAAGGCTTACCATTTGGGTAGTTCATAGTCTCACCTACATTCCATCTGTTATGCCCTATAAACATATTAGGGTAGGTGGTTTATGAATACGTACTTATTGATATGATTCATAAACTGACATTATTGTAACATAGATGACCGCTCTCTGTTACCCAAAAGCGTGTTGTTATCAAGTTTTGTTGCTTTTTATGATAATATACGGAGTGAGGGTAAGGTGATTTTAATGGCCGAAAATGTATGCCAATCATTACTGTTAGACGTTTCAGAAATTGAATCGAGATACCATGCGGCACGTGCAGGGCATGTGTTTGATTTTCATACAGACATCGTGCCTTTCGTTGCACAAATTGATCAGCAACTTGACGATATGCAGCAAATGACAGACGCATTTTCTACACAACGTACGCGCATAGTAACATTGCTTCAAACTTTATCGGTATCTTGTCACGATAAACGTACAAGCAAAAAACAGTTTTATGATCAACTTAAAACGGTGAAACACGATATAATGACGATGATGCAATAGGCGGTAAAATAGCATGTATAAATCAATGTATATAACAGGTTACAAATCATATGAACTAAATATTTTTAGCGATGATGCCAAAGAAGTAAAATATTTAAAAGCCTTTATTAAACAGAAATTGATTAGTTATATTGAAGAAGGGCTTGAGTGGGTGTTAATACAAGGACAACTCGGTATTGAACTGTGGGCAGCTGACTGTGTGATTGAATTGAAAGAAACATATCCCGAACTAAAACTGGGTGTTATCGCGCCGTTTCAAAATCATACATCTAAATGGCGTGATGCACAGCAAGCGCAATATCAAGCGATGATTGCACAAGCTGATTATGTCAACAGTGTGTATCACACAGACTATGAAGGCCCACACCAATTTCAAGCTGCCGATCAATTTATGTTAGATCATACAGATTTAACAGTCTTAATCTATGATGAAGAACAAGAAGCGAGTCCTAAGTATTTTAAAAGAAAGTTAGTTGATTTTATGGAACAAACACACTATACTTGTGATGTTGTGACATTTGACGAAATCACGAGTTTTATCAATGATTTACAGTGGTCAAATGAAATATGAAATAAATGAGGTGGCGCACATGTCAGATGTTTCGTTAAAATTATCTGCAAAAGATATTTATGAAAAAGATTTTGAAAAAACAGTCGTACGTGGCTATCGTCCGGAAGAAGTCGACGCTTTTTTGGATGACATTATCGTTGATTATCAAAAGATGTCAGATTTAAACAATGAAGTGATTAAGTTATCAGAAGAAAATCACAAACTCAAAAAAGAAATTGAAGACTTACGCATTCGAGTTGCTTCTGGTCGACCACAAGAAAGCAAAGGATTTTCAAGTCAAGGTTCAAGTCAAAACAGTAACGTTGATATTTTAAAACGTATTTCAAATTTAGAAAAAGCGGTCTTTGGCAAATAACCATTGCTTTTAATGATTAAGATGATATAATTTTGAAGTAATATTTTGGGTAATCGCTATAAATTTATATTTATAGAGGAAAGTCCATGCTCACACAATCTGAGATGATTGTAGTGTTCGTGCTTGATGAAACAATAAGTCAAGGCAATGCAAATTGACGGCAACGAATTAACCTAAGTCTTAGGATACGGTTATAATAGTTTGAAAGTGCCACAGTGACGTAGCTCTGCTAGAAATAGTAGAGGTGGAACGCGGTAAACCCCTCGAGTGAGCAATCCAAATTTGGTAGGAGCACTTGTTTAGCGGAATTCAACGCATAAACGAGAATGTATGTAAATCATACTTTAGACAGATGATTACCACCGGCGTACGAGTGCAGCTAGTGCACGTATAAAGTACTAAGGAACAGAACATGGCTTATAGAAATATTACGACTAGTAAACGAGGCTGGGGCATCATATGTGTCCCAGCCTTTATCAATCTATGTATCTAACGAATTTAAATAGAAAAACAACATTTTGGAGGATTAATATGTATCAATTATTAGCGGTATGTCCGATGGGGCTTGAAGCGATTGTAGCCAAAGAGGTACAAGAATTAGGCTATGACACACGTGTTGAAAATGGACGTATTTATTTTAATGGCGATGCACAAGCTATTGTTAAAGCAAACTTATGGTTGCGCACAGCAGACCGTGTGAAGCTGATTGTCGGACAATTTAAAGCAACGACATTTGATGAATTATTCGAAAAAACGAAAGCATTACCGTGGCATGACATCATTCCTGCAGACGGACAATTCCCAGTACAAGGGCGTAGTTTAAAGTCTATGTTACACAGTGTACCTGATGTTCAAGCTATTACTAAAAAGGCCATTGTGGAAAAATTAAAAGCCGAACACCAAGTATCTGGTTGGTTAGATGAAACAGGTGCTAAGTATCCTGTCGAAGTGAATATTTTAAAAGATAACGTCTTATTGACAATTGATACGTCTGGATCAGGCTTAAACAAACGTGGCTACCGACTTGCGCAAGGGGAAGCACCGATTAAAGAAACATTAGCTGCAAGTTTAGTGAAACTAGCAAATTGGACGGGGGACACACCACTTATCGATCCTTTCTGTGGTTCTGGGACTATTGCCATTGAAGCATGCCTAATCGCACAAAATATTGCACCTGGTTTTAATCGCTCTTTCGTCTCTGAAAAATGGTCAATCATTCCAGATGGTTTGTTTGAACAAATGCGTGCAGATGCTGATGCACAAGCTGATTATGACAAAGACATTCAAATCTTCGCTTCTGACATTGATCCAGAAATGATTGAAATTGCACAACGCAATGCGGATGAAGTTGGTGTTGGCGACATTATTCAATTTGAAGTAAAAGATGTCAACACATTAACCGTTGATCATGATGGCCCAATCGGCTTAATCGGTAACCCACCATATGGTGAACGTATCGGGGAAAGAGATGAAGTAGAAGAAATGTATCGCTACTTAGGCAAGTTACTACAACAAAACCCACAACTATCTATGTATATTATGACAAGTAGTAAAGAATTTGAATATCTCGTTAATCGTAAAGCAACGAAACGTCGTAAACTATTCAATGGTTATATCGAAACGACATACTATCAATATTGGGCGAACAAATAAACCTATGTACATTTCAGATCACATTAAAGGGAGTGAGTGAATGAACAATGCTGCTTCATTTAAACAAGGCGTTTTCTTTGCGTTAGCTGCCTATACGATGTGGGGCATTTTGCCATTATATTGGGCACTTATTAAAGGCATTGATGCAACAGAGATATTAATGTTTCGTATTGTGTTGTCTTTACTATTTATGGCAATACTCGTTCCACTTACAAAACAAGGTGCGCAATTAAAATCTGATTTACAACAATTTGTAAAAGCGCCTCAAAAGCTATTAATCATTATCATAGCAGGTTATGTGGTAACGCTAAACTGGGGAACGTTTATTTATGCGATCAATGCAAATTACGTCTTACAAACAAGTTTAGGCTATTATATTAACCCGTTAGTCAGTATCGTACTTGCGATGATTTTTTTCAAAGAACGCTTCAACAAACTTGAATGGTGTGCCATCTTGTTCGCTACAATTGGCGTTCTCTACATGACATTCAAAGTGGGAGAATTTCCATTTATCTCACTTGTTTTAGCCTTTTCATTCGGTATTTACGGTTTGTTGAAAAAGCTTGTACCATTAAGTGCAGTAAGTAGTATCACCATTGAAACCGTTGCGACAGCACCCATGGCACTGATCTATTTGCTTGTAGTCGGACAGACACATGGGCTAAGTGTCGGGTTGAATGGCGCCACATTTTGGTTGCTTTTTTCAGGTATTGTAACAGCCGTCCCATTGCTCGCATTTTCAGCAGCTGCCGTCCGCATACCGTTGTCATTAATCGGCTTCATCCAGTACGTTGGACCGACACTCATTTTCTTAAATGGTATCTTTGTATTTAAAGAACCGTTCAACACGGATCAATTTATTACATTTTGTTTTATCTGGTTCGGTATTTTCATTTATGTGTTATCACAAATTGTGAAAATGCGTCGTAAACCACAACCATTTGCATAGTACGAATAATCAAAAGGGGCTGGCACATAGGAAAAATTTTTTAAATAAGTAAGCAAATATTTGTAAATGGCAGTAGGTGTCTGAAGTGAAAATACGTTTTAAAAAACTTTTTTCACTTCTAGTCACCCTTGCCGGGGCGGGACGACGAAAGCTTTTTGTAAAAATAAGCTTTCTGTCCCGCTCCCTTTTTTTAGGTTACAACGCTGTGCCCCAATAGATGAATACGTACAGAAGTGTATTTCTTATATTTTATCTTTCGCTTAAATGCTATACAATAACATATAAGTACTAACAAACAAGGGGAATTATCACAATGAAAAATATTGAACAGTTAGACATACTTTATAAATTAAAAAAAGAAGTTGAAAAGTCGGACCATACGGCTTTTGTACATACGATTAACCAAGTGATTAAAAAAGTTTATTTAAATCACTATACAATGGCTTTTGTCGGCCACTTTTCTGCCGGTAAATCAACTATTATTAACAATCTCATTGGTCAAGACATCTTGCCAAGCTCTCCGGTACCAACGACAAGTAATACGGCATTAGTTACAGTTGCAGATACGCCGGGAATTACTGCTAATATTGAAGGGCAACAGTACACTGAACTTTCATCTTATGATGATGTAAAGCAAATGAACAAAGAAAACTACAATGTGGAGTCGATTGATATTCGTTTCCAATCCGACGACTACCACAACGGTTTTACGTTCCAAGATACACCGGGTGTCGATTCCAACGTTAAATCACATAGTCATAGTACAGAACGCTTTTTATACACAAGTAACATGGTTTTTTATACAGTGGATTACAACCATGTGCAATCTGCTTTGAACTTTCAATTCATGAAGCAATTAAACGAAGCTGGGATTCCAGTGACGTTTATTATTAACCAAATTGATAAACATAACGATGCGGAACTTTCTTTTGAGGCATTTAAAGCACGTGTGTCAAAATCATTAGCAGATTGGGACATTACACTCGAAAAAATCTTTTATGTCACAAAGTTTGAACATCCTGAAAATCAATTTGAAGCATTAAAAGCGTATATGCACGAACAAGATGAACATCGTGAACCGCTGGCAGATTATGTTGCACGCATGGTTGACTTTATTCAAACACATCAATCAAACTATTTAACACAGCAAATGGACAGTTGCCTAGAAGCATTAAATATCGAAGCATCTGCTTTTGACGACGCTTATGAAAAACATTTAGAAGAAGTGTCAGTCCACGATGAAGCACAATTAATCGGCAATCCAGAAGCGTTGCGACAACATTTAGAATCGCAACGTAAGTCAATTATCGACAACGCTTATATTATGTCCCATGACATGCGTGAACATATTCGTTTTTATTTAGAAAGTATGACGAAAGATTTTTCAGTGGGCGGTCTTTTTAATAAACGTAAAAAAATTGAACAAGCACGTGAAGAACGCCTTGCCACACTTATGTCAGCACTACAAACACAAGTAACTCAAGAAATTTTAAAACCAATGCAGGCAGATATGGTATTTTTAACGCGTTTTATTGATGATACAGCTCTTAACGACCGTATTTTAAATCAAAACATTGATATTCCGGCTACACTCGTTACAGATTTATATCAAATGCAAGTAAAAATCAGCAACCAGTACGTCTTAACTTTTTCTGACGCATTGATGAAAAAAATCGGTCAATACGTGATGAAACAGTCTCAGCCACTCGATGACGAGATTGTCAACAATGTGCAAGTAGAACTCAATCATGTGTCACACAATGATGAGACGGATGCTTATGAGCGCTATCACACATTGCGTGTGTTAAAAACATCATTAGACACAGAAAACTATCAACATTATTACATTCATCTCGATGATTCACTCGATAAGTTGATTGACCGCACTCAAATTACGTATACGCCTGCGCAATCAACGACTCAAACGCGTGAGACAATTGATGAAAATGTCACTAACGCTACAAATTCACATCAATCTCAGCGTGATCATATTGAACAGGCACTTTCAACTTTATCTGAACTGTCACTATACGATGCACAAGTAAAAAATATGCAAGATACCATCACACGCATGGACAATCAAGTGATTAAAATAGGGGTGTTCGGTACGTTTAGTGCCGGTAAAAGTAGCCTTATTAACGCACTGCTCGGCGACCAATATTTAGTGAGCTCACCGAACCCAACAACGGCAGCAACGACTGAAATCTCATACGGTAATCAAAATACTGTAACGTTCAAAACGAAAGAGATGTTATTAGATGAATTGAATGATGTCGTTGAAGCTGTCGACTATCATTTTACGTCGATTGATGACTTTTTTGCACAAGACTTACGAGATTTAAAAGGGCGTATTGATAAAAATAAACTCGCTTTTATTGAAGCGATTGAAACGAATTATACGCTATATGAATCATTGACAACTGACAGCTATGACCTGGAAATTCCACAAGATGAACTTAAAAAATGGAGTGCAAAAGATGCGTATGCAACGTTTGTCAAAACCGTTCATTTACAGCTTGAACATGACTGGCTAAAAGATAAAATTATCGTTGACTCACTTGGATTGTATTCAAACAACCAACGTCATACGAATGAAACAGAAAAAATCTTAGCGACTGCAGATTTAATTTTATATGTAAGTTATTTCAATCATGCTTTTACTGATAATGACAAGGCGTTTATTGAACATATGAAAGAGATGAACCAACTTATTGAACATCAAGCATTCAAAATGGTCATTAATGCGACAGACCTTGCTGAGAGTACCGAAGACCTTCAGGCGGTACATGATTATACGAAAGACGCACTTGCACAAGTCGGTATGCATTGCGACATTTTTGACGTTTCGAGTCGTGAAGCACTACGTGGTGGCGATGCAGGTGTCGATCAACTACAAACTGCGATTCAAACATTTGCGGACGTCGAATCAAAACAAGTGCTTGAAAAGCAAGTCATCCATCAGTTAGAGGCGATTACACAATCACTTGAAACGATGCTTGCCGATGTTGAAAACAACGCACAACAAATCGAGCAAAACCGTCAATACTTGCAACGCTTTGAAACGACACGCGTATTCCCTGAACAAATCATTCATGCCGTTCAACAGCAATACAACAGTGAACTAGACGATCAAATTTATTATCTTAATGAGCGTCTTAACATTCAGTTACAAGATAATGTCAAAGCGGTCTTTAATACACAAATGACAGATACCGATGACTTTAAAGTGGCAAAACGACATGCTGCAAAGACGTATCTTGATCACATACACCAAAAATTGTATTTAGAACAAACTTTGCTCGTAAATCGTATGAAAAAGCATTTTGAAACACAATTTGCGCATCAGCTGGCGCCAAACGTGACTGAAATGGCCCAACATCATATTATTGTACAACCAGATCATCAGCTGACAGCGGAAAATATTGAAAAACCATATTTACAATTAGATTTATCGGCGTTTGTTGATGCGTTACCTAAACAATTAACTAAAAAGAACGTCCTACAACCGAAACAGCAACAACAAGTGCAAACACTCATTAAAGAGATGACAGTCACACAATTACAGCCTCGTCTTGAGCAATTAAAAGAAGCACTACACACATATGCTGACGGTTTAAAAACATCAGCACAACACGAATTAGCAACACTTGAACAAGCGGCACAACAAGAGATCAGCAAATTGTTAGCGTTTGAATTAGATCAAACACAACAAAAGACATTACAACAAGCATTACTTAAACTTAAACAAATATTGAATTAAAGGATAATGATTATGACGAAACGCATACTATTAGTAGATGGCATGGCTTTGTTATTTCGCCATTTCTACGCAACAAGTGTTCACAAAAATTTTATGATAACATCAAAAGGCATTCCAACGAATGGCACACAAGGCTTTGTCCGCCATGTTTTACGTGCAGTTACAGATATTCAACCCACACATATGGCGATTTGTTGGGATATGGGGAAAACGACTTTTCGTAATGAACTGTTTCAAGGTTATAAACAAAATCGACCTGAGCCACCCGAAGCGCTCATGCCACAATTTTCACATGTTCAGCATATTTCAGAAGCGCTCGGTTTCTTTAACATCGGCTTACCGAATTACGAAGCTGATGATGTTATCGGAACACTCGCAACACAAACAGGGCAAAACATGGAACATCAAGTGTATGTGATAACAGGTGACCGTGATTTACTGCAATGTACAGCTGAAAACATTCACATATGGCTTGTTAAAAAGGGCTTCACAGAGTATTTGAAATTCGATGATGCCGCTTTTCGTGACCATTATGGCTTAGCACCAAAACAACTGATCGATGTCAAAGCATTTATGGGAGATACAGCTGATGGTTATCCTGGCGTCAAAGGTATTGGCGAAAAAACAGCCATTAAGTTAATTCAACAATATGGCTCTGTTGAGAATGTCATCGCCAACATTGCATCGTTAACAGCAGGACAACAGAAAAAAATTAATGCAGATATGGACAACTTAGTTTGTTCAAAACAACTTGCTGAAATTGTCTGTGATGCACCAATCAACACAGATGAACTATGGCAACAGATGGCATTCACACCTGATTTCTCACATATTTTAAACGTATGTGATCAACACGAATTACGTGTCGCTAAAAAATATGTTCAAACATTATAATCTCAATACAATATAAAAAGAGACGGTAGCTGTACATTCAAACGTGTACAAGTACCGTCTCTTTATTTGGTTATCGCATCAAATTAAATAAATAATGAAAATATATTGACTAAACACCCTTTCAGCAGTCTAATGATATTGTGAGTTATTAACTGACTTACATTTCTATGTGTAAGGAGGTGAGCCTTATGCGAGACATAATAAAAATGTTCCTAGAATATCCAGTATTCGCCGTACTGATTATCCCAGGAACATTAAAACAACTTAGGCTATGGCATCTTGGTTACATTAGCCAAAAGCCTAACAACAAAGAATAAACATTATGTGGAGCTCTGTGCTCCACCCTTACACATTTATCTTACTATTAATATTTGGAGGTTTCAAGTATGAGCTTTGTGAACTATTTGACGCTGTTTTTACTGTGCCTACCGACATTATTATTCATTGGAAGAAAAACACATTTTTGGTATTTAGACAAGAAACGTCAACGTGAAAAAATATAATGAAATAGAGCAAACATGCAAACATACTATAAAAAGTACTTGATATTTTCCTTTGATGATAGACAGGATTTTTTTATCCTGAGTGCTATTAATTTTTTTATGTATCAGCTTCTAAAAGAATAACTTCATTTGCTAAGTTGCTTAAACTTTACGTGATAATAGCTGGAACGAACTATTCTATTGCAAGACGCCTTGCAGCATAAGCCGTAAAAATGCTTCAAATTAAAGTGTTTATTAGTTCGAGTGAGTCTTGCATGAAAGCGAGCGATAAAAAACAATGATAGCAAAAAATATCCTGTACATATCCAGGTACTTGTAAAAATCTATCCATCAAAAGATAGACAGCTTATAAAAAGAGAAGGTTTCTTTTCAAAATGAATTATCGTCTCTTTCTTCATATATTCTCTATTGTTTTGTTGCACGATAAAGGGTTTGTTGTGCGAGTTGATTCGCTTCTTTATTTTGTCCACGTGGCACCCACTTCACAAAACATAAATCAAACTTTTGTGCGTGTTGATTGAACTTTTCTAAATATGGTTTAAATTGTTTGTTTTTTACATAATTGCGATTGACCGCATCTTCTATTAATTGAGAATCTGTATATATCAATGCGTTAGGGACTTGTAACGCTATGGCTTGTTGTAACGCATAAATTAACGCTTCCCATTCCGCGCTATGATTGTCCATTTCTCCTAATACTTGCGCATACGTGTGGCGCTCCGCTTTTTCTACAATCACAATACCACAAGCACTCATACCGGGATTTCCTTTAGTCGCTGCATCAAAATAAATTTTCGCCATGCTATCAAACTCCTTAACTATAAAAAAGGGGACATCAGAAAGTTCAACACATTCTGAGTCACCCTTATTATGATATATCAATCTTTAAATGTCATCATCATTGATTTTACCACGACGATACATTGACTTCGCCCAATAACCGAACGGCACATTGAAAATCGTAGAACCTAATTTTAATAAATATGTCGTTATGAATATTTCAAAAATCACTTGGCTTGGTAATGGACCGCCATAAAAAGCAATCAATACAAATAATGCCGTATCAATAATGGAACTCAATGTTGTACTACCGTATGCACGGATAATAAATGTACGATCTGATTTAAACACTTTTTTAATGGCATTAAACACAAAGACATCTATATGCTGTCCAATAATATATGCGACAATCGACGCCAATGCGATACGTGGAATCACACCGAAAATAGTTTGTAACGCATCTTGTGCAACATCCGCTTCACTCGGTGCGAAAGCTAATGAGATTTGCATAACAACAATCATCACAAGTGTTGAAGAAAAACCAAGCCACACTGCTTTTTTAGCGACTTTACGACCATAAATATCGTTCAAAATGTCTGTCGCTAAATAAATAGAGGCAAACATAACATTCCCTAATGTTGCAGAGATTGTAAAAATATCGACCGTTTTTAACACTTGTATATTGGCAATAATCGTTCCCATAGCAACCCAAGCATACAAACCTTGCTTCCCGAAAAATCGGAACATCATTACCATTAATACAAAAGTGACTAGAAAGGCACCCAGACCTACTAACTCGTTATACATAAAACATCCTCCTAAATTTTGATAATGCGGGTGTTTAGAAACCGCTGATTAACAACTTATCTATCATAAAACAGTCAAACTTATTTTTCAATAACGATTTACACATCGCGTACATATATCCTTTGATCATACTTAACACATTTTTAGTCTTGTCCGATCTATAGATAAACTATTCAGTTGAGGTTTGAGTCAAACATTTCAACACGCGTGCGAATCATGTTACCATTATGTATGTTTGTATCACGACAATTAAGAGAGGTGACAGATATGTTAACTGAAGACAAAAAAGTAGCAATTGCAACGATTGATACATTAATGAACGACTATTGTTCGCAATGCCTCATCAAATCGCACTTGCGAAAAGAAGAGAGTAAAACGGCTGCACATCATTTTTGTATTCATTCTTGTTCAATAGGTCAACGTATCCAAACCTTAGGTAAGCAATTGCAATAACCATTGCATAACGGGGGTAATACGCAATATGGAAATTATAAAAATTGAACCGACGCCAAGTCCGAATACGATGAAAGTCGTTATTTCGGAGCAACGTCAAGATAATCAATCAACGACCTACACTGAAATCAACGAAAACCAACCAGCATTTATTAATCATTTGTTAGCTGTCGATGGTGTGAAATCCATTTTTTACGTTTTAGATTTTTTGGCGATTGACAAAATACCTAAAGCAGACTGGGAAGATGTGTTACCACGTATTACAGCCACACTTACGGGGAGAAACATGACACGCAACAGTCTGCTGATACACAAGCCCATTTTGGCGAAGTGAAAGCAGAAATATTAAAATTTAAAGATATTCCTTACCAAATTAAATTAACGACACCGACGGAGGAAGTACGACGTCAGCTAGAAGATAGATTTATAGAAGCTATGACAGCTGCACAACAACCAGGAGACAATGTCGTATTTTTAAGAAAATGGCATACACTCGGCATTCGTTACGGGACACTTGAGGAAATCATGGATGAAGTAGAAGAGGAAATGCAGGCACTTTATCCTGACAATGCGTTACAACAACTCGTTGAACGTGCACAACAAACGACGGATATTGTACCTCAAAAGGCATACTATCATGTTACATTAGCGGACTATGAACAAACAGCTGACTGGAAAGAACGCCTACGTATGCTCACTGCTTTTCCGAAGCCAACTGAAGCCGACTATCCTTTATTAGCATATGCTTTAACAGAAGACAAAGTACAGTTACGCCGAGAAGCTGTCGTTTTGTTAAGTATGATTGAAAGTAAAGAAACACTACCTTATTTATATCGAGGTTTGGAAGATAAGAGTCCAGCTGTAAGACGAACTGCTGGCGACGCATTAAGTGATTTAGGCTATGCAGAAGCACTTCCAGCTATGGTCCGTGCATTAGATGACCCGCATAAAATCGTACGTTGGCGTGCGGCGATGTTTTTATTTGATGAAGGCGGGGTAGAACAATTAGCAGCTTTAAAAGCACATCAAGATGACGCTGCCTATGAAGTACGCCTACAAATTGAAATGGCGATAACACGTATTGAACAAGGTGAAGCAGCGTTAGGCTCCGTATGGAAACAAATTGCCAATCGCAAACGCTAAATGGTGTTATAATGACAAAAGATAAAACATTCAAGATATAAAAGGAGCGAATCACTCATGAATGCTTATGATGCATATATGAAAGAATTAGCAGCACAAATGCGCGGAGAATTAACACAAAATGGTTTTACGAGCTTAGAAACTTCTGAAGCTGTGACATCACATATGGATGCACGCAACGAAGATGAAACGACATTTGTAGTGATCAACTCAACATGTGGTTGTGCCGCTGGTTTAGCACGTCCGGCTGCAGTTGCCGTAGCTGAACAAAACGATAAAAAACCAGATCATAAAGTGACGGTTTTTGCTGGGCAAGATAAAGAAGCAACTGAAACGATGCGTGCATACATCCAACAAGTACCATCAAGTCCTTCTTTTGCATTGTTCAAAGGAAAAAATCTTGTGCACTTTACACCACGTGAACATATTGAAGGTAGAGATATTAATGATTTAGCGATGGATATCAAAGAAGCATTTGATGCACACTGTTAATCATACTATGCTGGGGCACAACGTATCATTTGTCCCAGCATTTGTTTTTTGTTTTTCAAATCTTTAAAAATCGTCTATTATAGAGATTAAAGGAAAGAGGTGAACGTCATGAATCCATTTGATAGCGCATATCATGATTTATGTACGGAAATATTAAAAATTGGCAATGAACGTGATGACCGCACAGCAACTGGGACTATTTCAAAATTTGGTCATCAATTGCGCTTTGACTTATCAAAAGGTTTTCCGTTATTAACGACCAAAAAAGTATCATTTAAACTAATTGCAACTGAACTCATTTGGTTTATTCGTGGCGATACCAACTTAAGATATTTACTGCAATATAACAACAATATATGGAATGAATGGGCATTCGAAAAATATGTTCAAAGTGCAGTTTATACAGGGCCTGATATGACAAACTTCGGTCACCGCGCATTAACAGATCCAACGTTTAAAGCTTTGTATGATGAGGAAATGGCAAAATTTAAACAAGCCATTCTCGAAGACGACGCATTTATGCAAAAACATGGTGATTTAGGCAACGTCTATGGCAAACAATGGCGTGATTGGGTTGGTGCTGATGGCAAACATTATGATCAGCTTCAAACTGTCATTGAACAAATTAAACATAATCCGAACTCAAGACGTCATATTATTAGCGCGTGGAATCCTGCAGAAATTGACACAATGGCATTGCCACCATGTCACACACTTTTTCAATTTTATGTTGAAAATAATAAGTTGAGCTGTCAGCTTTATCAGCGTAGTGCTGACATTTTCCTAGGCGTACCATTCAACATTGCAAGTTATAGCTTGTTGACACATTTAATCGCAAGAGAATGTGGCCTAGAAGTTGGCGAGTTCGTTCATACGTTTGGTGATGCACACATTTACAGCAACCATATTGACGCTGTACAAACACAGTTAGCCCGAACAAGCTTTGCGCCACCAACGTTACGCATCAACTCTGATAAGTCGATTTTTGACATTGATTATGAAGATTTAGAAATCATTAACTACGAGTCGCACCCATCTATTAAAGCACCTATCGCGGTGTAATTTCGAGGAGTGATTATCTTGACGTTATCCATACTCGTCGCACACGATGAAAATCGAGGCATTGGTTTTAACAATCAATTACCATGGCATTTGCCGAATGATCTTAAACATGTAAAAAAACTAACGACAGGCCATACGCTCGTTATGGGACGCGCAACATATGAATCTATTGGCAAACCTTTGCCAAACAGACGTAATGTCGTGCTGACACGTAATCCTGAATTTCAAGCAGAAGGTGTGGATGTCATTCACAACCTCGATGCTATTTCACAATTAGAGGGCAAAGTCTTTATCTTTGGCGGACAAACGCTTTTTGAATCATTTATTGATAAAGTAGATGATATGTACATCACAGTGATTCATGATAAATTCCAAGCGGATACGTTTTTCCCACCTTATACTTTTGAAAATTGGCACGTTGACTCAGCAATTGAGGGCACCGTAGACGATAAAAATAAATATGCACATACATTTTTACATCTCACTAGAAAATAAACTGGAGGCTATACACTATGCAACGTATTATTGTTACAGATTCTACATCTGATTTAGATCCATCATTTTTTGAAGAACATAATATTCACGTCATTCCATTAAGCGTGACAATTGATGGTAAATCATATGAAGACCAAATTGATATCTCGTCAGAGGAATATACTAAATATTTAGCTGAAGGTAACCATGATTTAAAAACGAGTCAGCCACCACTTGGGCAGTTCGTTGAAAAATATGAAGAATTAATGAAAGATGACGTTGAAATTATCAGCATTCATTTATCATCAGGGCTGAGTGGTACCGTTCAAACCGCACGTCAAGCGAGTGAAATGGTTGACGGTAAAATCACTGTCATTGATTCAAAATCTATTTCTTGGGGACTGGCATATCAATTACAATATTTAACGAAATGGATTGAAGAAGGCATTCCGACAGAGGACATTTTGAAAAAACTTGAAAAGATACAAAAAAATATTAAGTTATTCGTTATTATCGGACAACTTGATCAATTAATTAAAGGTGGCCGTATCAGTAAAACAAAAGGCTTTATCGGTAACTTAATGAAAATTAAACCGATTGGCGAAGTCGTAGACGGTAAACTTGAAATGATTCACAACGTCCGTACACAAGGTGCATGTATTAAACAAATCATAAGCGACCTTAAACCGTTCGTCGGTGATGGCAAGCTAGAAGCAGTCGGCATTTCTCATGCAGATGCAGAAGGTTTCATGCACAAATTTAAAGAAAAGCTTGATGAAACATTTGAAGTCGGGCGTTTCCAATTAAACCACACATCTCCTGTTATCTCAACACATACAGGAACAGGTGCCATTGGACTCATCGTATTAAAAGAAGGAACGTACTAATACCAATTAAGGAGGTATCGTTATGGCTCTTGCAACACTCGCAGGCGGATGTTTTTGGTGTCTTGTTAAACCATTTACATCTTATGATGGTATCGAAGGCATCGTATCAGGTTATAGCGGCGGTACGGTTAAAAATCCAACATATGAACAAGTATGTAGTAACTCAACAGGTCATGTAGAAGCTGTACAAATCACATATGATCCAGACATCATCTCATATGACGCAATTTTAGATATTTATTTTAAAACATTCGATCCAACTGATCAGAATGGACAATTTTTTGATCGAGGCGATAGTTACCGTCCTGTTATTTTTTATCACGATACAGAACAACAACAAACAGCATTGAATAAAATCAAAACTTTAGATGCACAAGGTATTTTTAACAAACCGATTGTTACACCCGTAGAACCTTATAAAAACTTTTATCCTGCTGAAACACATCATCAAGACTATTATCTTAAAAATCCATTGCATTATGAGCAGTATCAAAAAGGTTCTGGAAGAAAAGCTTTTATTGAAGCACATTGGGGGGAAACACAATGATTAAAAAAGATAAATCAGAATTGACAGACCTCGAATATCTTGTCACACAACAAGATGGCACAGAGCCACCTTTTGAAAATGAGTATTGGAATCACTATGAAAAAGGCATCTATGTCGATAAACTTTCAGGCAAGCCTTTGTTTACGTCCGAAGATAAGTTTCAATCAGACTGTGGCTGGCCAAGTTTTTCAAAAGCGATTAACGATGAAGAAATTATTGAACTCGTTGATAAATCTTTTGGCATGTTACGAACAGAAGTCCGTTCAGAAGGTAGTAACAGTCATTTAGGACACGTGTTTAACGACGGTCCAAAAGAATTAGGCGGTTTACGTTATTGTATCAATTCTGCCGCAATCCAATTTATTCCATATGAAAAATTGGAACAACTCGGATACGGCGAATTCGTTCAAATGTTTAACAAATAAAGAGGAGTGAACATGATGTTTAAGAAATTATTCGGAAAAGGTAACGAAGTAAGTAAAGATATTAAAATTTATGCACCCATGACAGGTGAATATGTAAAAGTTGAAGATATTCCAGACCCTGTTTTCGCACAAAAAATGATGGGTGATGGTTTCGGCGTGAAGCCAACAGAAGGTAAAGTGGTATCACCAATCGATGGTGTTGTAGATAATGTATTCCCAACAAAACATGCGATTGGTCTTAAAGCTGACAATGGCTTAGAAGTTCTTGTACACATCGGTTTAGATACTGTTCAGTTAAACGGTGAAGGTTTCGAAACACTTGTTGAAAGTGGTGACCGCGTATCTGTTGGTGATGATCTTGTCACATTTGACTTAGACTATATCAACGAAAACGCGAAATCAATTATTTCACCAGTGATTATGACAAACTCTGCTGAACATGTTGAAACGCACCAAATTCATGAAGAACAAGCCTTAACAAAAGGACAATCACTTGTTGTAGACGTGACAGTCAAATAATGAAAGATGCCTCTTTTTACCAATTCGCTTTGACAGTTAGAGGTAGACGTGATGACAAAGGTGCATTTGCAGAGATGATATTTGAAGATCTAGATTTTCCTAAATATGAATCTGACTTCGATCAATTGTCTGATTACATTGAAACGGAAGGCAATTACACTTTGCCTTTATCCGTATTCGATGCACTTTATGAAGAATATCAAGAATGGCTTCAGTTCTAACATTGCTTGGAACATTGTGCGTCGCCATCTTGATGTATCACAAATAGCTTGTTTTAAAAGAAGCTGCGCCATACTTAAAGTCGCCTTTAATGATTATGCCGATTTTAAGTTGATGGCAATAGGTGTCTGAAGTGAAGTTGTTTTTTAGCCTTTTTACTTCTCATCACACCCATGCCAGGACGGGACAACGAAAGCTTTTGTACTAATGAGCTTTCTGTCTCGTCCTATTTCTTTGTCTAGCAGTTAAAGTATTACTACGAAAAGGGAGTTGAAAGATGAAACCATTTAACACGAAAAAATCATCATCTAAAAATGCTAGCACACCTACATATGTCCCATTAAAATATTTTGTCATTGGTATTATTTTAACCATGGTATTTACAGCGCTACTATCCACCTTAGGTATGTGGTATTGGAAGCATCATTCAACGGATCCAACGATCGAAGAAAATGCTAAAAAATTAAGCGATGTGTATGAAGTGATCGCAACAGATTATTATAAAAATACCGATAAAAATGCGTTACTTGATGACGCCATCGAAGGCATGACAAAAAGCCTCAACGATCCATATACAGAATATATGACGAAAGAGGAAACAAAATCATTCAACGAAGATGTATCCGGTGACTTTGTCGGTATCGGTGCGGAAATGGAACAAAAAGACGGACATATTTATATTGCGAGTCCAATCAAAGATGCACCAGCTGAAAAAGCAGGCATCCAACCTAAAGATGAGCTGATCGCAGTCGATGGACAAAAAGTAAAAGGGAAACAGCTTAATGAAATTGTTAAAAAAGTGCGTGGTAAAAAAGGTACAAATGTAAAATTAACGATTAAACGTGGTGGCGAGCTAAAAGAATTCACAGTGACACGTGATACAATCCATGTGGACAGTGTAAAAACTGAAAAACATGGTAACACACATGTGTTTAAAGTGAATAAATTCCAAGAAGGCACTGCAAAAGAATTAAGAACAGCCATTGAAAAAGCACAAAAACAAGGGGCTAAAAATATTTTAATCGACTTGCGTAACAATCCTGGTGGTTTACTGGATGAAGCTGTTGACATGGCAAATATTTTCCTTGATCAAGGGCAAACAGTTGTCCAATTAGAAAAAGGTAAAGAAAGACAAGTCATTCAAACAGAGCAAGAACCGCTTAAAGGAGTCAACAAACTTAATGTCTCTATACTTATTAATGAAGGTTCTGCAAGTGCTTCCGAAGTATTTACAGGTGCTTTAAAAGATCATAAAGTAGCTAAAGTTTACGGTCAAAAATCATTTGGTAAAGGTATTGTCCAAACGACACGTGAATTTAGCGACGGTTCATTGTTGAAGTTTACCGAAATGAAGTGGCTTACACCCGATGGCCATTACATTCATGGAAAAGGCATTCAGCCTGATGAAAAAGTCGAAGGTGCAAAATATGAAAATATGAAAGTGATTCCTTCTGACAAAACCTTTAAACAAGGCGACCATTCAAACTATGTTAAGTCTGTTAAAATTGGTTTAGACGCGTTAGGTTACAGTGTCGGTGACATTAACGAAGACTACGATGCAACGCTCGAAAATGCCGTTCGATTATATCAAACAGATCATAATCTTGAAGTTGATGGTATCTTCAATAAAGAAACCAATCAAAACATGACAGAACAACTCGTTAAAAAAGCATCGGAAGAAGATACGATGTTAAAACGTACGATAGATAAGCTGAAGGAGTGATGAACGATGCGACTTGCAACTTTATCTGATTTACAACAAATCTACGTATTAGTGGAAGAAGCAAAAGAATTAATGCGTCAAGACAACAATCCACAATGGGATGCACATTATCCAGTACTCGATGATTTTAGACAAGATATCGCAAAACAGACACTATTTGTTGACGATGAACAAGATGTTATCAAAGGTTTTATTGTGATTAACGATGAATCGCCGAGCTGGTACGATCAGCTTGAATGGCCGATTCGTCGCGATAATGTGTTAGTCATTCATAGACTCGTCGCATCATCACAATATCCCGGCACAGCACAAAAATTAATGGATTTTGCATTGCTCTATGCTCGTCAACATCAACACGACGCATTACTTACGGACACATTTTCTCAAAATCAACGTGCACAAAAACTATTTAGCAAGCATAATTTTGTTAAAACTGGGGAAATGATAAGTAACACTTTCCCTTTTGATAAAGGAAAGCCGTTTTACGCATACTATAAAATAATCAATTAGAATGAGAGGGACTTTATGGTTAAAATTGCATTTACAGGTGGCGGCACAATCGGCCACGTATCCGTAAACTTAAGTTTAATTCCAGCAGCCATTGAAAAAGGGTACGACACGATGTACATTGGATCAAAAGATGGCATTGAACGTGAAATGATTACATCTCAATTGCCAGATACACCGTATTATCCAATCTCTAGTGGTAAACTACGTCGATATCTCTCAATGGAAAATTTAAAAGACGTTTTTAAAGTATTGAAAGGTATTTTAGATGCACGCAAAATTTTAAAATGTGAACGACCAAATCTTATTTTTTCAAAAGGAGGATTTGTTTCTGTTCCTGTGGTACTCGCAGCTAAATCACTTAATATCCCAGTCATTGTACATGAATCGGATTTAACACCTGGATTGGCAAATAAAATCGCAATCAAATTCGCTAAAAAAATCTATACGACTTTTGAAGATACATTGAAGCACGTCCCAAAAGATAAAGGGGTGTTTGTCGGTGCAACCATTCGTGAAGATTTGAAAAATGGCGATAAAAATCGTGGATACGCATTGACAGGTTTCCAACCAACTAAGAAAACACTACTCGTCATGGGAGGCAGCCTCGGTAGCGCCAAAATCAATGATAGTCTTCGCCAAGAATTAGATACATTGCTAGAGAATTACCAAGTGATTCATTTGACAGGTAAAGGTTTAAAAGATGACAGTATTCAAAAACATGGGTATGTACAATATGAATTTGTCACAGATGAACTTACTGACTTGTTAGCAATAACGGATACAGTTATTTCACGTGCAGGTTCTAATGCAATTTATGAATTTTTAACGTTGCGCATTCCAATGTTGTTAATTCCATTAGGCTTAGATCAATCTCGTGGAGACCAAATTGATAATGCGAATTATTTTGTCAAACAAGGCTATGCCCTTACATTAGATGAAGCAACATTATCAGCAGGTATGATCAGTACCGCATTACACAACCTTGAGCAGTCTCGTGATACGTATATTTCAGCAATGCAAAACTTCACTGAAAGTTATACGAAAGAAGCATTACTCAATAAAATTATTGAAGATGGACGTGCGTAAAGGAGTAAACGATGGCACATTGGAAAAGGATTTTATTTTTAATTGTATGTACATTGATATTTATCCTCATTGGTTTTTATCATCAATCATCACTCGGACAGTGGATTGATCAAAACATTTATAACGTTATTTTTGCCAGTGAAAGTCAATGGACGACAGTCGGCTTTAAAACTGCAACATTTATTGGCGAGGTTGGAAGTATGGTTGTTTTGACGTTACTCACTGTATTATTGTTAGTACGTTATCACTATCGTGTGGAAGCACTATACTTAGCACTCACAATGATTTTATCCGGATTAGCAAATCCCATTTTAAAACACATATTTGATAGAGAGCGTCCAAACATTATGCGCCTCATTGATATTTCGGGATTAAGCTTTCCAAGTGGGCATGCGATGGGATCTACAGCATTTTTTGGTAGTTTATGCTTTATCGCACTGCGCATTCTTAAAGGACAAGCAAAACTGTGGATGAGTAGTTTATGTGTTGTGATGATTGGTCTTATCTGTGCATCACGCATTTATCTTGGCGTGCATTACCCTACAGATATTATGGCAGGGATTCTAGGTGGTCTCTTTTTTATCACACTCACACAACTCATTCTTCAAAAGCCATTGAAACTTTCATAATTTAAAAAGCCGTTGCATCTTAGCGTATGCAGCGGCTTTTTATTTTACGTTTAATATCAACGAAATTTTTATACGGGCATATAAAAGGGGATATTACTTGAAAATGACTCAATCAAAAGAACGAATTGTAGTGGGGGGATCGTTGGGATTGATAATCATTTTCAATTACATTATACCGCATTGAGAATAATTGTCAATTAGAAAATACAAACTTTTTTTGCCTTTATAAAATAACTAGTTTGTCCTATCATTAGAGATGAGGTGACATCATGAAAAATGTATTAATAATAGAAGATGAACAAAACTTAGCGCGCTTTATTGAACTCGAATTAAAACACGAAAATTACAACGTCTCGATTAAAAATGACGGTCTATCGGGTTTGAACACAGCATTACAACAAGACTTTGATATTATTTTGTTAGATTTAATGCTACCCGGTATTGATGGCTTAGAGGTGTGTAAACGCCTGCGTACACAAAAAGATACGCCAATTATTATGATTACAGCAAAAGGCGAAATCTATGATAAAGTGCTAGGACTAGATTACGGTGCCGATGATTATATCGTTAAGCCCTTTGAAATTGAAGAACTACTCGCTAGAATGCGTGCCTTAGTTCGTCGTTCTTCTGATGAACAGCATGCATCAAAAGATACCGTTGAAGTAAGTGGTATCATCATTGATAAAAATGCCTTCCATGTGACGTACGGTGACCAGAAAATCGAATTAACAAAGACAGAATTTGATTTATTATTACTGCTTGCCGAAAATAAAAACCACGTCATGCATCGTGAACAGATTTTAAATCATGTTTGGGGTTATGACTCTGAAGTCGAGACCAATGTTGTCGATGTGTATATCAGATATTTACGCAATAAACTAAAAGCAGTTCAGAAAGAAAAAATCATTGAGACCGTTCGCGGTGTTGGGTACGTGATTCGTCAATGAAACAGCCAACTTTAAAAACAAAATGGACCTTAGTAACGACAGTCATTACATTTTTAACTATTTTTATATTTTGCTTGCTCATCATATATGCAGTCGGTGGCTTGCTAAAACAAAATGAACTTGAAAAAGCAGAGCATAGTGCAGATGAATTAAAACATTTATTAGCCGCACGACCATTAAAAGACATTACACCGCTTGAATTTGGCTCTGTAACAAACAATTACCAAAAAGCGATTTTATACGATCAAAAAGGCAAACACATTATTGAAAGTGCCAACACGCCAAACATTCAATTTACACCTGAATTTCAAAAAACATCATCACGTAATATTGGTATTATTACAAATAGCGATGGTTCATTTATCGTTGTTTCAAACCCGGTCAACACAGACTTTTTTAAAGGCTACGCAACAATCATTCATCCTTTAGATGTTTTTGATGACTTATTGAATTTCATAACATATTTGGCATTAATATTTGGTTTAATCGCTTTGTTCGTAACGGCAACGATTAGTTACGCTTTTTCATCTCAAATTACAAAGCCAATCAATATTATTACAGAAAAAATGACGCAAATTAGACGTAACGGTTTCCAAGAAAAATTGGAAGTGCCTACCAATTATGAAGAAACCGACGCATTAATTGATAACTTTAATAGCATGATGGTCAAATTAGAAGATTCGTTTAACCAACAACGACAATTTGTTGAAGATGCCTCACACGAACTAAGAACGCCACTCCAAATTATTCAAGGGCATTTAAATCTCATACAGCGCTGGGGTAAAAAAGATCCGGCTGTATTGGAAGAATCACTCACAATTTCAATTGAAGAAATGAATCGTATTACGAAGCTTATTGAAGAATTGTTGTTGTTAACGAAAGATGATCCGCGTTCTATTGAATATCAAACAGAAGAAGTAGACGTCAATTTAGAAATTAAAAATCGACTCCATTCATTAGAACAAATTCATCCAGACTATCAGTTTAATTTTGAGACGAACCAAGATTTTATTTACCTGAATATGAATGCTTTTCATTTAGAGCAAATTTTATTAATATTTATCGATAATGCGATTAAATACGATCAAATTAACCGCAATATATGTATTAAGACGAAGTTTGTGAATAACCGTGTCCTTATCGAAATCAAAGACCATGGGATGGGGATACCAAAAGAAGACCAAGAACATATTTTTGACCGCTTCTACCGTGTTGATAAATCTCGTTCACGTGAACAAGGTGGCAATGGCCTAGGGCTATCAATTGCCCTTAAACTTGTGAAGCTATATGGTGGACATATTACAGTTAATAGTGAAGAAGGTGCTTTTACCATTTTTACGATTAGTTTCAATGCAAGTCTACATCATTAAAATATCCTAGTTTTTTGCCTTTAAATGTTCACAATTTAATGCTATTATTTACTTGTAAGCGTTTTTATTCTTTCAGTGGAGGGTGGATTATGAAGAACGATAAACAGGTGAGCGAAGCGCCTGTAAATTTTGGAGCGAACTTAGGATTAATGTTAGAACTTTATGATCAATTTTTAGAAGATCCAAGCTCAGTATCTGAAGATTTGCAAGTGCTATTCGGCACAATCAAAAATGACAACACACCATATTCAAACACATCAACACAATCAAGCTCGGGGGATAGCACGATTAAACGTGTTATGCGCTTGATTGACAATATTCGACAATACGGACATTTACTCGCTGATATCTATCCGGTAAATAGACCAGAACGTACAAATGTTCCAAAGTTAAACATTGAAGATTTTAACTTAGACCAACAAACGCTTGAGAGCATATCTGCAGAAATTGTCTCAGATCACTTCAAAGACATTTATGACAATGCCTATGAAGCAATTCAGCGTATGGAAGAGAGATATAAAGGGTCTATTGCATTCGAATATACACATATTAATAATACGAAGGAGCGTGTATGGTTAAAACGTAGAATTGAAACACCATATAAAGCGACCTTGAATGATAATGAGAAAGTTGATCTTTTCAAACAACTTGCACACGTTGAAGGGTTTGAAAAATATCTTCATAAAAACTTTGTAGGTGCGAAGCGTTTCTCAATTGAAGGTGTAGATGCACTTGTACCTATGATTTCACAAATTATTAAACGTGCAGCAGAAAACGACATTGCCAACATCCAAATCGGTATGGCACACCGTGGTCGTTTAAATGTACTGACACATATTTTGAAAAAGCCATATGAAATGATGCTTTCTGAGTTTATGCATACAGATCCAATGGCATTCTTACCTGAAGATGGCAGCTTAAAATTGACAGCAGGTTGGACAAGTGATGTTAAATACCATCTCGGCGGTGTGAAAACTATCCAAACAAATGGTATTGAACAACGCATCACTTTAGCAAACAACCCAAGTCATCTAGAAATCGTAGCGCCTGTTGTGACGGGTCGTACGAGAGCAGCTCAAGACGTTGCGGCACAGTCTGGACAGCTTGACACTGACTTCAATCGTGCGCTTCCAATCATTGTACACGGCGATGCGGCATATCCGGGTCAAGGTGTTAACTTTGAAACGATGAACTTAGGTAGCTTAGAAGGTTATAGCACAGGTGGTACGATTCATTTAATTACAAATAACCGTATTGGTTTCACGACTGAACCGACGGACGGCCGTTCAACAACGTACGCAACAGACGTCGCTAAAGGATATGATGTCCCAATTATGCACGTCAATGCTGATGATGTTGAGGCAACAATTGAAGCGATTGATATCGCAATGGAATTTAGAAAAGCATTTAACAAAGATGTTGTCATTGATATTGTTGGTTATCGTCGTTTTGGTCATAACGAAATGGATGAACCAATGTTAACAAACCCACTACCATATAAAAACATTAAGAAGCATGAAACTGTTGAAGTGATCTACGGTAAAAAATTGGTTGATGCGGGTATCCTAAGCGAAGAAGCGATGCAAGCTGTGATGGATGATGTTCAAAAAGAAATGCGTCAAGCACACGATAAAATTGATAAAACAAATAAAAATGACAATGCTGATATGGTTCGTCCAGACAATATTGCAGAACCACTTGCGAGCAATACATCAGAATTGTCATATGACAGACTAAAAGAAATCAATGATGCGATGCTGACTTATCCTGAAGACTTTAATATTTTCGGTAAG
Organism: Staphylococcus microti; assembly: GCF_000934465.1. Classification (GTDB taxonomy): domain Bacteria; phylum Bacillota; class Bacilli; order Staphylococcales; family Staphylococcaceae; genus Staphylococcus; species Staphylococcus microti. Next base: position 79,995 of record NZ_JXWY01000175.1, on the reverse strand, counting down.
TTACAACGTATTTTAGAACAAAGACGTCAGCCATTTGAAAAAGAAGATGGTTTAGTAGATTGGGCACACGCTGAACAATTAGCCTTTGCGTCTGTGATGCAGGAAGGTACGCCAATTCGTATGACAGGTCAAGACTGTGAACGTGGTACATTTAGTCATCGTCACGCTGTCTTACATGATCAAAACAGCGATAAGGTGCATATTCCGTTACAACATGTACCAGATCAAAAAGGATCATTCTATATTCACAACTCACCATTATCTGAATCAGCAGTTGTTGGTTTTGAATATGGCTACAATGTTGAAAATCCAGCGTCATTTAATATTTGGGAAGCACAATTTGGTGACTTCGCTAACATGGCACAAATGTACTTTGATAACTTTGTATTCTCAAGTAACGCAAAATGGGGCGAGCGTTCTGGTTTAACATTCTTGTTACCACATTCATTTGAAGGTCAAGGTCCTGAACACTCTTCAGCACGACTTGAACGTTTCTTACAACTTGCTGCTGAGAATAATATGACGATTTGTAACTTATCAAGTTCAAGCAACTACTTCCACTTATTACGTGCACAAGCTGCAAGTCTAGGTACGGATGCGATGAGACCTCTTGTACTGATGTCACCGAAAGGCTTATTGCGTAATAAAACAGTTGCACAACCAATTGATCAGTTCACTTCAGGTGGCTTTGAACCTATTTTAGTTGGCACACATGATGCTGAAAAAGTAACGAAAGTGATTCTTGCATCAGGTAAAATGCTCGTTGACCTTAAAGAGCGTCTAGCTAAAGAACCAAATGAAGCAGTTGCACTTGTTGCAGTAGAAAGATTGTATCCATTCCCTGAAGAAGAAATTCTTCAATTCTTTGAAACATTACCAAATCTTGAAGCTGTAGCATGGGTTCAAGAAGAACCACAAAACCAAGGGGCATGGCACTTTGTTTACCCTCAACTTACGCGTATTGTTGGCGATAAATATACACTTGAGTATGAAGGTAGACCACACCGTGCAGCACCATCTGAAGGCGATGGAGAAATTCATAAAATTGTTCAAAATAAAATCATTGAAAATAGCTTAAATATCTAGGGGGCATATCAAAATGGCAGAGGTAAAAGTTCCAGAATTAGCAGAATCTATTACGGAAGGTACCATTGCAGAGTGGTTAAAACAAGTAGGGGATTCCGTTGAGAAAGGTGAAGCACTATTAGAACTTGAAACGGACAAAGTAAATGTTGAAGTTGTATCTGAAGAAGCAGGTACAATTCAAGAATTACTTGCCGAAGCTGGCGATACTGTAGAAGTGGGACAAGCAATTGCAATCGTTGGAGAAGGTGCTGCAAAAACAGCGGCGTCATCAGATGACAAACTAGCAGCAAAAGAAGAACCAGCAGCTGAAGCAAAACCTTCAAAAGAAGAAACACCATCGTCAAACGAACGTGTAAACGCGACTCCTTCTGCGCGTCGTGCGGCACGTGAAAAAGGCATTGACTTAGCTGAAGTGAGTGCTAAAGCAGGCGATATTGTACGCAAAGAAGATGTTGAACGTGGTAAACAACAAGCCGCAAAACCAGCTGAAACAAAAGCTGATAAACCGGCTGCACCTGCCGCACCACAAAATCCGTCAAAACCAGTGATTCGTGAAAAAATGAATCGCAGAAAACAAACAGCGGCACGCAAGTTATTAGAAGTAAGCAACAACACAGCGATGTTAACAACATTTAATGAAGTGGATATGACAAACGTAATGGAACTTCGTAAACGCAAAAAAGATAAATTTATGGAAGACCATAACGGTACAAAACTTGGTTTCATGTCATTCTTCACAAAAGCAGCAGTTGCTGCATTGAAAAAATATCCTGAAGTTAATGCAGAAATCGACGGCGAATATATGGTAACTAAACAATTCTACGACATCGGTGTTGCTGTATCGACACCAGGTGGCTTGTTAGTACCGAACGTGCGTGACTGTGATAAGAAAAACTTCGCTGAAATTGAAGCTGAAATTGCAAACTTAGCGGCTAAAGCACGTGACAACAAACTTTCATTAGATGATATGATTAATGGCTCATTCACAATTACAAATGGCGGTATCTTTGGTTCAATGATGTCAACACCAATCATTAACGGTAACCAAGCAGCCATCCTAGGTATGCATTCAATCATCACACGTCCAATTGCCATCGACAAAGATACAATTGAGAACAGACCGATGATGTACTTAGCACTTAGCTATGACCACCGTATCATTGATGGTAAAGAAGCAGTTGGATTCTTAAAAACAATTAAAGAACTGATTGAAAATCCTGAAGATTTATTACTTGAATCATAATTGATAGAATCACACTTATTGGGAAGTCTCTGTAAAAGGGGCTTCCTTTTTTCTTTGACTGTCCATCTTCTGTGGTGGATAAATCATTAAAAGCGCAAAAACAGCTAGGCATGTCAAAGCGTACCATGTTGATGTGGTGTCACTTTTTCAGTACCAACATTTTTTTATTGCTTGCATTCTTGCAGGCCTCGCTCGAACTAATCTTAAAACACATAGTCGCTTCATACATCTATCATCGATGTCACAGTTACTTATTTAACTCCACTTCCTATAATAACCGGGTTTTTCACAATACAAATGTATGATACGCTAGTGTTAATGAAAAAATAGGAGATCTCACATATGCAAATTAATAAAAAACTACTCGTTCCTGTTTTATCACTAGGCGTATTAATTATTTTAATTAACTTTATCTTTATTTTAACAAGCCTGTTTGGTGTGACCGATTACTGGCCCGTCTTTCAAACAATCGGCTTAGGTCTCATCGTCTTATATGGCTTTGATGTTTTACAAGAACGTAAGCAACGCGCCTTTTATTTTTACGCAGGCATTATTTTTATTTTGTTCGGCGTGTTTTTTCAATAATTTAAGCACAATGCGCTACTTTTATTTTCAAGTTAGCTATAATAGGTTTTGAAGACTACAAGATACGCTAGATGACACAACTTTATTGTCTGAGCTTATGGACAAAGTCGTTGTTTTATTTCATAATAAATGAGGATTACTATAAGAGGTGACAGTTATGCTACATGAAAATTGGAAAGAGAAAGCACCCATCAAACGAGTTAAAGTGCTTCATACAGATGCTAAAAAGTTTACAGTCAGTGATATGTTAACAATTGGTCAAACATATGATGTTGTAAATGAAACTGAAGAATATTATCAAATTATCGATAATTCAGGACTTGTTGGTGGCTATTACAAAACATATTTTGAAGAAGTACCTGGGACAGTATAATCTGTCCTTTCATAATTAAATGACTGGCAAGCAATAACAAGGGCTTGAAAGCACATGACATCGTGCAAACCTTGTTATCTTTGCCGCAATGAAAAAGCGATGTACTTAGGTATTATCTGCTTTTTTCTTATGTTTTTATTAAAAATTCCATTATAAAATAGACGTGTATTAGAAAGGTGAGAATCATGACTCAAATCAACACTGGTTATATCAACTCAGACAAAACCATATTTGGAGATGCTGAGAAGTTATTTAGCTTGAACAAAAATATTTTACTTAAAGGACCTACAGGATCTGGTAAAACAAGACTAGCTGAAACGTTAAGTGAAACAACGAATATCCCAATGCATCAAATTAACTGTTCTGTAGATTTAGACGCTGAAAGTCTACTCGGTTTCAAAACGATTAAAACGTCAGATGAAGGACATCAAGAAATTGTTTTTATTGACGGCCCTGTTATTAAAGCAATGCGAGAAGGTCATATTTTATATATTGATGAAATTAACATGGCAAAACCTGAAACATTACCAATTCTAAACGGTGTCCTTGACTATCGTCGTCAACTGACAAACCCATTTACAGGCGAAGTGATTAAAGCGGCACCTGGCTTTAAAGTGATTGCTGCGATTAACGAAGGTTATGTCGGCACACTTCCTATGAATGAAGCGTTAAAAAACCGCTTTGTTGTTATCAACGTTGAATATATTGATGGCGATACATTACACGAAGTCATCAAGTCACAAAGTTTATTACAAGATGATGCGTTGATCGATCAAATTATTAAATTTAACGAAGATATGCGTACAATGACACAACAAGGTCAGCTATCTGAAGAGGCTGCAAGTATTCGTGCATTGATCGATATGAGTGACCTAGCGACGGTTATGCCAATCGAACGTGCCATTCAACGTACAATTATTGATAAATTGGAAGATGAACGCGAACAACAAGCTGTTAAAAATGCTGTAGAACTGAACTTTTAGAGGGTGATACCAATGAGCGATCGCTTTATCCTATTTAATGATGAACAACTTGATGCAATGAAAGTCATGATGTTACAAGACCTTGCACGTTTATTATTAAAAGATGAAAATACACAAGTAAAAATTCATAAATTTCCTTATTACGATGCGATTAACAATGAAGTGATTTGTAGTTCATTCTGGTCACATAGACCGGAACATATTGAACATACAGGCTTAAAAACCGATATTTTATTAGCAACGTATAGCTATTTTAATATGTCGCCCCAAATCGTCAATGAAGTCATTTCAAACGAAGAAGGCTTTCGTCATCCAAAACTGTATCGTCAATTGTTTAAATTAATTGAAGAAATGAGAGTTTTAAATCTGATTGTAAATGAACGTCCGCGCACAGCAAAATTGATTAATGTACGCCGCCAAATGCGTTTACAATATTGTGAAACACAAATTAATTTTTACCGTACTAAAACGATGTATACAGACTTATTGTTTTTAAATTTGGAACGCTCATTTTTAACAGAGAACTTTTTTGAAGTGCCGGAAATTCATTCAGAAATCAATCCTGTTTTAGAAATGATGTATCAATATTTACCAGACATCTTCAATATTCGTTCAAGTGAAGAAGCGATGTATTTAACACAGCGTATCATGTTCCAAGTAGATGATTGGCTTAAAGATGATATGTTAAACGAATACTATCACATTCCACGCCATGTATATGAAGCATTAGAAGATTTAACTTTAGACGATATCAAACGTATGGATGCGGCACAGACAGACGGTCAAACAGACGAACAAGGAGATGTCGAAACTGAAGAAATCGACTCGAAGTCTGCTGATTCAGATACAGCTGGTGGCGCTTATTTAGAAACAGAATTGCATGAAGGCGAAAGTAGCGAAGCATTGAGTGACAACGACACAGCTCGTGAAGGTGACAGTTCTGATGATATGACAGACATGCTATCGAAAAAAGGTAAAGGTTCCGAAGATACACTTGAAAATGAAGAAGGGGGCAGTCAAGGGCCATCTTCTAGTCTATTAGGGCTTACCGGTATCAATGCAAATGTCAGCATCAAATGGAACGTCCCAACGATTTTGCCACAATATGTTGAGTCTTATCGTCAAGTTCAAACAGACGTCCAATACGAAATTAAAGATTTAATACAAATTATTAAAAAAACGATTGATCGTGAATTCCAAGATATGCGCATGAATTTAACAAAAGGGCGTTTACAACGCAACTTAGTTAATTGGTTTATTGATGATCAATACAAGCTCTTTTATAAAAAAGCTGACCAAAGCCAGACGTTTGATGCGACTTTTACATTACTAATTGACGCTTCAGCAAGCATGCACGACAAAATGGATGAAACGATTAAAGGCGTTGTCTTATTCCACGAAACATTAAAAGCACTTAATGTCCGCCATGAAATTTTAGCGTTTAACGAAGACGCTTTCGATTCTGATGAAGATAACCAGCCAAATATTATCGACGAAATCATCAACTATCATCAGTCTATTTATCAAGCAGAAGCACCACGTATTATGTCGCTTACACCGCAAGATGATAATAGAGATGGAGTGGCAATTCGTGTTGCGAGTGAACGATTGTTAACACGTGCCGAAAAGCAAAAATTCTTGATCGTCTTTTCAGATGGCGAACCTTCTGCATTTAATTATGCACAAGAAGGGATACTCGATACGTATGAAGCTGTTGAAATGTCACGTAAATTGGGCATTGAAGTCTTTAATGTATTCTTAAGCCAAGAAACGATTACAGAAGCAATTGAACAAACCATCCATAACATATACGGGCCATTTGCGATTTTTGTAGAAGGCGTCGAACATTTACCGAGTCAACTCTCACCACTTTTGAAAAAATTATTACTTAAATCCTTTTAGACGATTTAAATATAAAGGAGTAAAAACACAGATTATGAGAACCTTTTGCATAATTTAGTTTTTACTCCTTTAAAACTTTGTTGTGCATAAGTATGATTTTAGAAATTTTCAGAAATCTAATAGACGGATGATTTTTAATATGATAAAATGAGTCATAAATTCAAAAAGGAAGGTTTAGGAGTAAGTAAAATGAACAAAAATACTTTATTTATCGGCTTTATGTTATTTGCTATATTCTTTGGAGCAGGTAACTTGATTTTCCCACCTAATTTAGGGCTTGCAAGTGGCCAATATTTCTGGCCATCTATCATCGCTTTCGTTATTACCGGTATCGGTTTACCTTTACTCGGCGTAGTTGTAGGGGCGCTTGATAAAGAGGGCTATATTGGTGCAATCAACAAAATACACCCAGCTTTTTCGGTCGTATTTTTAGTAGCAATTTATTTAACAATTGGTCCACTGTTTGCAATCCCACGTACAGCATCAACATCATTTGAGATGACAGTAACACCAATCATTAATTCTAGTAGCCCATTATGGTTATTCGTTTTCTCAGTGATTTACTTCGCGATTGTATTATATCTTTGTTTTAACCCAGGGAAGATTGTTGACCGTATCGGTGCAATTTTAACACCATTATTATTAATCACAATTCTAGCTATGATTGTTAAAGGTTTCATTGACTTTGGTGGCAAAGCAAACACAACAGCTGATCCTGCCGTATATTCATCAAACCTATCAGGCTTTTCAAAAGGGTTTACAGAAGGTTATTTAACAATGGATGCCATCGCTGCAATCGCATTCTCAATGATTGTTGTAAATGCCATTAAAGCAACAGGCATCAAACATGCAGATGATATTTTCAAGCAAACTGCAATTGCTGGATTAATCGCTGCAGCTGCACTTGCATTTATTTATATTTCATTAGGATATATCGGTAACCACATGGTGCTTAGCGAAGAAACTTTGAAACAATTGACTGAAAATGATCAAAACATCGGTGCACACTTGCTTATCACAATGGCTGGTACAGGTTATGGTGCTTTTGGTAAATACTTACTAGGTATTATCGTTGCACTTGCATGTTTAACAACAGCATGTGGCTTGGTTGTCGCAGTTAGTGAATATTTCCATAGCATTTTACCGAAATTATCATATAAAACATATGTTATTATCTTTACTTTAATTAGCTTTGTTTTATCAAATTTAGGATTAAACGCAGTAATCAAATTATCAATTCCAGTATTATTAATTGTTTACCCAGTCGCAATCACAACTGTTTTCTTAATCTTGATCGGACGCTTCGTACCAACAAGACGTATTACACAACAAATTACAGTTGCGGTTGTAACAATTGAATCTATTTTGAGTGTTGTTAACGCGAACGGTTGGATGAAAATTCCATTCATCGAACAATTACCATTCCATGAATATACACTTGAATGGTTCCCAATTGCTGTCGTAACATTAATTATTGCGTACATCATTGGATATTTCGCAAAATCATCTAATATTATCGTTTATGAAAAAGAATAGCAATATTAAAAAAGCCTTACCATCGCGGTAGGGCTTTTTTTGTATGTGACTACTTAAAATCATTTCGCTGATCTTTTGCAGTCATTAAACGTTCACGTAAGTTTTGTTCAAGTTGTTTTAAATCTTGTTCAGCTTGATGACGCTTCTGACGACCATCTTCTTGAATTTGTAACGTTTCTTCAATTGTTTGAATAATGTTATCTTGTGTCGTTTTCAATGTTTCTATATCGACGATACCGCGTTCATTTTCTTCAGCAGTAATACGCGCATTTTGACGTAACATTTCAGAGTTGCGTATTAAAATTTCATTTGTTGTATCAGTAACTTGTTTTTGCGCTTGCGCTGCTTTATTTTGACGGTTTAACGTTAAAGCAATCGCCATTTGATTTTTCCAAAGGGGGATACTTGTCAAAATAGAACTTTGAATTTTTTCTGCTAATGCTTGGTTGATATTCTGGATCATTCTAATTTGTGGTGCTGATTGTAATGTAATTTGACGTGATAGTTGAAGATCATAAATGCGTTTTTCAAGGCGATCTAAAAATTGCTCCATATCCGCCACATCCTGTAATGCCATTTGATTATCTGAATTTTTCGCCGTCTCACGCAATTGTGGTAACACATTTTGTACCAAATCATCTCGTTTATTTTGTGCCGCAGCAATGTAAAGATTCAGGACATCATAATAGTCTTTATTTTGTTGGTACAATTCATCTAATAAACGTGCATCTTTAATTAACTCAGACTTGTTTTTATCAAGTTCTACTGAAATTCTATCGACTTGTGCACTCACTGATTGCATGCGTGAAAACACTTGTTGCAATGATGCTTTAGAACGTTTGAATAATTTTTTTAACATTGACATATCTTTTTGAGATAACTCGTCCGGATCAACTTCTTTTAATTTTTTCATCAAACTTTCAAGCGTTTCACCGATTGTACCAATATCTTTCGTTTGTATATCATTCAACATTTGATGTGAAAAGTTAGATAAGTGTGATTGCGCATTAGAACCAAATTTTAATAAACTATCATTATTGAGTGGCTCAATTTCTTGTGCCAAGGCTGTAATTTTTTGTTGATCTTGTTCCGAAAACTGTGGTGCGACAACTTCAGTTTGTTCGTTTGGCGTCACAGCATTTGTTTGTGACGATGCAGATTGTTCAAACGACTCAAAATAATGATCTAAAGGATGTGCTGAAGTTGTAGTTGTTTGCTTACTTTCTTTCATTATCATACTCCTTTGCTTTATCTTTTTTATAAAGTTTTGTTAAGCGCATTTCTGTATCTAATTGGTTGTAATGTTGCTCATTAACCCGTTTTAAGTCCGCAATCAATGTGCGTTTAATCTCTTCAAGCGTTATACGTGTCTGATGTAATGCTTGTTGATCCGCACTCGATTTCATAGGCATCTTCGCTAAATGCGTATAGCTTTCAACTAAATTCAACGCATTATCAATATGTGAATAATAAAAACTCTCAATATAATAAAACTGATTTGGCTGTTGACGAACAATTTGATTAATTGTTCTCGACAAACGATAAATATCATTCACAAGCTTAAAATCTTGAATCGAGCGAACGTTGATGAATGTTTTAAAAATACGTTTCACTTTACCTTGTGCGGCATTCATTTGATGTCGAATATAACGATAGTCTTTTCGAGTTAAACCTAATTCGTTTAAATAACTTTTCGATGATAATCTTTGTGTTGGCACATAGCCTAAAACAAAACCTGCACTCCCAATCAGCAGATCAAATATAAATTGAATATCTAGTCCAAATACGCTTGCTAAAAATGACAATGTCGCAACCGGTATGCCGACAATAATCCCTAAAATACGCGATAGATTATATCTCATCGTGACAACTTCCTTTATCCCAATACTTTAAATTTTTCAAGTTGTGGTGCTATGTCGAGACTTTCAATATGGTGATGTGTAACAGATGAAGCAGGGGAGGCGCCTTTGATTACTGCTTGTGTAAATGCTTCTAAGTCTTTATCTTCGCCTTGTGCAACAACCTCAACATAGTCATTCACATTTTGAACCGTACCTGTTATATGATATTTCAATGCGAGACGTTCCGTAAAATAGCGAAAACCTACACCTTGAACGCGACCATATACCCTTATTAAATAACGTTGCATGTTATATCACCTCTCTCTTCAATTATACGTATTTTTAGAGTAAAAGACTAATAATTGAGAAATAGGATGTAATTAGATGTTCATTAAATAAGTGGAATTTTGAAGGGAGTGAAGAATAGGATTTGAAAAGTAGCTTTAAATATTAAAATATATATGTGAAATTATGAAGTACTAACAATTGAAAAGATAACAAACTATGCTTAAGTTGCTTACTTCTGAACTTTATTATGCCCGTTGAAATAAATAAATGCTAACAATAATGTGATAAGTACAAATACGCCATAAGATCTGCCATTAAAATCCAAAAAGCCTACTACAACCATGATATTTACCATAACCGAAATTACTAAAATAACCAAAATCACATTTAATAAAAGTTTTTTCATCATTATATTAACCCTATTAGATTTTTAATATCTTTAATAATTACGTATAAATTATACGCTATTCTATAAGTATTTACGAATATTTACTGTACGCCAATACATATTATACAAAACCATTTTGCAAATATAATTACATATATTATAAGCTACACCATTTTCATACAATACTAACGACACCATTGCACATGCAATATTCTTTAATCTCATTTACATAAACAGTATGTTAAGTTGAAAAACTTGATTTTTACGCCTAAAAGTCTTAAGTTGTTGAAGTAGGCTCACAAATAATAACTCATATTTTGTGAAAAGCTTACATATTGATTCACTGAACGTCAGTACTTATTGGGAGGGCATTTTTATGTGGGAACTCACAAAGATTCGTGCAGACTATGAAGGCTGGTGGCTTTTTGATGACTGGCCGGAACATATTATCGAAAGACAATCCTTTACAACTTATGACGCATTTGTTGAAGGGTATGAAGCAGCGATTAAACAAGCAATGAAACACTACGATAATCATGTGGTCGGCAAACATAATATATACGCTTTCTACAATAATTGCGATATGAATTATTGCGAAGATTGTGGTGAAGATCTTCAAATTTTCTATAGTTTTATTGTATTAAAAAATAAAGAAATTTATTTAAACACACCATTAATAAACTGATTAAAAATTTTTAATTTCTGTATTGCAAATGGTACTACCTTACATTATAATAGTATGTAAGCAATTGCATTATTCCATATTGCAAAGAATATTGATGAAAAGTAGTATTTTTTGTAATATGCGAATAGCGCATATTGAATTTTAGTCTTGGAGGTTTCACATATTATGAAACAAGGTACAGTTAAATGGTTTAACGCTGAAAAAGGTTTTGGTTTTATCGAAGTTGAAGGAGAAAACGACGTATTCGTACACTTCTCAGCTATCAACCAAGAAGGTTACAAATCATTAGAAGAAGGTCAAGCAGTTGAATTTGAAGTAGTTGAAGGCGACCGTGGCCCACAAGCTGCAAACGTTGTTAAACTATAATAAATAGATGCAATGTTGACTTACAAAAAGCGGGCATACTACGTGTGCTTGCTTTTTTCTATATTTACATAGTTAAAGCGCCAACGTAATAGCCACTATCGGCTAATATGTTGGCGCTTTAGTTCATTTATTTTACATCATTAATAATTAATTGACGTAATGATTGACGTTTAATAACTTCACGTGCTTTACCATTGGCTACAAAGAACACAGCTGGTTTTTGAATTTGATTGTAGTTAGATGCCATACTGTAGTGGTACGCACCTGTTGACAATACTGCTAAGTAATCGCCACGTGCAACACTTGAAGGTAATGCTGCTTCGTGAATTAAAATATCACCTGATTCACACAATTTTCCTGCTAATGTCACGACTTGATCTGCTTTTTCGTTACGATTGACAAGCATTACTTTATATTTTGCATCATAAAGCGCTGTGCGAATATGATCACTCATCCCACCATCTACTGAAATATATTTATTAACAGAAGGGATTTCTTTAATTGTACCGACTTCATATAATGTCACACCCGCTTCTGCAACGATAGAACGTCCTGGTTCAATACTTAGCGTTGGAATAGGGTAGTCAAGGTCACGACATTTTTGTTTAATGGCTTGAACGATTTCAGTAATGCCCGCTTCAATATCGAATGATTGATCACCTTCAACATATTCTACGCTAAAACCACCGCCTAAATTTAACAACTCGATTTCAATCGCATGTTCATCTAACCACTCTAACACCATTTTAGCTGTTTCAATCATGCCTGTTGTTTCTTCAATTTGTGAGCCAATATGGAAATGAATGCCTTTTAATGTTAAATGGTGGCTTTGATGAATCAATTCAACGGCTTGTTCAGCGAGACCGTGTTTTAAAGATAAACCAAATTTACTTTTCTCTTGTCCTGTTTGAATAAATTCATGCGTATGTGCTTCAACACCTGGATTGACACGAATCAACACTTCAACGGGTTCTGTCGCATATTCATCTAATACTGCGATTTCATCAAGTGCATCGACGACAAAGTAGCCAATACCTTGTGAGAGGGCGTATTGAATTTCTTGTTTCGTTTTGTTGTTACCATGAAAATGGATACGTTTTGGATCGTAGCCCGCTTCAATCGCTGTATACAATTCACCTTCAGATACAACATCTAAGTCAAAGTCTTCTTCTTCAACGAGTTTAATCATTTGAATACACGTAAAAGCTTTAGACGCATACGATAAAACGTAGCCAATATCGTTGTGTTGAAATGCTTGGTGATAACGTCTCATTTGTTGGCGGATTTGATTTTCATCGTACACAATCGTTGGCGTCCCAAAACTTTGGGCGAGTGTTTTCAAACTTGTACCGTCGATTGTCAATTCTCCAGATTTATTATATGTTACTGTCATTTATTTGTACTCCTTTATTAAAGAATCCAAGTTCAGTGCACTCAATTGTTCAGAATTTGCACCTACACCTTTGAATGTATAATCGTCAATTCTTAATTCGTCGTTATATAATGTCACAATATCTTGCGCTTCAACATGTTCATCCACTTCTACAAACATATGGCTCATCATCAACGCACGAATAGGGTAGCGTCTACCATTAATTAATACATCATGTTGTGCGCGTGTACGTAATACACCGTCACCATAACCGATATCAACGACTGCCAAGCGTGTATGATCTCGTTCTGCTGTGTATGCAAAGCTATAGCCACAATGCTGACCAGCTTGAACCGTTCGTACTTGTATCACATTCGCTTGTACTGTAAGTGATTGTAAGATCATTGATCTCGACAAAGACGAGTAGGGACGAGAGCCATACAATGCGATACCTACACGTGCATGTGTATGATGGGGGAAGATTTGCCCTTCGCGTATATAACTCGCACTATTTTGTGCATGAATCATATCGAATGAATACCCTTGATTTAACAAGTTTTCGACGATATTGAGCCATGCAGAACGCTCTGTTTCATAATCAGACACATCAAATTCATCGGCATATCCAAAATGCGTCCATAAACCTGTAATCTGCATTTTAGGTGCGTCATTGACTGCATGATCTTCTAGTACTTCTACTATTTCTTCATACGTTTTAAAACCTGAGCGATGTAATAAATTTTCATACTCCAAATGTACTTTGACACCGGCTAAAGCTTGTTTATGTGCTTTATAAAAGCTCAAAGATGGAAGTGTCATATGAATATCATGCGTGCGCAATACGTCAAATTCTCGTGTCGCATTCATTAAAAATATCGTTGCGGTAGGGGCTAATTCACGAATTTTAATTGCTTCATTCGATGATGTTGTACTAAAGCAGCTAATGCCTGCTTCCAAAAATTGTTCAACCGCAAACGTTAATCCATAATTGTACGCATTGTTTTTAACGACTGCCATTATCGGCTGACCATTTTGTACTTGGCGTACATTTTGTTGAAAGATTTGTTGGTCTACTTGCCATATCGCTGTCATTCGACCACCTCATCATAATTAAATAATAGACGTTCATAATAGTCGGCAATGCCGATTAATATCTTTTCATCAAAGTTCAACTGTGGTGTATGCAAACCATGTACAAATTCTCGCGCTTCATTTCGAGTACCAACAAAAACGAAATAACTTGGCGCAATTTGATGATAAAAACTAAAATCTTCACCAAATAAATACGGTGTTTTAGGCTCTACAATTGTTTGCTGATTGTAATTCAAACTTTCAACAACATACTTTTTAAGGCTCGGCGTATTAATCGTTGGTGGGTAGCCTTCTTCAAATTTCACTTCACATTGCACATTAAATAATAACGTGATACTTTCAGCAATTTTTTGCATTTGCTGTTGGACTTGTTGTAAATCCGTCAAATCGTATGTTCGGATTGTACCTTCTAAGTAACCTTTACTAGGGACAGTATTAATCGCTTCTCCTGCATTAAAACGACCGATATGGACGATGTTACGTTGCAAACCATTCAAATGATATTGCTGAATTTGTGAGAGTTGTATTAATAAATGTTGCATCGCTTCGCCAGTTGAGTGACCTTGTTCTTTGTTCGCTACATGACTAGATTTGCCTTCTAAATAAAAACGATATTCCGTTGCGCTTGCTGTAATTTCTTCATCACGTACAACAACAGAACCTTCATCGACGAACGGCATAATATGTACGCCATAAACCGCATCAATATCATATGCATCAAGTCGACTCGTTTTAATGAGCAAGTTTGCGCCACCACCTGATTCTTCGGCAGGTTGAAAAATAAAGACCACGTTGTGGGGAAGACGACCTTCATCATAAAGCGCCTTACATCTTTTAACATGTAACATCAGCGCGGTAGTATGACCATCATGACCACAAGCGTGCATCACTTGATCGACTTTACTGCGATAGTCAATGTCGTTTTCTTCGTGTATCGGTAGCGCATCAATATCAGCTCTGAACGCAAGTGTTTTATTTGAATGACCTTCTAAATAAGCAATCACACCGGTTTCTAACGGGCGTTCATAAGCAATACCTTCAGCTTCTAAAAACTGTACAATGTAATCCGTTGTTGCATATTCTTGCAAACTCAACTCTGGATGTGCATGTAAATAACGTCTATGTTGCGTAACAAACTCTAACTCACTCATTCTTTTCACTCCTTGTTATGTAACAAAAGAAGTGGGGTCCCAAATCTTTTGTGTTTTGGTTTTCCCACTCCAAATAGGGTTAAGACAACGAAAGCTTTTAAAAATTACACTCTCGCTTCTTTCATTTCAACTAATATATGGCATATTACGTGACGATTAATCATCCAATTTACGCAATGCTGCAACGATTTCTCGTTTTGAATCTGCAACATCACTTGCTTGTTTGATGACTTTAGCGGGTGTTCCTGCTACAACCGCACCGGCTGGCACATCTTGTGTAACAATTGCACCGGCAGCTACAATTGCACCTTCGCCAACACGAACACCTTCTAAAACAACGGCGTTTGCACCGATTAAGACATTATCTTCAATCACAACCGGATCGGCACTTGGTGGTTCAATGACACCAGCTAACACCGCCCCTGCACCAACGTGTACGTTTTTACCTGTTGTTGCACGACCACCTAATGTCGCGTTCATATCAACCATTGTCCCTTCGCCGACAACGGCACCAATATTAATTGTTGCACCCATCATCACAACGGCGCCGTCACCAATCACCGCATGTTCACGAATAAATGCACCTGGTTCGATACGTGCATTTGTATTCACTAAATTTTTCAATGGAATCGCTGAGTTACGACGATCCATTTCAATTTCTAATTCAGTAATCGCTGATTGATGTTGTTCGTAAAACGCTTGCCAATCGCTCGCTTCACAAAAAATTACTTTAGAATCATCTGAACCGAACACTTTGAATGATTCAGGAAAAGCAATCCCATCAAAATGTCCATTTGCATATACTTTTAATGGGGTAGACTTTTTCGCATCACTAATATATTGAATGATTTCTTCGGCAGTAAAATTTTTGACCATGTGTTTAACACTCCTTATAAATTATCAAATGTATAATAACCCGGTGCTTGTTGAATAAGCTTTTGTGCTGCATTTAACGCACCATTCGCAAAAATATCTTTAGATTGTGCACGGTGTGAAAGGGTAATCGTCTCATCAACACCTGCAAATAACACATCGTGTTCGCCAACAATTGTACCACCACGTAATGAGTGAATACCGACTTCTTTCTGTTCACGTTTTATATTTTGCTGACTTCGATCATAAATCGGTTGAACTTCATCACGTAAACGCTCGATTACATCGTACAACTTAACGAGTGTTCCGCTTGGCGCATCTACTTTTTGATTGTGATGTGCTTCTGTCAGTTCAATGTCGTATTGTTCTAATAACGGTACTGCAACTTCTAATAATTTTGTCAGTACATGTACACCATAACTCATATTGGCGCTAAAAAAGACAGGCATTTTTTGAGAAAGTGCTTCTAGTTTTGAGGTAATCGTCTCTTTTTCACCAGTTGTTGCAATGACTAATGGCAATTCAAAGTCTTGCTCAAGCAATGGTAACAATAACTCTGGATGTGAAAAGTCAATCGCAACATCCGCTTCTGCTGCTTCGCTAATTTGGCTAACAGTCGGGTAGGGGATACTGTCGTGATTTTTATTCGGAATGACAGCAACAATTTCATGACCTTCCGCTTCTGCAAGGCGTGCCACACGCTGATTCATGGCACCGTAACCAATTAATAATATTTTCATGCTTGAACCTCCGCTTTAAAGTGATCATACGCTTCTTTTAACACAGCTTGTTCTCGTTCATTCAACGCAACTAATGGCAAGCGCACTTCATATTGACCAAATCCTTTCAATGCAGCTAAATATTTGATTGGCACTGGATTTACATCAACTGACATCGCTTGTAACAGTTTGCCAATCGGCTCGAAATGTTCCGCACGATGTGTAGCATCTGTATAAACACGTTGAAATGCTGCTGGAATGACATTGGCAGCCACTGAAATCAGTCCATTGCCACCTTCATTAAAATATTGGACAATGTTGTCATCATTACCGCTATATAAAGCGAATTGTGACGTGTCTACACGCGATTGAATATCTGCTAAGTAATCAAAATCATTCGTTGCATCTTTTAATGCAACAATATATGGATGTCGACTTAAATGTTCGATTGTTTCAGGTTCAATTGTGCTATTCGTTCTTGATGGGACATTGTATAAAACGACTGGTAGCTCTGCTGCGTCAGCAATCGCTTCAAAATGGGCAATCAACCCACGCTGACTCGTTTTCAAATAGTACGGTGTAATGAGCATAATCGCATCTGCACCCAATGCTTTCGCACGCAATGAGGCGTCAATGGAACGCTGTGTATTGTTTGTACCCGTTCCAACAATAATCGGTACACGACCATGATTTTCCGCAATCACAGTTTGTAATATTTGATCTTTTTCAGCATCTGTCAGTGATGGATTTTCTGCAGTCGTACCATTCACGACTAAAGATTGAATGCCATTGTCGATTAAAAAGTTGACTTGTTTGCGAATTGCCTCATAATCTACCTCGTTATTTGTAAAAGGGGTTACCATTGCAACGCCTGTCCCTTCAAAAATATGTGTCATAACATTATTCTCCCTTCAATTTGAGAACCTGTTCCAACACTTGTACAGCGTTCAGTGCAGCACCTTTCAATAAGTTGTCTGATGTTACCCAAAGGTGGAACGTATTATCTAATGAGTCATCTTTACGGATACGTCCTACAAATACCTCATCACGTCCTGTTGAATGAATGGCTAACGGGTATTCATTGTTTGCTGGGTTATCAACTAATACAACGCGTGGATCTTCATCGAATAACGCTTGAAGTTCTTCAACGGTTGCAGGTTTATCAAGTGTTACATTGATATGTACACTATGGCTGTCTTGCACTGGTACACGTACACAAGTAGCTGTAACATTTAAAGTAGGTTCATTTAAAATTTTTCTCGTTTCATCGATCATTTTTTGTTCTTCTTTTGTATAACCATCCTCTAAGAAGACGTCGATATGTGGTAAGACGTTATTATAAATTGGATGCGGGTATGCCTTTGGCGCTGCACCATTTGCACCATCCGCTAAATCCTTTTTACCTTGCATACCTGAACCTGATACTGCTTGATATGTCGTATATGCGACACGTTTCAATCCATATTGATCAAGTAATGGTTTCAACGGTACAACTGATTGAATCGTTGAGCAGTTTGGATTGGCAATAATACCACGTGTAAATTTCGGTTCATTGACTTCCGGAACGACTAAGTCTACATCTTCCGTCATACGCCATTGACTTGAATTATCAATAATAATCGCACCATGTTGTTCAAAGAGTGGGGCAAAGCGTTTACTTGTCTCACCACCTGCACTCATTAGCACATAATCAAAGTCACCATCTGTCGCTGCTTCAGTAAGCTCTTGTACAATGTACGTTTGACCTTGAAATTCAATCTCTTGTCCTGCAGAACGTTTTGATGAAAATAATACAAGTTCATCGAAAGCAATGCCTTTACGATCAATTGTCTCCAAAATTTTAGAACCTACTAATCCTGTTGCACCTGCGACTGCTAATTTTACCATGCTATTCACTCCATCTTCTTAAATAGTTATTTTTTATTTCGCATAATTCAGAAAATAAATCGTTGACTTTTTATATTGTTATCCATCAACAATTAATTTCATCATAATATGTCTCATTTTTTGACCTCCTCACATAGGGGAGAGTCACATAATATATAAAAAAACAAGTCCGTCGTGCGAACTTGTCTCATTTATATACAAGTGATGCACTCCATTATCATTAGAATAATGACAGATTCTTAGCTCTTAACCTTAGAATCCAATAAACAGATTCTGCAAAGTCTGTTTATTTCGGCATCGCACCCTTTGGATATAGATTGTTTGCAGACAAATATCTATAGCTACTCATGATTGATGCGCCTCATCAAAAATTATTAAATTAATATGGTTCATATTATACATACTGAGACTATCCCTGTAAACACCAATTCGCAAACTTTTTTAAATTTACAGACAATAATGTGCAAAATGTTAGATATAGAGCAAAAGTAGGGTAGGATGCGTAAACAACGTTCGATAAAAATACACTTTATATCGTTCAAGACCTGCTGAAAAGCACACACTAAAGAAATGACGGTACTGAAGCATCATGATTGTCCACTTATTGCTATATACGAAATGTTGATAAAACTAAGTGCTTTTAATGGGCTAGGGTGGGGACATAAGGAAAATTATCCTAAGTAATGAGAGAAAAGCACTCATTGGCAGTAGGTGTATGAAGTGAAAGTACGCTTTAAAAAACTTTGGAAGTACTACAGAAACCTTAGCTAATAGCATTGGCTTCGTCATAGTGCCCCTACAAGGTTGATTAGATATGTGCCAAACTTGAAAGTGTAGAAATACAACAATCAGCTTCTGTCCCGCTCCCAAGCAAAAAATCGGACCTATAATTCAGTCCGATTTTGTTATAATACTTATTTTGATTTTAAAATACCTTTTTCTTCTAAATAACTTTCGTAAGGTATTTCTTTAGATAAACCTGTTGGTACATCTAAGTCGATAACTCTGTTCGCAATTGTGTTAATAAATTCAAAATCATGTGAAGTGAAAATAATAGAACCTTTGAATGATTTCAAGCCTTCGTTGACTGACGTAATACTTTCAAGGTCTAAGTGGTTTGTCGGCTCATCAAGTAATAACACATTCGCACTTGAAAGCATCATCTTACTCAACATACAACGAACTTTTTCGCCACCTGAAAGTACGCTCGCTTTTTTCTTTACTTCTTCGCCGCTGAATAACATACGCCCTAAGAAACCGCGTAAAAATGTTTCTGTTTGCTCATCTTCTGGCGCATATTGACGTAACCAATCGACAAGGTTCATATCAACACCTTCAAAAAAGGCTGAATTGTCTTTCGGGAAGTAGCTTTGAGATGTTGTGACACCCCATTTAACTGTACCTTCATCAGGTTCTAACTCGCCTGCTAAAATTTTCAGCAATGTTGTTTTGGCAATTTCACTTTGACCCATTAATACCGCTTTATCATTTGGATTCATCGTAAATGAAATATTATCCAACACTTTTTCGCCATCAACTGTTTTTGACACGCCTTCAACGAACAATAAGTCATTACCAATTTCACGCTCAGGTGTAAATTTCACAAATGGGTAACGTCGTGATGACGGTTGAATGTCATCTAATTCGATTTTTTCTAATTGCTTTTTACGACTTGTTGCTTGTTTTGATTTAGAAGCATTCGCAGAGAAACGCGCAATAAATTCTTGTAACTCTTTAATTTTATCTTCTTTTTTCTTATTTTGTTCTTGCGCCATTTTTTGTGCAAGCTGGCTTGATTGATACCAGAAATCGTAGTTACCAACATAAATTTTAATTTTACCGAAATCTAAGTCGGCAATATGTGTACATACATTATTTAAGAAGTGTCGGTCATGGGATACGACAATAACTGTGTTGTCAAAGTTGATTAAAAAGTCTTCTAACCAGCTAATCGCTTGAATATCCAAACCATTGGTAGGCTCATCCAGTAATAATACATCTGGTGAACCGAACAAGCTTTGTGCTAACAAGACTTTCACTTTTTGATTGTTTTCTAACTCAGACATTTTTTTGTCATGCAAGCTTGTCTCAATACCAAGACCAGATAATAACGTTGCAGCATCTGATTCAGCATTCCAACCATCCATTTCCGCAAATTCGCCTTCAAGTTCTGCAGCACGAATACCATCTTCATCGCTGAAATCTGGTTTCATATAAATGGCATCTTTTTCTTGCATGACTTCATATAAACGTTCATGACCTTTAATCACAACGTCTAACACACGCACATCTTCATATGCGAAGTGATCTTGCTTCAACACAGCAAGGCGTTCATCTTTGCCTAATGATACGTGACCTGTTTGAGAATCAATTTCTCCTGATAAAATTTTCAAAAATGTCGACTTACCGGCACCATTTGCTCCGATTAAGCCGTAACAGTTGCCTGGTGTAAATTTAATATTAACGTCTTCAAATAATTTACGGTCACCAAAACGTAAACTAACATCCGTAACTTGTAACATGGACTGTCTCCTTTATATATATTCTAACGGAAGCATTATACCATATAACATACGCGGTTTCGATATAATGATGTATTTACATGATAGAACGTGCAATCCTTTAATGCTTAACAATGTGACGCATGCTATAATAGATGTAACTTACAAACAAGAGGAGAACGTTATGTCTTTTAAAGAAAATGAAATCGTTGGAACTATTGAGTTTTTAGAAGTAAAAGCACTTGAAGGTTCAACATATATCCTTGAAGGCCCGAATAAAGAGATCGTCAAGCTTAATCAATCAGAAGTCAATGAATCTGACGTATTAGAAATAGGGGAGTCATACAGCTTTTTCGTCTACCCAAACCGTTCTGGAGATTTATTCGCCACACAAAATATGCCAGATATTACAGTAGGGCGTTATGACTTTGTTCGCGTGTTAAGCACAGATCGTGATGGGGCGCGTGTAGACGTTGGCTTGCCACGTGAAGTGTTAATCCCATGGGAAGACCTACCAAAACTAAAGTCGCTTTGGCCTGAAAAAGGAGATGAAGTTTTGTGTACGTTACGTATCGATCGTGACCGTCAAATGTTCGCACGTTTAGCATCTGAAACGACGGTACAACAGATGTTTACACCTGTTCATGACGATCAATTCCAAAACGACATGTTGACGGCGCGTCCATATCGCTTATTACGTGTCGGTACATTTTTACTAACATCTGGAGGGCATAAAATTTTTGTGCATGAATCAGAGCGCCAACATGAACCACGACTCGGTCAACAGATGTCTGTACGTATTATCGGACACAATGACAAAGGTGAGTTAAATGGTTCATTCTTACCACTCGCACATGAACGTTTAGACGATGATGGCGAAACGATTTTCCAATTGCTCGTTGAATACGATGGCATATTGCCATTTTGGGATAAATCAAGTCCTGAAGCAATCAAAGAAGTGTTCAATATGAGTAAAGGGGCATTCAAACGCGCCATCGGTCATTTATATAAACAACGTATTATCAATATTGAAACAGGTCACATTACACTCACGAAAAAAGGGTGGGCACGTGCTGAAGACACATCAGCCAAATAAGTTAAAGGACGTACAAGCAATTTTCTGTCGCTTGTACGTCCTATTTTTTTGGATTATGCTAAATCATCCGTTAACGTTTCCAGTTGATCGACTAAACTACCGATATAAGCAATCGTTTGTTTTAAAGGTTGATCGGTTGTAACGTCAATACCTGCCATCTTCGCAAGTTCGACAGGAGACACACTATCGCCCGCTTGTAATGTCGCAAGCCAATCATTCACAGCAGGTTGACCTTCCGCTTGAATGCGTTGTGCCATAATCGTGCCAATTGTAAGACCTGCAGAATACGTATACGGATAAAGCCCCATATAATAGTGCGGTTGACGCATCCACGTGAGTTCTGCACCTTCTGTTAACGCGATATCGTCTCCCCAGAAGTCATGAATTACTTGACGTTTGATTTCATTAAGCAGTGGAGCAGTTAACGATTCCCCGTTATCTACACGTAAATAAACTTCACGTTGATAAGCTGCTTCAAGTAAATGTGTCACCATATTATGATAATACGTACGCGCAATGATTGAGCCAATTGCCCAACGTTTAAACGCTTTATCGTCGCTGCTGTCTAATAAATAGTTTAACATCAACATTTCATTCATCGTTGACGGCGCCTCAACAAAATACATCGACGCATCTGCTTGCAAGTAATTTTGATGACGATTCGCTAAATTAAAATGACCTGCATGGCCTAATTCATGTGCTAGCACGAACACTTCTGTCATTTTACCCGTCCATGAAATAAAGATATAGCTATGTGACGCATACGGCGATGCACAATAAGCACCCGTTTCTTTCCCTTTATTTTGAACAAAGTCAATCCAACGGTCATCGTATGCTTTTTCTAACATTTCACGGTATTGTGGTCCTAATACATTTAACGCGCCAAAAATATACTTTTTAGAGTCTTCAATTGTAATATTCGGTTCATACGTGTCATCAATTGAAATCTTTAAGTCTTCAAAGCGCATTTCATCTAAGTGATTTGCACGTTGAATCACTTTCGCGTAACGACGCATAATAGGGGCCAAGTCTGACATAATAACATCTATTTGACGGTCATACATGTCACGTGTCACATCTTGTTCTGCCAGTAAAAAGTCAATGACAGAATCGTAGCCACGCATATCTGCTTCAAGCTTTTCTGCTTGCACATGTGCGTTATACGCCGCCGCTGTTGTATTTTCATATTTGCGCAATATATCACTAAAATGACGGAAACTTGCACGACGTAACGCTGTATCCGAATGATCTTCATAAAGTCCTTCAAACGTTGTATAATCCATCGCATAAGACTTGCCGTTCACTTCAAAGTTACCAAAATCAATATCGAGCATCTTTGTAATGCCATAAATATCGCTCGGTGCATCTAAAACAGGGGACATACGCGCCAATACTTCTTCAGCTTGTGGATGCAGTTGGTAAGGCTTTAAACGTTTTAATTTCGTCAAATAATGACCGTACGGTGTTTGGGCTATCGCTTCGTCTAAATATGTATCATCCAGTTCTAACAATTCAGACGTTATAAATGTTAAATTACCGTAAACTTTGCCATACAATGTTTGAAAAAGTGCAGCAAGTCGTTGACGCTCAGCATCTGTTGCATCTACACTTAATTGCATTTGTGCATAATTACCAGCACAATCAATGTCAATAGATAATTCACAATAGGCCTCTAACGCACGTTGTATCGACGTAACATCTTGCAAAGTACCGCTATATTGTGCCTTAAATTGCTGTGCACGTTCGGGTAACGCCTTTACAAATGCTTCATAAGTGGCTGTATCTGCAAATAAATCTCCCAAATCCCAAGTTTCTTGTTGTAATACTTCAGATCTTGCAACTAATGGTTGTTCCATTTAATAACCCCCTTAATTGTGTTGTTAATATCATACCATATTTACTGTAGCAATTATTTAATGTACGTTTGATTAATTTTTAGTATAATGAATTGTAAACACTAAATGATTTAAGGAGCGTTATACTCAATGGCTATTTTAGAAATGCCGAATTACTTATGGATTTCACTCGTTGTGATGCTCGTATTGACATTATTTTGTACACTCGTACTCAATAAATGGTTTGTCAGTGCGATCATCATGTTCGTAGGATTAGGCATCTTATCGTTTATTTTACCGAACTTTTATAGCATTACGTATGAACCATTACTAGGTTATGCAGCATTCGTTGCAATTTTAAGCTTAATCATTAGCTTAATTTTATGGTTCTTAACACGTGACATGCGCAAACGTCACCAACAAAAGAAATACGAAAAAGAGCTGGCACGTTTAGAAAAAGAATATGATCGTAAATAACAGCGTAAACACTTGTCAGTATGGTTTGTCGTACTTGCAAGTGTTTTTGTATGTAACAGGGTACTTTTCTAGTTCAACACGTAACTTCCTATAATATATATTATGTAAACTAATAAAACGAAAACGAATTATCCAACGCTATATATCATTATTTTAAGCATGCCTATAATTTAGACGCGTTTATGTATTATTTAAATCTTTGTATCAGACTTACTGACTTATCTATAGTTTGTAGCTGTGTTGATTCAAATCTAATGCTAAACAAATCTATTCATACACATATACAAACATAACTGAACCTTAAAAGCTTAGCTGTACACAGCTGTGAATTAAAGTTTTGACATACTTCACTAAAGTTTTTTCTATCATTTTTACACCGTATACGATTAATTACACTACAAAATCATTACAATTAAGTGATGTTACAAGTTATAAACAATGGTAAGCTATTTAATCGACATATATTTTAATAGCGATAAAATATCTTTCATATACGTTAATGTCAATCATACCTTACTGAAAGACGCTTAAAAACTCACTTTCTTCTTTTTAGGTTTACATAATATTATTATATTTATCTTTAGTTCTCGAAACTTCTTTGCGTATTCAATTATTGAATTTATATCATCATTTTATATCTACACGAAAATACCCTTAAATACTCTTTTAGAAAAGGATTATCGCACTATAAAAACCAATTGTCGTGAGTAAAAAGTTTTGCTAAGATGTGATTGTAGTGTTACATATAGTTGTTTCTATTGTAATTTTCTACTCAAGTAATACGTTTTTTCTTTCAACTAGCAATTTCAACTTCTTGATGTTGCTATCAGTCATCATACACTTAGCCCGTTTGCTTCAGTATTACTCGTTATGGGCTAAGCTTGCATGTTGGCTAATTTTTAGAGAAATTTTGCTCCGCTCGTGTATGACACGACATATTCAAAACAGCTATCTTTTCAGTAACACTACAAAAACGCGTATGAGACAGAATGTCAATTCTGCTCATACGCTCATAAAAGCCGATTATTATCATACATGCTTGGGATATACAATTGTCATGGTAATAATCGGTTCTTTTTATACTATTTTTTAATTTTTGATCTAATACGATTCATCATTTGGAACAATACATATTTCGGTTTGTTAATTGGTTTATAGAAATCACCAATCAACTCTTCAATTTGTACGTTAAAACCTCGTTTAAAGCGATACACGCCATAGTCCTCACTGTCTTCTGTAAAGTCACCAGACACGCCATAGAAGTTGTAACGCTCGTAACCATGCTCAAAGCAATAGTTAATCATATGCCAATGCATCGCGTATGGTCCCATAAAGTGATTGTATTTCTCACTAGAACCACCTGAGAAATAGTTGATTTCATACGCATTGGCAAAGAAAATACCTGATGCCAGGTTCAATACCGGACCATCTGTTTTTCTAAGTTCACTTGCTTTTAACATTTCTTGTTGATCATGTGCAATTTGCTTATCTAACTCCGCAATTTTCTTCAATTGCTTATCAGATTTATTTTCGTTTGCCATCATTTGATCACGTCTTGTTTCTTTGTCATTCAAACTTTGCTGTAACGTTGTAATATACTGATCTAAGTCGATATACGCTAATGGCACAATCGCTTTATCACCGTAATGACGGAAGAAACTTTCCATATATTCATCTGTTTTAGAGGCAAATCCTGTACGCGCTTCTGTTTCACGGTACAATTCTAAAAACTGATTGAAATCTTCTGCGCCTAAATAACGCACTTGCACGCCAAAGTTAGCCGCTTTATTCACATTACGTTTACGCTGGCTATCAAAGTTTTTCTTAATCGTTTGTGGTGTATGGTCTTTTAAGTCTAAAACACCCATCCATCTCACTTGGCTTAATGAATCATATTTTGTTGTAAAGCCGTGATGTATATAGCCGTGTGATTTCAGCAGTTGAACAAGCTTTTCGCCTACTTCATTATCTGTGATTGGCTGAACATCTTTATCGTAAATACGATACATCCAATATGGGTCTAATTTCACGTACAAACATTTATTTTTTGCTAAATATGCATCTAATGACTTCAAGTAAAAGTCGACTAATCCAAGGTCGCTGTAATCCATCACAGGACCACGGTTAGAGTAATAAACATAGCTTCCCATAGTCGGTATTTTTGAAAATAAACTTGCTGCAATTACTTGGTTATTTTCGTCTTTAACACCTAATAGAACGACTTGAAAGCCATCTTCTTCACGTAGTGCAATGTTCTCTTGTACTTGAAAATAATGACTTTCTAAAGAAGGATCTTGAACAAATTGATCAAATTCCTCAACTGTTAACTCTGTGAATTTCATACCGTTAATTCCCTTCTCTCTTCTACTATAACTTTTGCTTTAAATTTTTTAACTTTGTATATAAGGCATAGGCTGGCTTATTAATCGGTTTAATAAAATCACCAATGTATTCAATGACATCTGCGTTATACCCTTTTTTAAATTTGATCACACCGGCATCTTCGGCATTTTCTGTAAAATCACCGCTAATACCGTAAAAATTATAACGATTAATGTGATGATCTATCGCATAGTTAATCATTTCCCATTGAACCGCATAACTTCCTGCAAAATGACGGAATGCATTGGCTGTACCACCCGCATAGTATACAACTTCAAATGGATTAATGATGAAGAAACCAGCTGAAATAGGCAGTTCATTACCGTGTTGTTCCTGCAATGTATGTGCCTCTGTTAACTTTGCTTGGTTTGCTTCTAATTGCTTTTCAAGATTTTGCTTTTTATTAATGGCTTTTTGATTTTCTGGGCGTTTCGCAATATCTTTCTCCGCTTTATTGATTTCTTTCTTATATTGTGCTGCTTCTGATTCAAGCTCGGCAATATAATCATTGAAATCGATATAAGCAAGCGGTACAAGAACACGGTCTTTATAATGCTTCATACGGTTGTAATAAAAGTCATCTTCACGATCTACGAAATCTTTCGTTTCTGATGTATCTTCCATAAATGCTCTAAATACCGGCAATTCCTCTTCAGATAAAAATCTAATTTTCACACCGTTTTTTTGTACTTTTTTTGTATTTCGCTTACGCAGACTATCCATGTTATTTAAAACATCTTTAGCAGTCTTATCCGTTAAGTCTAACACAGAATGATAACGAATTTGACGCACCGTATCAAAACCTGTTGTAAAACCTTCATGTGCGTAACCAAGTGCAGCCATCTTGTCAAACATCCAACCCATGTTGTAGTCTTCTAGCTTTTCGCCTTCATGGTTACGTTTGTAAATCGGTAAATACGGATCTACACGCAAATACAATGCTTGATGCTTTTTAACATATTTTGATAACTCATTGAAAAAGAAATGCACAAGTTGTTCGTTTTCGAAATCCATTACAGGACCTCTATTTGAATAAAAATATTTAAAGAACTTCATAACAGGTACTGCTGTTAATAAACATGCAGCTAATACTTCATTGTTGTTATCTTTAATACCTACTAGATGGGTTTCTGTCCCTTCTGCAACTTTCAGTTCATAGTTCCCAGTCATTTGTGTGAAGTGACTGTATGGCATCTTCTCTGTAAACTGTTCAAATTCTGCTGTTGTTAAGTTTGTAAACTTCATATAAAAACTCCTAATTTCTCTATTCAATCTTCATTTTCAGCTCATTATTTTATGGCATATAAATAAACTTGACTGCCCCTTAATGTAATGTTTCAAATGCACATGTCGCTCATGCAACACTAGCATTCATTATTTCATTAATCTCATTCCATAGCTTGTGTGACGTATTTTATTACTTTAAGTCACATAACTAACCAAGCTATATTTTAACGTATCATGTTCAATTTAGCCAATAACACGTTAATAAATCCCCTTTATTTTCTCAAATTTTTTGAGATAGCCTTTTCATTTTCGTACATTTGTATATTCTGAAAAACAATCATTGCAATATACCGCTTTAAAATGTTAAAATGTCTGAAAATTAATTTAATTTGATGAGGTGAGCAAGGACATGACAGAGATTTTCTTTGTAGGCTTAGGATTAATTGGTGGTAGCCTAGCCAGTAATTTAAAAGATGCAAACCCCGACATGATTGTAAGTGCTTATGACGCTGATCCAAAACAGCTCGAGCGTGCCCAATCAATCGGGATTATTGATAAAGCAGTGGATGATTTTAGAAAAGGCGCAAAACAGGCAGATATCATGGTCTTTGCAACACCTGTTCAAACAACGGTTAAATATTTAGCAGCATTACCTACACTTCAAACGAAACCAGGACTCATTGTGACGGATACGGGCAGTACGAAATCAACGATCCAAGCACATGAAGCGAACTTGTTGCAACACGATATTCATTTAATTGGTGGGCATCCAATGGCAGGAAGTCATAAGTCCGGTGTGTTGAATGCTAAAAAACATTTATTTGAAAATGCCTATTATATCCTTGTGCATGATTTGCCTGAAAACGCAGATGCGCACGCGCGTATCGCACAACTGCTTGAATCGACACGTGCGAAGTTGATTCAAATGACGGCAGATGCACATGATCGTGTTGTCGGTATTGTGAGTCATGCGCCACACTTGATTGCGTCTAGTTTAGTTTCACTCAATGCACACTATGCATCAGAAGCCCCACTCGTACAAGCACTTGCGGCAGGTGGATTTAGAGATATTACACGTATCGCTAGTAGCAATCCCGAGATGTGGCGCGATATTTCATTAGAGAACAAAACACATATTTTAAATATTATGAAGCAATTTCAAGCCCAATTAACTGATGTCATTCACACCCTTGAAACGGAAAACGAGACCGATTTGTACGACTTCTTTGCGGAAAATAAAGCGTATCGTGATGCACTGCCTATTAGAGGTAAAGGCGCACTAACAAGTACATACGATCTTTACGTTGATATTCCCGATAAAGCAGGTACCATCTCACAAATTACTGATATTTTAAGTTCACATAATATATCTATACGCAACCTAAGAATTTTAGAATTGCGTGAAGATATTTATGGTGCACTGCGCATTAGCTTTAAAAATCCGGATGATCGAGATCGCGGACGAACAGCACTCAAAGATTTTGACACGTATATTGAATAACTGTCTAAACAGACTAAGCATTGTGACTTTTTCATGCTTAGTCTGTTTAGATTACATTTTGTGACCGGCCATTAAGCCGAGTCGACTATGTTTCGTGCCTGCATCTGTATAGGAGATTGCTTTTGACACAATGCCCTTACCGTACTTTCGATGTAATGCATCAATTGTTTTCGCCAGACGTGTTTCCCGTTCTTGCTGTATGGGGTCTACAAATAAATTCAGTTGTTGTGCTTGCTCAGGCATTAAATTCGTTGCTGAGACACTCAACGTCCGATACCATTCATGACGATCACAATCTCTATCAGCGAGACGCTTAATTTCATGCATAATCTCCCGTTCTAAATGTGTCCCCTCTCGCAATGTATATTGTTTGGAGACACCTCCCCCATTCTTATAGCCAAACGAATAGTGAATCGTCTTGGCTAAGAGTCCTTTCTCTCTTAAACGACTCGCTACATCTTCCACCAACTCCTGCATCACAACGAGCGTTTCTTCATAGCGATAATCACGCATTAAAATTTGGCTTTTACAAATCGATGGTATACGTGTGATATGCTTTTCATTGATACGACTCTCATCAATACCATTCGCATGCAAATGTAGATCCGTCCCTATAATGCCAAATTCTTTTTTTAACCGTTCATGTGGATACTTTGCCAACTGCCCAATACTAAAAATACCGAGTTTGTGTAACCTTTTGGCAGTACGATGACTAATCCCCCAAAACTTTTCCAATGGCGCAATCGGCCACAGCTTTTCAGGCACATGTTCATAGCGCCATTCAGCAATTAGTGTTTCGCTCGATTTCGCTTCATTATCTAATGCTACTTTGCTCAATAACATATTAGAACCAATACCTATCGTACATTGAATACCTGTCTCGTTATAAATTTCCTTAATCAACCGCTGACAAAAAGTATGTAAATCATCTTCAAAGAGATGGTAGCTTTGCGTCACGTCCATAAAAAACTCATCAATACTGTACTGATGTAAGTCTTCAGCAGGGACATAGCGCAATGCGATTTTTGAAATTTGTAAAGATACGTCCAAATATCTGCGCATACTTGGGTTAATAATATAAATATCGTTGCGCTGTGGTATTTCATATAAACGTGACCCCGTTTTAATCCCCAATGTTTTTAATGGTGGTGTGGCAGCGAGTACAACCGCACCTTGTTGCTTCGTATCTGCGACAACTGCCAGTTTAGTTGTCATCGGATCTAGCCCTTTATCAATACACGCAACACTGGCAAAAAAACTTTTTTGGTCAATACATAATATGTCCCTATCTTCTAACAAATGATAATCATACATTTCCATCACCTATTTATTTTATCCTCTGTATTAAGATTACCGAACATACGTTCTATTTTCAAGTAAAAAATCGTCACCACCTAACAAAAAATGATAAGTGGTGAACGACTCTCAAATAACGATATAGCTTTAGCGTTGGTATGCGACTTCTGCTTCTACTTCTTCATCAATCCCCATATCAATATAAACGTGCGTATTCAAATAAATTTTACTTGTAGGTGATTTAAAGTCCAGTTTCTCCGGATTTAAACGAAACATAATTTTTTTCTGTTCTTTTTCATCAATTGTAAAGGTCTCATCAATCACGAAGCGATCAAGTTCATTTGTAAGATACGTAAATTCACTTGTCTCGTCTGTATTTTCATATTTTTCAAGCAACTTTAATTCAATATGTGTTACTTTTTGATCACTCAGTCCTGCTTTTAATTTCACATAGCCTGTTATCGTATCATCTACGGTATATGTCTTTTGATCAAGATGAACGAATACTTTCATTCCTTCAATTCCTAATGATGTCAAAATATTATCAAAGCCCATTCAAAAACCCTCCATCTTTCTCTTTCATGTCTTAACTCTATCATACGTGTTTTTTACAAATGTCCGCAACCCCTAAAGATGTTATAATATAAGTGATTATTCATAAGAGAGGAGCGAATGATATGCCAATCGTTACAGTAAAGTTATTAGAAGGACGTACAGACGATCAACTTAAAAACTTAGTTAAAGAAGTGACAGATGCTGTTGAAAAAACAACAAATGCACAACGTGACGCCATTTCAGTCGTTGTTGAAGAAATGAAACCGACACATTACGGTCTAGGTGGTACACGTAAATCAGATATGTAGAAATGACAAAAGCCATTACACGACAATCACCGTCATGTAATGGCTTTCCCTTTAATCTAAAAATGCTTGAATTTGTTTTTTATTTTCTTTTTTGTCGATGCCAAGCGCTGCCCCACCATCATTCGTTGTGATGTTTTCGTAACTGCCTTTGACAGGGACACTTAACGTCTTAATGTCTTTGTCGCCACGCAAAATAAAGCTCAGACCCGTTTGATAAATCGCTGAGTCAGGCATGTTCGTTCCGACGTAGCCACGCATAATTCCCGCAAGTTTCGGTGCTTTCAAGATTGAAGAAGGTTCCGTTAATTGTTGTTTAAGTGCGGTCATCACTTGCTGTTGACGTCGCACACGACCAAAGTCGCCTTCTTCATCGTTACGGAATCTTGCATAACCTAGTAATTCCTTACCGTTTAAGCGATGATGTCCTTTTTTCAAAGAAACACCAATTTTTTCTGACATATCTTTCTCGACATCAATCGGTATGCCTTCAGGTTCTAGTTCATCAATCATCGCTTCGAACCCTTTAAAGTCCAATGTTGCGTAGTATTCTGGCTCAACGCCGAGATTTTCTTTTAATGTTTTACGCATTAATTCTGCACCGCCTAACGAATAGGCCGCATTAATTTTATAGCTATTGTATCCTGGAATATCTGCATAAATATCACGCATAACAGAAACAATTTTCATATCTTTTTTTATGTAATCGTATTGTGCAATCATAATAGAATCTGTTCGAGATACGCCGCCATCTTCTAAATCGGTACCTAAAATCAAAACGGTTGCTTTACCATCATTTTTAGAGACCCCATTAAACTTATGCAGCTTAGGTGCTTGATTATGTTCCTTTGCGACTTCCAAACCTTGATGATAACTTCTCACGCTGTAAACAATCGGCAATACAAGTAACAGAACGACTGCCAAAATAACAAAAGGTAATTTGCGTACACGTCTCTTCTTCGTACGCTTCAAACTTTGCTCTGGTGCACTGGCGTTTTTACGTTTAAAATTATTTTCCATTATCTTCTCAACCTTATATCTTCAAAATTAGGTATCTATGTACTATAATAAACACATATTAACGGTATATAAATTCAATTTAAAAAGCAAGTGAAAACCATGTAAATTGTGAAATTTATATATGCAGGAAGGGTGTTTAAATGAATATAAATACAGCTTATTTTGCAGGTGGCTGCTTTTGGTGTATGACGAAACCTTTTGATCAGCATGAAGGTATTGAGAAAGTCACTTCCGGTTATATGGGTGGGCATGTAAGTAATCCTACTTATGAAGCAGTGAAAACCGGCGAAACAGGTCACTATGAAGTTGTCAAAATTGAGTATGACGTAGCACTTTTTTCCTACCACAAACTATTAGAAATTTTCTTTTCTGTCATCGATCCAACTGATGCAGACGGTCAATTTCAAGACCGTGGCTCACAATATCGCACAGCTATTTTCTATACGAATGAGGATCAGAAAGAAATGGCTGAAGCTTATATCGATAGCTTGAAAGATACATTCGATCATGATAAAGCGATCGCAACAAAAGTCCTACCTGTTTCGGATTTTTATGAAGCGGAAGACTATCATCAAGATTTTTATAAAAAACAGCCTGAACGTTTTGCACAAGAAGAAGCAGACCGCGCTGCGTTTGCGAAAGCACATCATCTTAAATAATCACTGATACAATATGGGCAGTCACCTAATCTCATGGATTAAGGTTGCTGCCCATTTTTTATATGTAAAAAGGTGAGACAGCCTATGCCATCCCACCATAAAAGATTAAAACCTTTTGTTCTATACTCTATATTTTTTACGTATAATACGCGTCACTCTTAACAAACATTCCCAGACAGTTTGTGAACGATGATAAATGAGATAACGTGATTCCCAATTCGGTCCAAATTTACTTTTGTATTGACGTAGACCTTGGAAACTGTACAAACCATTGAAATGTTCATAAAAGCGTCCAACAAGCTTCTCTTTCATATGACCGTATGGTACTTGACCGACATTCGACAACGTTGCCATACCCATATTAAATCGCTCATATCCTGCTGTTTGTGCCCATAAAATCATGTGTAAATACAAACCATCCATAAACGGTAAATCAATGTCTCTATTCCAACGAATTAAATCGACAGAAATCGTTGTTTTACCATCGACTGGCATTAACGTCGCAAACGCCTCTATTTGTCCTTCAGCATTTTTCAACACCGCAACAGGTGCTTTGTTGACATACGTACGATTGAAATGACCGACCGAGAAATAGAACTCTGACTGCTGACCGAGCCAAATATCGCTAATTTTTCGCAATCGTTGATACGTTTCTTCATCTAGCGGCGTATCTAAAATTTCAAATGTATAGCCTTGCGTTTCAAACTTATTTAACGTCGCACGGAAACCACGTCTTTTCTTCCCAGCTACCGTAAAGTTTGGTACATCAATCAACGCTTCTTCGCCTAATTTGAAAAATTGATTGCCGAATTCATGATAAAGTGGCAGCTGTCCTTCCGAAACTTGGTAGAACAGCACATCCGCACCAAGAAACGTTGCATGGTTATAAAATTCTTCCAGCAACGAATAGAATCCCGTTTTATCACCGACAGGATCGCCTAATACAACAAAAGCATCTCGTGTATAACGATACATTAAGAAAGCATTTTGTGCCTCATTCACATAAACATGTTTATCGCCACTGTGTAATAGATGACTTAGTAAATGACCGCCATGTGTCTCCATAATCTGCTGTGCGACATTAAAATCATTATACGTATTTGGTCGAAGATAACGCCATTGGAAGAACTTAATGATTGCGACAACAAGTAAGGACATACCGATAAGCGACAACCAAAATGCAGATTTTAATAAAAAGATGTCCACTTTCGGCATTTCAACATCTATTAGTTCTAAAAATCCTTTCATCAACAATTGGTTAAGATATAAAACGAATGCGATAACAAAGCCCATATAAATGAAAGCTTTTAATCGAATAGGCCGTTTTAATATACGCGATTTACGATACGCAAAAATGAGTGCACCGAGTAGTAATAATGCTAAAACTGTCGTAATAGAAACACCTTTAATTCCATATACAAAAACATTCGATATGACAAAAATCGTTAGCGCAACAATTGCGAATAATATCGCACGTTTACTTCTTAAAATAATCCCTTTTAAGTTAAGAAATAATATCATTCCGGCACTCACATTTAAAATAAACAAAGTGATGTACCAAATATGTTGCTTCGATTCAGCTGCGTCAAAAATAATCCCAAAGTTATTGAGTAAAGACACAATACTCATAATAAATACGAGAATACTTAATGCAAAGGAAGGGATATAACTCGCTGTATCTTTTTGGAACGACAACACAAATGCCGAAAATTCTTTTGCTGGTTGAAAATATTTAGACTCTGATACGTATTTTTTCGCCACTGTCCCAAATTCAAATACTGTTAAAATTAATGAAATAAATAATGGGAAGAAGTAGTATGCGATACGATATAACAATAAAGCTAATACAATTTTTTCTTCTGGTAAGCCAAAATATTTGAAGCCTAATAAAATGATTAAGTCAAACGCACCGAAACCACCTGGTATAAATGACAGCAAACCGGAAATCGCTGCGACTATGAAGACACCTAAAACAATTGAAAACGAAACAGATGCCCCTACTAATTGCAATGCATAATAAAATACAATCGTCGCCATCAACCATTCCACGCTGGAAATCAATGTAAAGCTCGCGCCGAGCCAACGTGCCGTCTTATCAATTGGCCAAACCCATGAAACGATAATAAACACTGGCAACAATGCCGCAATGACATATAAAAATACAGTTACCCAGACAGACGTTTGATCAAGAAAACGCACGTCTAACACATGTGTAATAACAAGTAATGATAAAAAGCTTAAACCTGTCAACATGGATGTTAGCATATACGACACAAATTGAACGAGTTTCTTTTTGCGATCTGTATATTGTTGGTAAAACCATAGGCGCACACTCGCACCGATAAAGCCACCAAAGCCGATGATATTATTAAACGCATTAATGATATAACCAACTCTTAATGCTTTGAACTTTGACAGCTTTAGACGAAAGCGCATCGTTAAAATCACATCATACAGCGATAACAAAATAATTGAACTAGCACCTAGTAAGAACAGGCCTACAATCTCAAAGCTATTAATGCGATTGAACAGTAAAAATGTACGTTTAAAATCAATATGCGACAGTTCTTTCCATAAAACGAACGTCACAACGCTTAATAACGCGATAATAAAAATGACTTTTAAATACTTCAATAATAGTTGCTTATTAACGCTCACAACACGACTCCTCTCTGAAAATAACACATGATGGTGGGAGCGGAATACGCTCCGACAAGGGTAACTAGAAGTGAAACGCGCTTGCTAAACGTCCGTTTCACTTCAAACCCCTACTGCCATATTTTACTTAATGACAGCATTTTAACTAAGCTCCACTGCTTATTTTAAGCACACACAAACCTGCTCATCATATCAAGAAAATATCGACGTAACTTTCACACGTATTTATTCTCCTTGATATTCACGATTTTTTGGGTCTTCTACCATTTCGTATGGACCCGCATCGTCTGCATAAAACTTGTTATAGCGTCTTTTAAATAACATGAAAATATGTGATACCAATACTTTAATAATCGCATACGTTGGAATCCCTAAAATGACCCCGACGACACCGAGTAAGTTCCCTGCACATAACAGGACGAAGATGATTGTCAATGGATGAATACGCATGGTTTTCCCCATAATATTAGGAGAAATGAAATGCCCTTCAATAAATTGAACCGCAGTCCAGACTATAATCAACTTCACTAACATAAACGGTGAAGTAATAATTGAAATAATAATGGCTGGTGAAATAGCGATCGTTGGTCCAAGATAAGGCACAACACTCGTTACAGCCGCAATACTTGCTAAAATCAACGCATAATCTAATCCGATAATTGAATAGCCGATAAAGAGTAAGCCACCAATACAAAATGATACAATAATTTGCCCTTGAATATATGAACCGACTTGTTCACTCATCTTATCTAACAAATCATGTACATCTTTACGAAACTTCGGTGGCACGATTTTATTTGAAAAGTTTTTAAAGCGATGCCCATCTTTTAACATAAAGAATAAGACGAATGGCACAGTAACAATAACAACCGTTACATTGACAACAGCTTCAGCAAATACGCGAACTTTATCGCTAAAACCATCTGCCAAAGTTGGAATTTTTTGTTGTAAACTGTGCAACCATTTTTCAATTTCCCCATAATAATCAGATAAAAATGGGATGTGCATCATATTATTCGCAAAGTTTGTCAATTTATTAATATAAGCTGGGAAGTTATGCATTAAGCGATCAAATTGGTAAGACACAATCGGAATCAAGAGATTAACGGCCAATGTAATTAAACCGATAATACCTAAAAAGAGAAGTGTAATCCCCCATACACGCTTAATATTGTAACGTTCTAATATATTAATAATCGGGTTGAATAAATAATAGAGAATGAGTGCGACAATAATCGGTGCAGCAATCGTGTTAAAAATAATAATAAATGGTTGAAATATGTAAGACACAAGATCAAAGATAAAAATAACGACACCGAAAAGAATAAATACGACTAACGCAAACAATAAATCTCTACCGCCAAAAAACTGAATGAAGCGGCTCTCACCCATTTTAAAATGCGCTTTTTTTTCCTTTTTTTCCGTTACTTGTTCTGACATAAAATTTCACCCAACCTTTTGGAAAGTAATTATAGTTTATACTTTTTTTCCTCAAATTCAAACTACTAACAGAAATTTGACAAAAAAACGACGTAAACGCTTGATTACCTAGTGTAACACACGCCATAAAAACAGAAAAACTGAGATACGTCATGCATACAACACCGTATCCCAGCTTTCTCTAATTATTTACTATTTTGTTTCAAAAAGTTTGTCGCCTGCTGTAACAGTTGTTGCTGTTGTGTAATCCAAGTTTGTTACATCTGCTTGTGTCACAATAATTGGCGTAATATCACTTTTCGCATGTGCTTGAATGTAGTCTAAGTCGAATGTCATTAAAACATCGCCTGTTTTGATTTCTTGTCCTTCTTCAACAAGTACATCAAAACATTGACCTTCTAATTTCACTGTATCTAAACCAACGTGAATCAATAGTTCTAAGCCGTCTTCAGATGTTAAACCAATCGCATGTTTCGTTGGGAATACCATCTGTACGCGTCCATTAAATGGTGCGTAAACTTTACCTTCTGTTGGGCGAATCGCAATACCATCACCCATCATTTTCTCACTGAACACTTGGTCAGGTACTTCGCTTAATGGTAATACATCACCTTTTAACGGCGCCGCGACAACGTGATTTACTTTTTCTTTGTTAGCTGTTGCCGCATCAACCACTGTTGCTTCATCTTTGTCATCTAAGTTAACTGTTGATTTAACAGCTTTACCTGACATGATTTGTTGCATTTCGTGTTTGATTTGGTCTGACTTAGGACCGAAGATTGCTTGCATGTTGTTACCCACTTCAAGGACACCTGATGCCCCTAAATCTTTCAAACGTGCAACGTCTACTTCAGCTTTATCTTTCACTTCAACACGAAGACGCGTAATACATGCGTCTAAATGTTTAATGTTTTCTTGACCACCCATTGCTTCTAAAACAGCGTATGGTAAGTCGCCAGCTTCTGTTGTTTGCGCAGATACTTGTTTATCTTCACGACCTGGTGTCATGTAGTTGAACTTCTTAATCATGAAGCGGAACACAACGTAGTAAAGGACTGCATAAACTAAACCAACTGGAATAACAAGCCACCACGCTGTCTTATTCGGTAAAATACCTAATAAGAAGAAGTCGATGAAACCACCTGAGAATGTATAACCAAGATGTAAATCAAGGAAATACAATGTAACGAACGCTAAACCATCTAATACCGCATGGAAGAAGAATAGTAAAGGCGCTACGAATAAGAATGAGAATTCTAAAGGCTCAGTAATACCAGTTAAGAATGATGTTAACGCAGCTGAACCCATTAAACCTGCAACAACTTTTTTGTTTTCAGGTTTTGCTGCTTGATAGATTGCTAAAGCAGCAGCTGGTAAACCGAACATCATAACTGGGAATTCCCCTTGCATAAACTTACCAGCAGTTAGCTTGCCACCTTCTTGAATTTGCTCTAAGAAAATACGTTGGTCACCACGGATAATTTCACCAGCAGCATTTGTGTAAGAGCCGAACTCAAACCAGAATGGTGCGTGGAAAATATGGTGTAAACCGAACGGAATTAATAGTCGTTTAATAAATCCGAATAAAAATACTGCGATACCTGTATTTGCATCTAATAATCCTTCACTAAATGCGTTTAAGCCATTTTGAATGATTGGCCAAATCCATGCCATTGGGAATGCTAAAATAAAAGATGTTGTTGCCATAACGATTGGCACGAAACGTTTACCGGCAAAGAATCCTAAGTACGATGGTAAGTTGATGTTATAGAACTTGTTATAACACCATGCAGCTAATGCACCGATAATGATACCACCGAACACACCTGTTTGAAGTGTTGGAATACCTAAAACACTTGCATAACCATTGGCTGGATTTTCTAATTGTTCAGGTGTTACGTGTAAGTAGGCACCCATCGTTTTGTTAATGATTAAGTAACCGACAAGTGCTGCAATAGCTGCTACACCGTCACCACCAGCTAAACCAATTGCGACACCCATTGCGAAAATAATTGGCAAGTTATCAAATATAACGCCACCTGCACCTGTCATCATTTCTGCTACGCTTTGTACGCCACCATTTTGTAGAAATGGTAAGTAGCCTTGCAATGCGTCCCCTTGCATTGCTGTACCGATAGCTAAAAGTAAACCGGCAGCAGGTAAGATCGCAACAGGTAACATTAACGCTTTACCAATTCGTTGCAATTGACCAAAAAGCTTTTTTCTCACTGTACTAACCTCCATTTTGAATGATTTCAACACAAAAGGCATGAGTAAAGAAACTGCGAATAGGAGTATTCACAATTTTTTAACTCATGCCTAATCTCACTTAGTAACACGTTTATAGATTTAAGGTTGTTGAGACATACGAACTAGCTGCTGTATGTGCATTGTTAAATATGCCACTTCAGCTTCGTAAACATCAACGTCCATTTGTGATTGAATCATTTTAATTATTTTTACAGCCACATTATAGCATAGCGGATATTGTTCTTTCAATAGTCTTTCAAAACTTAATTCAATTGTTGCTCGTTCGCCTTTTTTTAAACGTTGCAATAAAAAGTGCATGTGACGAATAAATCGTTGGTATTGCAGAGACGTTACATCAATACGTATGTCTCTATCATGCTCAATCAAGCGAACCGCACGATTAATCAATTCCGTCACTTGTTTCGTATTTTCAACACTGACATGTTCAATTTGTGACGCAATGTGTAAGGCGATAAAACCAACCTCATCTTCAGGAAAAGCAATATTCAACTGTAAATTTAGCCGTGCAACAACGCGTTTCGCAATTTGATACGCTTCTGGATAACTATACTTCGTTTCACTTAGAAATGGATTCGAGATTAACTGGCCATTTTTTACACGTTTCAACGCAAAGATTAAATGATCGGTTAACGATACGATAAAGGACTCATTATTTTCGATATTAAAGTGTGCCAAAATGATTTGCACGGATTCAATAACGACACGAATTTCTTCGTCGTTCGATTGATCCATTAACTGCAGGTAATGATCTTGTTCAGATTTATTTTGTAACTTGAAAACTTTTTCAATCGTATCCGAATCTTTCATCATCGTTCCCGGTTTTTTGTTGAATCCAATTCCTTTACCGACTAGCACAACTTCTGTCCCATTATCTTTACAAATTAAAACGTTATTATTAAGGACCTTTACGATTTTATATGCGCTCACTTTATCACCATCTCTCTCTTAACACTCAAATCAAATTATATCGGCTCTTAGCGCAGTTGAAAAGTTTAATCTTAGAAATTCATATCAACAATGTATATGTAACCCTTATTTTAACTATAGCATCAACAAACATATCAATTGTTACTGTATGGCATAACAAAAATAATAAAAGTTGAATGCAGAAATGCAATATGCTTTCCACATTCAACTTATAGACGAATTATTGATTCATTTTTTCTGTTGTGTCTTTTTGGTTTTGTGCCTTATTTCCCCAACATTCAATACCAAATAAGTTAATTTCTAATTCTTCTGGTCTGAAAATTGGACGGATACCTGCTTGACGTTGACGTTGATAGTCACGCATAACAGATAAAGCAACATTAGATAAAGCGATAATCGCAACAATGTTGACGATTGCCATTAATCCCATGAATACGTCAGCTGTACTCCATACCGTTTCTGTCTTAACAACAGCTCCGATGAATACAAGTACAACGACTAAACAACGGAAAACAAATAGCGCTGCTTTACTTTTCGTTAAAAACTCCATATTGGATTGACCATAGTAATAGTTTCCAATTACTGAAGAAAATGCGAATAATGTAATCGCAACTGTTAAGAAAATACCACCAACATTACCTAAATGTTCGTTCAATGCTGATTGTGTCACTGCGACACCTTGGACAGCACCTTCACCGAACTCTAAACCTGAGTACAGTAAAATCATAATGGCTGTCGCTGTACATACAAGAATCGTATCAAAAAATACACCTAAAGCTTGGATAAGACCTTGCTTCACTGGGTGAGATACAGCTGCTGTTGCGGCAGCATTCGGCGCTGAACCCATACCTGCTTCGTTAGAGAATAAACCACGTTTAACCCCTTGTAATACCGCAAAACCTACAGCACCGCCGGCAGCTTGATCGATACCGAATGCACTTTTAATAATGGTAGAAATCATCGGGATAATTTGATCAAAGTTCATTAATAAAATGACCAATACCATCGCCACATAGATGATTGCCATAAAAGGCACAATTGCTGAAGATAAGTTTGCGATGCTACGAACACCACCAAAAATAATAACGGCTGTAATAACAGCAAGAATTGCACCTGTGATGACTGG
Source organism: Staphylococcus microti (assembly GCF_000934465.1). GTDB lineage: Bacteria > Bacillota > Bacilli > Staphylococcales > Staphylococcaceae > Staphylococcus > Staphylococcus microti. Next base: position 38,349 of record NZ_JXWY01000175.1, on the reverse strand, counting down.
ACTAACGTTATATTGAGTTTGGAGTGATTCTGCAATAGTATTCGATTGAACTGTGTTAAAAACGAATGCAAATGTAACGGTGATCAATATTGCGAATACAACACCTAACCATTTTTGATTAAGTCCTTTTGTAATGTAGTATGCTGGACCACCACGGAAACCACCATCTTTGTCTGGTACTTTGTATACTTGTGCTAATGTTGCCTCTATAAATGCACTTGCTGCACCTACAATCGCAATGATCCACATCCAGAATACCGCACCAGGACCACCAAGTACGATTGCAGTTGCAACACCTGCAATGTTACCAGTCCCTACACGAGACCCTGCACTGATGGCAAAAGCTTGGAATGATGAAATCCCTTTTTCACCCGAATCTAATGTTTCCGGTTTTTCTTTGATCGCACGGAACATTTCAGGAATCCACCTAATTTGAACAAACTTAGAGCTGATTGTAAAAAAGATACCAGCTGTTAGAAGGAGACCGATTAAGTATTGCGACCAAATCAAATCATTCCCGACTTGCACGAATGCTTTGAACCAATCAGGAATTAAACTATCAAAATCTCTCATTGTTATCACTCTTTACTATTAGATTTTCATATATTTCAATAAACACAACTAGTAGTATTTTATCATTGTTGTGCAAAAGTGACTATCTCTTTTTTTATTATTCGCTAATAAAGAGATGACGTATTTCGCCAAATGACGCTGTATCAACAACAAATGAGCCGTTCGTATATTGTTCAGATAAATGAATTTTGTCAATTTGCCCATCATGAACAGATTCATCAGACACTAAATGGTATTGTGTGTCCGCTTCACGACAGACACGTGCCGCAACAATACGATGCGGTTGCTTTTTCAGTTCTTTCAGCAACGTAAGACCACGTTGTGCACGTTTTGCTGGTTGTAAGACGTTAAAGCCAATACGTTTCAATGCACCGCGTTGTGTCGCAATTAAAATCGTATCTTGTTCACCTACTAAGTCAGCCATTACGACATAATCTTCCGCTTTTAAGTTAATGGCTTTCACACCACCTGTACGCAAGCCTGTCGCCGGCAACTCTGAAATCGGATATGTGAGCGACATCCCTTTATGTGTTAACAGCGTCACAAAATCACTTACTGCGGATACATTTGTTTTGACCGCTGCAATCACAACATCATCCTCTTTTAACTTCATCGCTACAAGTGGTTTAAGATGTCGCGCTGTTTTGTAGTGCGATAACGTCGTCATTTTGATCATACCGTTACGTGTTGCCGTAATAACCGCTTCACTATCATCAATGGTTGAAACAACATCACAAGCGACAATTACCTCATCTTCATCTATTGATGCCAATTGTGAAATATGTTGGCCGAGATCTTTCCACTTAATTTCAGGCAGCTTATGCACCGGTATCGACAAGTAACGCCCTTTATTGGTAAAGACAAGCGCTGTATCTTGTGTATTCACTTCCAAACATTTCAACACATAATCGTTTGCTTTCAATCCAATTTCATCTTTACCTGATGCACTATAACTACGTAATGACGTGCGTTTAATGTACCCTTCACTTGTGACACTGACCATCACAACTTCACTTGGTACTAATACTTCTTTGTCAATTTTAATTTCTGCTATTTTTTCTTCAATTGTTGATAATCTTGGCTCTTTAAATTGCTTTTTAATCTCTAAAAGTTCTGTTTTAATCACATCTAATAGCACATTATGATCATTCAAGATATTATTTAATGCTGCTATTTTATTCGCAAGTTCATCGTGCTCTTCTTGCAATGCGACAATATCCGTATTCGTTAAACGGTACAATTGCAACATAACAATCGCTTCTGCTTGCGCTTCTGTAAAAGCGTACTTATCGACTAAATTGTCTTTCGCATCACGCTTATTTTTTGATTCTCGAATGAGCGCAATGACTTCATCTAAAATAGACAATGCTTTCATCAAGCCTTCAACAATGTGCATACGGTCTTCTGCATGTTGTAAATCATAACGCGTACGACGCGTGACAACCTCAATCTGATGATTCAAGTAACAATCAATAATTTGTTTAATCCCCATCAATTTCGGTCTACCATCACTAATCGCTACCATATTGAAGTTATATGCTACTTGTAAATCCGTATTCTTATACAAGTAATTCAAAATTGCTGTCGCGTTGACATCTTTCTTCAACTCAATCGCAATTCTTAAACCTGTACGATCGGTCTCATCTCGTACTTCCACAATGCCGTCCACTTTTTTATCCGCACGTAACTCGTCAATCTTTTTAACAAGACTACTTTTGTTCACTTCGTATGGAATTTCTGTCACAACAATTTGGCTACGTCCATTGCGTAAAGATTCAGTTTCCGTTTTGGCACGTACAACAACTTTACCTTTACCCGTTTCATACGCTTTTTGAATACCGTCAATCCCTTGAATAATACCACCTGTTGGAAAATCAGGGCCTTTAATATGCTTCATCAACTGTTTGACTGTCATATCCGGATTATCGATCAACTTCAAAGTCGCTGTAATCACTTCGGCTAAGTTATGTGGTGGAATGTCCGTCGCATACCCCGCAGAAATCCCTGTCGAACCATTGATTAACAAATGTGGAAGACGCGCAGGTAATACCATTGGTTCCATCGTTGTATCATCATAGTTTGGTATAAAGTCCACCGTTTCTTTATTCAAGTCACGCAATAACTGTTCAGCCAACTGACTGAGTTTCGCTTCCGTATAACGCATTGCCGCTGGTGGGTCATTGTCAATACTCCCGTTATTCCCGTGCATTTCAACGAGCACATGACGCAACTTCCAATCTTGGCTCAGACGCACCATCGCATCATAAACGGAACTGTCACCGTGGGGATGAAGATGCCCAATCACGTCACCGACTGTTTTCGCACTCTTACGGAAGTTTTTATCGTATGTATTACCACTTGAATACATTGAATACAAAATACGACGTTGTACCGGTTTTAAACCATCACGCACGTCTGGTAAGGCACGCTCTTGAATAATATATTTACTGTAACGGCCAAAACGATCGCCAATTACATCTTCCAACGGTAAACTTTGTATTACTTCTGCCATTATGCATCCTCCCCGTCAGCTTCATCTTTTACTAAAATTTGGACTTCATCATTTTCCAAAATACTTTGGTCTTCTTGCATACCGAATTGCACGTGACGTTCAATCCATTCACGGCGTGGCGCTACTTTATCACCCATCAATGTCGATACACGCTTAGACGAACGCACTTCATCATCAATTTGTACTTGAATCAACGTACGTGTCTCCGGATTCATCGTTGTTTCCCATAGTTGATCCGGATTCATCTCACCAAGACCTTTATATCGTTGCAATGTAAACCCTTTACCAAGCTTTTTCTGCAACTTCTCTAATTCTTCATCCGTCCACGCATATTCAACACGGCGTTGCTTCCCTTTCCCTTTTTCAAGTTTGTAAAGAGGTGGTAATGCGATATACACATGTCCTTCACGCACGAGTGGACGCATGTATTTGAAGAAAAATGTTAATAATAGCACTTGAATGTGTGCCCCATCGGTATCCGCATCGGTCATAATAATAACACGGTTGTAGTTACTGTCTTCTATATTAAAGTCGTTCCCCACACCCGCACCGATTGTATGAATAATCGTGTTAATCTCTTCATTTTTGAAAATATCTTCAAGGCGGGCTTTTTCAGTATTAATCACTTTACCGCGCAATGGTAAAATCGCTTGGAACTTACGATCACGTCCTAATTTTGCTGAACCACCAGCAGAGTCACCTTCGACAAGGTACAATTCATTTTTCTCCGTATTTTTACTTTGTGCAGGCGTCAGCTTACCAGATAACAATGTATCTTTGCGACGGTTCTTTTTACCAGAACGCGCATCTTCACGTGCTTTACGTGCCGCTTCACGCGCTTGTTGTGCTTTAATTGCTTTTTTCACTAGTGCTTTGGAAAGTTGTCCTTTTTCTTCCAAATAATAAGGTAACTGCTCAGCAATCAATGCATCTACCGCACTTCTCGCTTCAGGCGTACCAAGCTTTGATTTCGTTTGCCCTTCAAATTGTAAAAGATGCTCAGGAATACGCACTGATACAATTGCCGTTAAACCTTCACGTATATCGTTTCCTTCCACATTTTTATCCTTTGGCTTCAATTCACCGATACGGCGTGAATATTCATTAAAGACACGTGTCATCGCCGTTTTAAAGCCCACTTCATGCGTGCCACCATCTTTTGTACGCACGTTGTTTACAAAACTTAAAATACTCTCTGAATATTGATCGTTATATTGAAAAGCAACATCGACTTCAATATCATTCATCGTGCCTTGGAATAGCGCAACATCATGCAGCACTTCTTTGCCTTCATTGACATAGCTAACAAACGCTTTAATACCTTCTTCATAGTAATAAACTTCTTGTCTTTCTTTGCCATGTCGCTTATCTTCCATAACAATTTTTAAACCTTGAAGTAAGAACGCTGATTCTTGAAAACGCTCGCTTAACGTATCAAAGTTGAAAGATGTCGCACTTTTAAAAATCTCTGGGTCTGGTTTAAACGTAACGATTGTCCCTGTTTTTTTCGTTTTTCCTTTTTTCACGAGACTTGTCTGCGGCACACCACCATGCGCAAACTTCTGTTCAAATACTTTGCCGTCACGATGAATTTCAACTGTTAACCACTCACTTAAAGCGTTCACAACAGAGGCACCTACACCGTGCAAACCACCAGATGTTTTGTAGCCACCTTGACCAAACTTACCGCCTGCGTGCAGTACTGTGAAGATAACTTCGACCGTTGGCTTACCTGATTGATGTATCCCTGTTGGCATCCCACGCCCATTGTCTGCAATTGTAATACTTTCATCGGCATTAATGGTCACTTGAATTTCATTACCGTAGCCGTTTAAAACTTCATCGACAGAGTTATCAACGACTTCGTATACGAGATGGTGTAAGCCGCGTTTATCTGTAGAACCTATATACATACCTGGTCTTTTACGTACCGCTTCAAGACCTTCTAATACTTGTATCGCATCATCCGAATAATTATTCATCTTTTTCGTCGACACACAATTCCCCTCCTGCAAACATACGTTCGTTTATCAAACTATACAATAGCTATTCTTATATAAAAACCGCAAAAATGCAAGCCACAAATGAAAGATAACGCCGAACCTAAGCCATTTTCTCCCTATTATACAAAGTGAAAACTTATAAAAAGTGATGCTTTAAAACACTTTATGCGTCACTTATTCATCAAGTGTACGCTTTTGCTTCAACAATTCTTGAAATTCTTGTTCTAATGCCTCTGAAGGGTCCATACTTAATCGACTTAACACCTCAGCAATTTTTAACTCTAGCAGTAGTTTGTCATCATTTACATCGCTGTTTTGTGCCATTACTTGTGCTTCGTTCCATTGTTGATATGTCCCTTCAAATAAGTTGATCTGTTGCTTGTCAATAATCATAATACGTGTCGCTATGTTTTCAATAAACCTACGATCATGCGACACAACAATGACCGTTCCTGCATACGCACGCAATAAATCCTCAAATGCCTCAATCGCTTGCATATCGAGAAAGTTTGTTGGTTCGTCCAACACAAGCGTATTCACATCACTTAAAAATATTTTCACAAGCGCCACTTTGACACGTTCGCCGCCACTTAGTACATCTACACGTTTGTAGACATCTTCTTTAAAAAAGTGCATACGTGCAAGTACCGTACGAATCAATGTTTCATCATGTTCTGATGTACGTTTTATATTTTCTAAAATCGTTTTTGCGTCATCTAATATATCTAAATTCTGGCTAAAATAACCAATTTTAACCGATGGCGATATAGAAACAGTTGAATGTTGGCGTAATAATTGCTTAATTAGCGTCGTTTTCCCACTGCCATTCGCACCCACAATGGCGAGCTTATCCCCACCAACTACATTAAAATCTGTAGCATGCCACAAGACACGTCCACCCATACGACCTGAAAAATCTTCCGCACGTATGATGACACGCTGTTTTATTTTCTCTGAATTTGGTAGCGTCATTTTGAGTGGTGGTTCGTCTTTCACTTTCTCTACCTTGTCCAATCTATCCAATCGCTTTTCCATAGCCTTAACGGTTTGACGCATCTTCTTTTGTTTATTGGCAAAATAGACATTTGTCCCTTTGATTCTCGCTTCTGAACTAGTAAGCTTTTTCGGTTTCTTCGTCGCTCGTTCCGCCTGTCGTTCTTTTAACCTAATGGCCGCTTCCAAATGCTTCTTTTCTCTTTCATACTTTTCATGCGCTTGCTGTAATTGTCGACGTTCCAGTGCTTTCTGTTCAACATAATCACTATAATTGCCTTTATAGACCTTTAACTGACCTTCTTCAAGTGCCCATATCGTCGTACATAATGTATCTAGGAAGGCACGGTCATGCGAAACGATAACAAACGCACCCGTCCACGCTTGTAATGTTCGCTCTAGCGCTTCTATATGTGCCGTGTCTAAATTAGCTGTCGGCTCATCAGCAAACAACAATTCCGGTTGTTGATCAAGCGCCTGTTGAATATGCCTTTGCATCACTTCACCACCACTCTTCGTCATCTCGTAAGACTTAAGTTGCGGAATATATGCACGTTTCGTATATTGCGTTACAACCCCTTCATCCGATAAAAGCTGTTCGTCCAGTATTTGCAGTAATGATGTTTTTCCACTACCATTATGCCCAACCAAACCAATACGCTCGCCCTCATACACTTGCAGTTTATCAATATCCAAGAGTAAACGACTTTGTACGTAGTGTTTGAGTTGTGTTGCTTCTAATAAAATCCTCATATGATCATCTCCTTAGACGTATTTGGAGACAATAAATGCCCCCTATTGTCATTCAGAATAGGAGGCAAAAATCCATACAGGTGCACAAAATACGACATCATATCCGTTAAATGCATGATGTGCTATTTGCAACCACAGAAGTACAATCCTATCCTGAATCGCGTCATTGAAAGCACGTCTAAAAAACAGCAAATCATTGCTGAATTATTCGTTTACCTTCAATTAAAAACGTTCATAAAATAGGATTAATAAATCATGTAGTTGGTTCACCCTTTCGCTCATTAAGTTACTTTAAGCGTATACAAATGCCTTATAAATGTCAAATGTCTCAATCATCCCCTCATATGTTTTCATCTCTTACATAAGGGAATTGTTCTACGTCCATACCAATCATTTATGACATTGTTAATAGAAAATACATGACGCTTACTAAATTTATGTTAAAATAAGAGCAGGTACTAAAAGGATGTGAAAATACATGGCATTATGCCTTTTATTTATTGCTAGCTATTTAATTGGATCCATTCCAAGCGGCTACATTATTGGTAAATTATTTTTTAAAAAAGACATTAGAAAATTTGGCAGTGGCAACATGGGTGCAACGAATAGCTTTCGTGTACTCGGGAAGCCAGCTGGTTTTGCGGTAACATTTTTCGATATTTTCAAAGGATTCATCGTTGTATTTTTCCCATTATGGTTCAACGTTGATGTGCATGGCTTAATCGTCGGTATTTTCGCGATTATTGGGCATGTCTATCCAATTTATTTAAAGTTCAAAGGTGGTAAAGCCGTTGCGACAAGTGCCGGTGTACTACTAGGCGTTAACCCATTATTATTTTTAGTGCTAATGGTGATCTTCTTTGTCGTTCTTTATTTATCAAAGTATGTATCACTGTCAAGCATTATTGCAGCAGTTTGCTGTGTCATCGGTGCGCTAATCGTCCGTGATTACATTTTGTTCGGCATTAGCTTTATCGTCGCAAGCTTGCTCATCTATCGCCATACGAGTAATATTAAACGTATTTTAAAAGGCACAGAACCGAAAATCAAATGGATGTAAGCACGATAGTTGATTTCAATACAAAACACGCTACAATTAAGGCGTACTTTACTTATATGAACAAGGAGGCGTTTCGCGCATGCATTTAGAAATTACCCCTAAGGCTGTTGAATGGTTCAAAGAGGAACTTGAATTACCTGAAGCTGGTAAAGTACTCCACTTTGTCGTCCGTTACGGTGGCGAATTTCAATTAAAACAAGGATTTAGTCCTGCATTTAATGTCGACTTTCTCAAAGATATTGATGAAGTTGGCTATGAAACGATCGTAGATGATTTACATGTCGTTATCGCTGAGAAAGATGTCTGGTATTATGAAGATCATCAATTAAAGATTGACATTGTTGATGATGAGATCGTTTATCACGCACAAGTTAAAAATTAAACATACAAGTAAAAAACCAATCAATAGGCATTGTGCTTATTGATTGGTTTTTTTAACTTCTAATGCTTCACCAGCTTTATTTCGTCGATCAACGTCACTATATACGTCATACCAATTTGGAAAAGCTTTATCAATACGAACTGGCTTTCCTTCATCTTTGGTAATCAAGACGTTATCTGTATAACCAGTTGTCACCAGTTCCCCTTGTTCATTATAAATTTCATATTGGTAACGTGAGCGCAATCTTGAAAACTTAGATACCCACGTCTTTACAGTTACCTTTTCAGGATAGCCTACACTCTTCTTATACTGCACGTTAAGCTCTGTGACAGGCGATACCACCCCTTGTGCTTCCATCTCCATATAGTCGAGCCCTAACTTGCGGATATAGTCCGTACGTGCGACCTCAAACCATGTCGCATAGTTACCGTGGTAAACAACACCCATTTGGTCGGTTTCTTGATAACGTACTTCAATTTCCGTTAATGCATAAATCATTCTGCGTGCCCTCTTTCTGAATTCTTATTCATCCACTATCTTATCACAAAGCAACCATTCGTCATAAGCAAAGACATTCATGGTCATAAAAATTCCAACCTAAAAAAGCGAGTACAACATACAATATGCTGTACTCGCCATATTTATTGGTATTAAGCTAATTTTTTACGTAATACAAGTTGTAAGATACCGCCATGACGGTAATAATCCATTTCAACATTTGAATCAAAACGTGCTTTCGCTTCAAATGTCACAACAGTGCCATCTGGTTTTGTTGCAGTTACTGTAACAAGTTGACCTGGTTGTACTGTTTCATCAATATCAACTTGGATTGTTTCTTGACCGTCAAGACCAAGCGTATCAGCTGACTCGCCTTCTTTAAATTGTAAAGGTAACACACCCATCATCACTAAGTTAGAACGGTGGATACGTTCATAGCTTTGTGCGATAACTGTTTTCACACCTAACAAGTTCGTACCTTTTGCAGCCCAGTCACGTGAAGAACCCATACCGTAGTCGTTACCTGCTAATACGACTAAACCTGTACCGTCTTCTTTGTATTTCATTGCTGCATCAAAGATAGGCATTACTTCATTTGTTGGCCAATATGTTGTAAAGCCACCTTCTGTACCTGGTGCTAATTGGTTTTTAATACGGATATTCGCAAATGTACCACGTACCATGACTTCATGGTTACCACGACGAGAACCATAAGAGTTGAAGTCGCGTGGTGATACACCATTCTCTAACAAGTATTTACCTGCTGGTGTATCTTTACCGATTGCACCCGCTGGAGAGATGTGGTCTGTTGTTACAGAGTCACCGAATTTACCCATAACACGTAAACCAGTTAATGGTTGGATTGTACCTGGTTCTTTAGATAAACCTTGGAAGAATGTTGGGTTTTGAATATATGTTGAACTTGGGTCAAAATCGTACAATGGTTGTTCTGTTGTATTGATTTCGTTCCATAATTCGTTATTTTCATATACCGTTGCATACTCTTCTTTAAACAGTTCAGGTGTTACAACACTGTCCACTGTATCTGATACTTCTTGAATTGATGGCCAGATCTCTTTTAAGTACACATCGTTACCGTCAGCATCTTGACCAAGCGGTTCATTTTGTAAGTCGATATCTACTGTACCCGCTAAAGCATACGCCACAACAAGTGGTGGTGATGCAAGGTAGTTCGCTTTTACAAGCGGGTGGATACGACCTTCAAAGTTACGGTTACCTGATAATACAGAAGTCACTAATAAGTCTTCTTTAGCAATCGCAGCTTCAATTTCTTCTAATAATGGACCAGAGTTACCGATACAAGTTGTACAACCATAACCAACTAAGTTAAAGCCAAGTTTGTCTAAGTACTCAGTTAAACCTGCATCACGAAGATAACCTGTTACAACTTTTGAACCTGGTGCCAATGATGTTTTCACATACTCAGGCACTTTCAAGCCTTTTTCAACTGCTTTTTTCGCTAATAAACCTGCACCTAACATAACATATGGGTTAGATGTATTCGTACATGATGTAATCGCAGCAATCGCGATATCACCTGTTTTCATTTCAGTTTTACGGCCATCTTTAAATTCGATTGTTGCCTTCTTATCAAATTCACTTTCGTCAAAGCCATGACCTTGGTTACCCGCAGGTGCTGTTACAGACTTCTCGAAAGCTTCTTTCATATTGCTTAAGAAGATTAAATCTTGTGGACGTTTCGGTCCTGATAATGCCGCTTCAACAGTTGATAAGTCTAAATCGACAACATCTGTATAGTTTGGTACTTCTTCCACATTAAAGAATAAGTGGTTTGTTTTTAAATATTGTTCAACCGCATCGATATGTTCAGCTGAACGACCTGTTAAACGTAAATATTTCAATGTTTCATCATCCACTGGGAAGAAACCACATGTTGCACCGTATTCAGGCGCCATGTTTGCGATTGTCGCACGGTCAGCTAATGGTAATTTGTCTACGCCAGGACCGAAGAATTCAACAAACTTACCAACAACACCTTTTTGACGTAATAACTCAGTTACACGCAATGCTAAGTCTGTTGCTGTTGCACCTTGTGGCAATTCGTTTGTTAAACGCACACCGATTACTTCTGGAATTGGGAAGTATGACGGTTGACCAAGCATACCTGCTTCCGCTTCGATACCACCAACACCCCAGCCAAGTACGCCGAGACCATTGATCATTGTAGTATGTGAGTCTGTACCAACTAATGTATCTGGATATGCTACTTTTTCGCCTTCTTCATCACGAACATGCACAACATTCGCTAAGTACTCTAAGTTAACTTGGTGCACGATACCTGTTGCAGGCGGAACCGCATTGTAGTTTTGGAACGCTTTTGTCGCCCAGCTTAAAAATTGGTAACGCTCATAGTTACGTTCAAATTCTAATTTCATATTTCGTGCAACAGCATCTGAATTACCGTAGCTATCTACTTGTACAGAGTGGTCAATAACTAAGTCTACTGGCACTTCTGGATTGATTTTTGTTAGATCCCCACCTACATCATCCATCGCCTTACGTAAAGAGGCTAAGTCCACGACCGCTGGCACACCTGTAAAGTCTTGTAAAATAACACGAGAAGGTTTGAATGGTACTTCACCTTTGTCGTTTTCTTTTCCGAATGTCGCCAAAGTTTTAATGTGGTCTTCTGTAATAACAAAACCATCTTCTTGACGTAATACAGATTCTAATAAAACACGGATAGAATATGGTAAACGACTAATTTCAGTTAAGCCTTTTTCTTCTAATACATTCAAGTCATAGTACGTGATGTCTTGACCGTTTACTTGAAATGACTTCTTCGCTTGCTCTTTTAAATTTGCAGCCATTTGAATGTCCCCCTTGAAAAATTTATATGCCTTTTAATCAATTGTATTATTAACGTGGCATGAAAACAACTATGTAAGCGCTAAATTGACCGCATTTGAGTTTTGTTCTTTTAATTAGTTGTTATAACTTTTACTTATGACATATAACATTATTGATAACCTTTAGTTATTAAATGAGAATCATTTTCAATAGCGTAAATAAATAAAAGTACCTCGTTTTATTTTCAAATCATATTTAATATCTAAGCGTACAATCATAATGCGTCATTCCAAATAAAAAAAAGCAGTTAGAATGCGTCAACATCCTAACTACTTATATAAAGTTTATTTCTCTTGTTCCCTTAATCCTTTACGCTTAGCAATGAGTTCGTCTTCATAATCTTGCTGTGCTTGCGCTACATATTCTTTCAGACGATGTTTATTCGGCGTAAGTGTTAATCCTAAGAATTTACGCTCTTTGTTCGCATCTTTATAGAAACTAATCATCATCAGTATCACAACAACAGAGAACGGCAGTGCACTAATAATTGCCGCACTTTGTAATGCGTTTAAGCCTGCTTCACCATCACCATTACCAGAAAGTAATAAAACAAATGCGATAAGTGATTGTGCAACACCCCATGTCACTTTAATAAATTGACTTGGGTTTAACGAACCATTTGTTGTTTGCATACCTAAAACGAATGTTGCTGAGTCTGCTGAAGTAATGAAGAATGACGCGATTAATAACAATGCGATAATTGATAGAATCATACCCATTGGCAAGTGGTTAAACACACCAAAGAGTTGCGTCTCAACAGACATGTCAAAAATTTCTTTATGTTTTTTAGCTGTTTCAATACCTAACACACCAAACACACTAAACCATAAGAAACTTACAATAACTGGTACAAGCATAACACCAGAAATGAATTCACGGATTGAACGTCCTTTGGATACACGCGCAATAAATACACCCACAAATGGACTCCAGCTCATCCACCAACCCCAGTAGTACAATGTCCAGTCAGACATCCATTGGTTCTTCTGAGGGTTTTGTGCTGCTGTGTCAAAGCTACTAAATAGGAAAGAATCTAGTAAGCCACCCGTTGAGCTTGTAAACATATTCATAATAAGTACTGTAGGACCGGCAATTAAAGCCGCAAGCATTAACAATGTACCTAAACCAATGTTTAAGTTACTTAAGTATTGAATACCTTTGCTTAAACCTGACCATGCACTCATAATGAATAAAATCGTAACAACAACGATAATGATAGCTTGCGTCAGCATATTATTTGGAATACCGAATAAATAATTCAAACCACCTGCGATTTGAAGTGCACCCATACCAAGTGATACGGCTACACCAATAACTGTCGCAAAAACTGCAAGTACATCGATAAAAATACCGATAGGTCCATCAACACGATCACCTAAAATAGGTCTCAATGTTTTAGATAATAATCCCGGTTCACCTTTTCTAAACTGAGAATACGCAAGTGCTAGTGCTACGACACCGTATACCGCCCATGCATGGAATCCCCAGTGGAAAAATGTAGAACGCAATGATTCTGCATAAGCTTGCTTCGTCATTGGATCTGCAGTTGGCGGTGCGGCAAAATGAGATAACGGTTCCGCTGCACCATAGAACACAAGACCGATACCCATACCAGCACTAAACAGCATGGCAAACCATGATACCGTATTGAATTCCGGCTTATCATTTGGACGCCCCAACTTCAACTTACCAATCGGGCTAAAGATTAAAAAGATACAGAAGAAAACAATAATAGTCGTTAAAATTAAATAATACCAACCTAAGTTTTCTGTAATCCATAGTTTTATCTCATTTGTAAAATCACCAAATTGTGTCGGGATAAATACACCAATTAGTACAATTACAAATATAATAATAGCGCTAATTAAGAAAACAGGTGAAAACTTCTTACCATTTGGTTCTGGACTTGAAGTATTCATAAATTAACATACTCCCTTTCAATATTTTATTTTCAAATGTGCACTTTTTAAATATATACCCAAATTTAATGAGTTTAAAAGGTAAAAAATGCAAATACAATATATACCATAACAAAATAGACCACTATAATCAACGTAGTGTAAAATGAAAACAAAAATTTGTAAAAAAAGTATGTTGTATTCGTAACAAAATCATGTATAATATATTATGTTTAATAAATAATTTATATTAAGGAGTAATATCATGTTACAAGAGTTCAAAGAGTTTGCACTAAAAGGTAATGTCTTAGACTTAGCTGTAGCCGTTGTAATGGGTGCTGCATTCAATAAAATCGTTACATCTTTAGTTGAAAATATCATCATGCCACTTATCGGATTATTATTCGGTGAAGTGAACTTCGCTGAAAACTGGTCAGCATTTGGTATTAAATACGGTATCTTCATTCAATCAATCATCGACTTCTTGATCGTTGCAGTTGCATTATTCATCTTCGTGAAAATTGCAAATACAATTATGAAGCCTAAAGAAGAAGTTGAAGAAGTCATCGTTGAAGAAAACATCGTTCTTTTAACTGAAATCCGTGACTTATTACGCAACAAATAAGTTTAAGCATACAAAAGGGGCTGGGACATAATTCCCGGCTCTTTTTTTCGAAGAAGGCCTGATTAAATGTTTTTTGACATTTAATCAGGCCTTCGTTATAGATATTATTTAAAAAAATAAAGCACTTCCTTTATAATTGTTAATAACGACAAAAACAAAAAAGGAGTGCTTTATATGTATAAAGAGTATAACATAAATCAGCTTACACTACCAATCGAAACTGAAATTTCTTTCCCAGAAAATGATATCGCATCTATTATCAACAAACTCGTTGAATCTATTCCCCAAGAAACTTTCAATCAATATTACAATCATAGAGGTCCTTCGTCCTACCACCCTAAAATGATGTTAAAAATCATTTTATATAGCTATGCACACTCTGTTTTCTCAGGAAGAAGAATTGAATTTCTACTTAAAGATAGTTGTCGAATGATGTGGCTCGCACAAGGTCAAACACCTTCATACAGAACAATCAATCGTTTTAGAGTAAATCCACATATGATGGAGTTTCTGCATGTCCTTTATGTTGGTTTAAGGGCACAACTATTAGAAGATAAACTAATCACAGAAGACGCCATTTATATAGATGGTACGAAGATAGAAGCCAATGCGAATAAGTATACGTTTCAATGGCTCGCTAATACAAAACGTTTTAGTAAATCTGTTGTTGAAAAATCAACCGCTATGTATGAACAGTTAATCACAGAAGAAATTATTCCTGAAATTAAACGAGAGTCTTCAGATGACTTAACTAAAGAAGAATTAAATCGTATAGAGATGTATTTAGATGACAAAAATGACGCACTCACTTCTGAAATTGAAACATCCCAAGATGTTGAAACAAGAAAAATACTTAGAAAACAAAGAAGCGAAGTGAGAAAGCATAAAAAGGCATTCAAAGATTTTAAAGAACGCAAAACCAAATACGAGAAACAAATGGAAATTTATGGTGACAGAAAAAGTTATTCTAAGACAGATCATGATGCGACATTTATGAGAATGAAAGATGATCACATGAGAAATGGGCAATTGAAACCTGGCTATAACCTACAGATAGCGACAAATAATCAATTCGTTTTGGCATATGGCGTTTATAGTAACCCTGGCGATACAAGGACACTTGAACCGTTCTTAAAATCAATTGAAGCATTATATGGTGACATTCCAGAGTATATTGTGGCAGATGCAGGGTATGGTAGTGAATATAATTATACAATGATACTTGATGATTTTGAGAAGACACCATTAATCACTTACAGTATGTATCTAAAAGAGAAGAAGCGAAAATACAAAAAGAATCCATTCATCACTGCCAATTGGATATACAATGAGAAAGATGACTACTATATATGTCCGAATAAGAAGGAGTTACATTTCCGAAGTTATAGTAAAAGAAGAGACAGATATGGTCATCAAAGAGATTTTAAATTATATCAATGTGAAGATTGCGTTGGATGTCCACTACGAAGTGAGTGTATGAGATTCAGTACAAATCCTAATACAAACAAACGACTATATAAAAATCTGACGTGGGATTATTTTAAAGCATTCACAAATAAGCAGCTTTCAGATCCAAAAACAAAAGATATCTATAAAAAGAGAAAGATAGATGTCGAATCAACTTTTGGAAACCTGAAGGCTAATTTGGGTTTTCAAAAATTATCCGTTCGCACGCAATCAAAGGTTGAATGTGAACTCGGAATAGCACTTATGGCAGTAAACATTAGGAAACTAGCCAGATAAGTGCTAGTTTTTTGTTTATACATAAGATAAAAAAGCCGTTAAAATCCCAAAACTGAATTTTAACGACTTTTTATCAAAGAAACTGGATGCCTATGTCCCAGCCCCTTTTTGTTTATTCTCGTATTGTTAATCTTGTGTGGCTTTGATAATTATTTGAAATGACTTCTAGTATAACTGGAATACGCTCCTTCAACTCCGTCACATGGGAAATCACCCCAACAAGTCTACCGCTTGATTGCAGTTGTATTAACGTATCAAGTGCTGTCTCTAACGTTTCTTGGTCAAGCGTACCAAATCCTTCATCTATAAACATTGCATCAAGCGAAATACCACCTTGCTCATTTTGAACAATTTCACATAATCCGAGTGCCAACGCTAACGACGCTTGGAATGTTTCGCCACCTGACAGTGAAGTGATCGGGCGTGACTGATTGGCATAGTAATCAAAAACCTCTATTTCAAGACCGCTAAAGCCTTTCCCTGCCTTTTCACCTCGAACTAATTGGTAACGATCTCCCGTCATATTTAACAACCGCTTATTGGCTTGTATTAAAATTTGATCCAAATAATATGTGAGCACATAGTTTTCAAGACTCAGCTTTCTATGGTTATTCCCTTTGATGATTTCTGATAATTCGACGAGTTCACTTTGCGCTGAAAGTTGATCTTTTAAATATTGAATATGTGTTTCTATTTCTTGAATGCGCACTTCATTCGCCTTCAATTGTGCTTCTGTTTGATTGTATTGTTTTAACTGTTGATCATAGTCCGTTTTTAACGCTTTAAATGTTGTATTTAATATTTCTATATCAACAACTTCTATAGACGCTAGACTTTGTTTTAATTCCTTCTGTTTCGCAACCGCAACTTGATAGTCATCTGAATGACGCTTAATTTCAGCTTTTATTTCGTCTTCTAAATGTACTTCATCGGCCACTTGCTTTAACGCTTGGACATCTTTAAGTTTCAAATGGCCAAGTTCATCATCCAACTCTGTTGTCAACTTTTGGACATCATTCAGCGTTTTTTCTAACATCATTTGTGTTCTATCTAATTGAGAGGTATGCTCATAAATCTTTTTCTCACATTTTTGTATTTTTATTCGCTGCGCATCTACTACTTTCTCATAGTCATCAATTTGTTTCACTTGTGCCTTATGCGCCTTTACAAACGCTTGAATATCATCATAACCCGTGTCTTTTTCAAATGTCTCTACTGCATCAATGTCGCGTGCAAGTTGTTGCGTTTTCAATGCAATTTCTTGTTTAACTTGATTGATAGACTGTTCAATGTCAGCTAAACGTTTAGATGACTTTTCCAACTTCTTGTTGCTATCACGTAGTGTTTCATATGCTTTCGTTAGTGACGCAATGTTTTGTTGTTGTGTTTCAAATTGCGCGACGTCAAATTGAACATGTGCTACCTTTTCATAATCAGACTTTAAATAGTGTAATGAACCTTGTTCTGCATTCACTTTTTCTCTCATCTGTTGGATTTCTTGTGCCAACAGGTCATTTTGTTGTTGTTGCGACTTTAATGCTTCAATTGTTGTACCTTCAACAGCATGTCGAACAATTTGACGACACACAGGACATGGTTCATCTGTTTTCAATTCACTTCGTAACATATGAACCGCTTCTTCATGATTCAACAACGCTTGATCATTGTGTGACAAATGTTGCACTTGTTGTTGCTTCAGTGTGATTTTCGCCTCTAATGACTCAATCTCTGCAGTTGCTTTTGCTATTTTCTCTTTTAACTGTTCCGCTTGCATGGCTTCTTTTTGTGCTTGCTTCAGCTCATCAAATGCCTGTGTCGCTTCTTGCAGTTGATCTAAATACATTCTTTCTTTATCTATATCCACAACTTCGCCATTTAACGATGCTTTTAAATCTTGATATTGCTTTTGATACGTTTCTAATTGGGTGTTTAATGTTTCAAGTGCTTTTATGTTTTGCGTACGATTGGCTTGATGCGTCTGATATACAGTCGCATTTTGATAATAATAAAGTGTGTTATTTACAAATGTTCGTTGCGCTGTTATCGTTTCATTTTTTGCTTCTAAGTCCGTTTGTTCTGCCTTCAATAATTCTAATGATTGTTGCGCTACTTGAAGCATGTCTTTTTGTTCGTCGATTTGCTTCTCATAATGAGAAAGTTGCACTTTTTCATTCGTTAAATCTTGATATAACTTCACAGCTAACTTACTGTCTGTAATGCGTTTAAGTCGTTCTTCAAGCACACGGATTTTAGTTTTTTCCGCTTCTAACGTCTCAATATGATGATTAACGTCGTTGAGTTTCTTTTCCAAATCAACGCGCTGATTTTGTTGTTCAATCTCAGCTCTTACTTTTTCAACTTTTGCACTCATTTGAGTCGTCGTGTTTTCTAGATTGCGCACGACTTCTTGACCTATTTCTCGATATTTTGGTAACACTTCCAGAAGACGGTCATGTTGCTGAGACGCATATGTTTGATATGCTTGTAATACTTCATTGTCAAAAGTTGCTAAATCTTGCCATCTATCTTCTATTCTTTCTTGTTGCTTCTCAATATCATGTTTGATATCTTTCGTTTTATCTTGTAACTGATGATTTAAAACATCATATAGCTGTGTATTGAAAAGCGTTCTTAAAATCACTTGTTTATCGGATGTTTTTGAAATTAAGAAACGCTTGAACTCACCTTGTGGCAAAATAAACAATTGACGAAATTGATCCTCTTTTAACCTGATTAAGTCTAATAAATATTGGTTACCTTCTGTTCGCTTACTTTCTTTTAACACATATTGATGCGTATCATAAACATAGACTTCTAATGTCGGATTTGTATCACTTTTGTTCCCTGGTTTTCTATAAGCAGCGGTACGAATGACTTTGTAACGTTGTCCGCGCACTTCAAATTCAAAAGTGACTTTAAGTGGTAGTTTAGGATTCGCAAACTGGTTGCGTAAATCCTCTACTTTTCTTCCTTTTGTAGAAGCCCGTCCATATAACGCAAAGACAATACCATCAAAAATCATTGTTTTCCCTGACCCTGTCTTACCAGATATTAAAAACAATTGGTTCTCTTGTATTTTAGAAAAATCAATCGTCTCATCTACAAATGGTCCAAAATTTTCAAGACGTAACAAAATTGGCTTCACTTAATTCCCCTCCCTTTGCTCAGTCATCAATGTTTCAAGATACGCTTGTTGAATGTCAGATAATGATGTATCTGTGTGCATTTCATAAAATTGATTAATAATTGTCATCGGTTGCAGTTGCTTAATATGGGGCGTTTGCTCTGTCGACACCGATGCAACAAACACTTCTGGTGTCAGTGCTAGCGTATTCGGATACAATTGTTTTAACTTCTGCATCGGTTCCGTCACATGATGCATCTCACGTAATTTAAAATGAAAATAACTGTTATCAGATTTACGCTCGAAGCGGCCATTAACCACATCTTCATACGTTCCTTCAACTACTTCTAATTCGTATTGTGGCACAAATCGTTTGAATGTTTGTTGCATACCATCCGCATGCCATTCAATCACACGATACCCTTTCGCTTGATTCACTTCAGAAAATGAATATTGTAATAGCGAGCCACTATAAAAAATATGATCATAATCTAATGCAAATGGATGATGAATATGTCCAAGTAAGACACTGTCGAAGCCTTCTAAATATTTAGGAGAAACCGCCTCAATCGTCCCAATCGTCAAATCACGTTCAGAGTCACTTTTAGGAGCGCCATTTAATGTAAAGTGACCAACTAATACATTTTTCTTTGTAACATCAAGTTGTGATTGGACACGCTGTACAAATTTTTTCACAGCTTCTTCATAACTTTCTACCTGTTCTTCAAGGTATTCACGTGCTTCTGACACTGTAAAAAATGGTAACGTGTATAGTGCAACATCTTCAAAAAGAATCGGCTCAAAAAATGACGCTAACGTCGTACGAATAAACAACTGACTATTATTAAACCATGATGCCCCGTAACTGAGACGTTCTTTACTATCATGGTTGCCATTAATCATTACAATTGGAATATGCATCTTGAGATTAAGTTGCTGAATCGTCTCTTCAAACAATGTCACCACGCTTTTATTCGGATGTGCAGTATCATAAATATCTCCTGCAATCACAATAACATCCGGTTGTTCTTCTTCCATAGCGTCAACAAACTGCTTTAAAACATGGCGTTGATCTTCTAAAAAACTATGACCATTCAGTCGCTTACCTAAGTGCCAATCTGCTGTATGTATCATCTTCATGTTTGTCACCTCAAAACCTTTTTTCATTCATAAGTATAGAAAAAGCAGTTCACATACCGTTCGGCTCATGAAACTGCTTTGTTTTTCTTTTTATAGTAATGTTATTTATTAAATCTTAAATTGAATTATTCAACATACGTTTTTTTAATTGCTGATAACGATATAGCATTGCTAAGCGCCATGGCAACAACATGCTAAATGCAAGTAGGAAGAACATACCTGCAAGCTCTCCCGCATTAATAGAACTTCCTAGAAAGACTTTAAGCACCGTTCTAATAATCAATAAAGAAATCAATACGATTGGAAATGCTTTTGATTTTTTTAAGTAAATGTCGCTCCCTTTCACTTCAAAATGCGATGTCATCATTAGTACCGTTGAAAATAACATCCCAATCACAATGGATTCGATAATTTCTGTATGCGTTAATCTAAAATAAGGTACCACATACATTAAAGCACCTGTCGACATAAAGACTGGCGGTAAAATTATTTTCTTTTCATTCACTGGGTATTGTTGCGCCCTCATACGTACAACGATCACAACTGCCCCCATCATAAAAGCTACTATTATGGAAAACACTAAATAGCTCAATATATTGCCTCCTCACCCTATCAAGCTGAACAATGACGCTTGCACTGGATACATGCACAAATCATCGTTCAAACTGAAAGATGTCACGATAATCATAACTATATTAAAGTACACATAATAACAAAAAGCAAGAGAATCAATGCATCAATAAAACATCGATCTCTTGCTTATTTAAAGAATGGATATTACATCTTCTTATCCATATTTTTGTTCATCATTGTCATCATTTGATTGATTTTTTTCTGTGACGGTTTTTGACCCATCTGCATCATCATCATACGTAACATTTCTTCATTAATAGGTGGGTTCTTTTTCAAATAGTCCATCATATATTTACGCGCTAAGAAGAATCCACCAACAAGACCGATGATAAGTGCAACTGCAATTAATAATATTGCTAACCATGTAGCCATCGTTTCACCCACTTTCTTTATCCTTTAGCATTTTACTAGAAAAAACATATGTTTTCAAGATAATTCAGATGAAGATGTGTTTTTTCAATTGATCAAGCTGCCTAGCAAAAGAAACAGGGCAAGAAAGTGGTACTTCCCAACTCTCATTGCCCTATCTCATTTATCCTAGTCAAACGGTATGTTGCTTATAATTTTTCGATTTCAGCCAACACTTGTTCTTTTGTAAAGCCGTATTTTTCAATAACAAGGTCGCCAGGGGCACTTGCACCAAATTGATCAATACCGATCACTTTACCGTTCATACCTACATATTTATGCCAACCTAATGTTGCACCCATTTCTGCTGCAACACGTTTTTCAACATGTGGTAATAAAATTGCATCTTTGTACTCTTTCGTTTGTTGTTCAAACGCGTGCCAGTTCGGCATAGATACAACGCGGACACCTTTACCTTGCTCAGCTAATTCTTTTGCTACATCAACTAACAAGTTCACTTCTGAACCTGTGGCTAATAGCACGTATTCAGGTGCTGTTTCAGTTTCGTATACAACATACGCCCCTTTACGTACACCTTCCTCAACTGTCGCAGGTTTAACGTCTAACACTGGTAAACCTTGTCTTGTTAATACTAATGCAGTTGGTGTTGATTTAGATTCTAATGCAACTTTCCATGCAACACGTGTTTCGTTACCGTCTGCAGGACGAATCACATTTAAGTTAGGAATTGCACGTAAACCAGCAAGTTGTTCAATTGGCTCATGCGTTGGACCATCTTCACCAACAGCGATTGAGTCGTGAGTGAAAATAAATGTTGAGCCTAAGCCCATTAATGATGATAGGCGTAGTGCTGGTTTCACATAGTCACTGAATACAAAGAATGTTGCACCATAAGGATGAATACCGCCATGTGCTGCCATACCGTTAACAGCGGCTGCCATCGCAAATTCACGCACACCAAACCAAATGTTTCTGCCACTACCGTCTTCTGCTGAAAAATCGCCTTCAGCTTTGACGTTTGATTTATTTGATGACGCTAAGTCAGCTGAACCACCGAAGAATGAAGGAACTGCTGCACTTAAAGCTTGAATCACTTCACCTGAATCAGCACGTGAGGCTGCATTGTGACCCACTTCAAATTGTGGTAATGCTGCTGCATAGTCTTCTGGAAGATCACCTGCTAATGCGGTTTTGAATGTTTTCGCAAGTTCAGGATATTGTGCTTCATATTTCTTGAAGTCTTCTTCCCACGCTTGTTCGTGTGCATCTGCACGTGCAATCATCGTTTCTTTGAACACTTCATAAACAACTTCATCCACATGGAATTGTTTGTTTGCATCTAGTGCATAGTTATCGAACGTTAATGCACGCTCATCTGCACCAAGTGGCGCGCCGTGAGATGTGTGACTGTTTGATTTATTTGGTGAACCATAACCGATAATTGTCTTCACTTCAATAATCGTAGGTCCTGCTTGTTCTTTTGCAGTTGTAATCGCACGATCGATCGCTTCAAGATCATTACCATCTTCAACTAAAATGTGGTTCCATCCATACGCTTCAAAACGTTGCTTAATATTTTCAGAGAAAGATTTATTCGTCTTACCATCTAATGAAATATCGTTTGAATCATACAATGTAATCAATTTATCTAATTTTAAATGTCCAGCTAGAGAAGCTGCTTCGTGTGAAATACCTTCCATTAAATCACCATCAGATGCTAATACATATGTGTGGTGATCTACAATTGAAATATCTTTGTTATATTTTGCTGCAAGGTGTTTTTCAGCCATTGCCATACCAACTGCCATCGCAAAACCTTGTCCTAATGGTCCAGTTGTAATTTCGACACCTTGTGTATGACGAAACTCAGGGTGACCTGGTGTTTTTGAACCCCATTGTCTGAAGTTCTTCAACTCATCTAAAGCTAAATCGCCAGATACATGTAATAAGCTGTATAATAGCGCAGAACCATGTCCAGCAGATAACACAAAACGGTCTCTGTTAAAATATTTGTCAGCTTTAGGGTTGAAATTCAGATGACGTGTCCATAATGTGTACGCCATAGGTGCTGCACCCATTGGCAATCCCGGATGCCCTGAATTCGCTTGCTCAATGGCGTCGATACTCAAAGCACGCAATGTATTCACTGCTAAACTATCTTTTTTATCAAACATAAAATAACATCCCTTCTTTTTCTCTTCACGTCTATATTATAACCGAAAGCGCTATCGGATACCTAGAAATTCCATATATTCGTAAATTTAATTCATGAATAATGTGTGACAACTATTTACGCAAATTCTTTTGCTTTTGAATTTCTTTTAATTTGTCAGGTGTCACATCATTACCTTGTGGATCGATTATTTTAGTTTGTTCAATTTGTGATTTAAAGCTACCACGGAACGTTTCTAAATATTCACTTCTTAATTTAGATTGTTCCTTTGCTTCAATTTCAGTTAAACCTTGTTCTTTTTTCTTGTTCGCAAGTTCATTGATGCGATTTAATTTTTCTTGGCTAAGCATGTCATAGTACCTCCGTTGTTTTCTTTAGAAGAATATATCAGATATGACACGAAAAACCAAACACTTGATACTATAAGCTATAATAAGTCATTATTTGCTTAACGTAATTGCAAACATACTCTGTTCATCATTATGATGTGGGACCGTTTGTTCTGTATTTTTAAGAGAATGATCGGTCATCTGGTACGTTTGTTCTGTTTGATTGTTTTGGCTTGTCAGAATGAAGAAAGCCATAAATAGTATAATTGACGCCACAAAGACGATAATAAATAAGTATATCTCAGTCATTTTATGTTGTATCATTACTCAACGCTCCTAGAACATTTGTTTGTATTAGTAATTTATCAGAACAAGCGTTCCATGTCAACAAAAAGACGAACAAATGTTTGTTCTTGTTCGTGTAGTATGCTATAATAACTTTAAATTCAACGAAGGAGTGCTAACAATGAGAGAATTAACAAAGAGACAAAGTGAAATTTTTGAATTTATTAAACATGTCGTACAATCTAAAGGCTATCCACCGAGTGTACGTGAAATTGGAGAAGCTGTCGGTCTTGCATCAAGTTCAACCGTTCACGGCCATTTATCTCGCCTTGAAGAAAAAGGGTATATTCGACGTGACCCTACGAAACCCCGTGCAATTGAAATTGTGAATGAATTAATGGGAGAACCCGTTAATATGGAAGCGACGATTTTTGTTCCTGTTATAGGGAAAGTAACTGCAGGTGTGCCAATCACTGCCGTTGAAAACGTTGAAGAGTATTATCCATTGCCTGAACATTTTACTTCAACACATAATGGACAACTTTTTATTTTAAACGTTGTCGGTGATAGTATGATTGAAGCCGGGATTTTAGATGGTGACAAAGTCATCGTACGTAGCCAGTCTATTGCAGAGAACGGTGATATTATTGTGGCGATGACTGAAGAGGACGAAGCGACAGTGAAACGTTTCTACAAAGAGAAAAACCGCTATCGTTTGCAACCTGAAAATAGCATGTTAAGTCCGATTTATTTAGAACATGTCACTGTACTTGGTAAAGTAGTAGGTCTTTTCAGAGAGATGTAATTTATACAGACAATCATAAGCGTTTTAGCAATTCATAACATGAAACTACCAATACATTATGACACATACACTCTCATAAGCACTTCTTAAACAACAGTAAAAAGCTCCGATCATCCACAAAAGCGTTGGATTTCGGAGCTTTTTCATTTCTATTAAATTAATCTCTATCGCCGTTAAAAATTGAGTTTTTAACGATCACATAGTCTACTTTTCTTAATGCGTCGATATCTTTACCACCCGCATAAGAAATTGAGCTTTGTAAGTCTTCTTGCATTTCTGTTAATGTGTCTTGCAATGCACCTTTATGTGCTACAAACATTTTTTTACCTTCTACGTTTTTACGCTCACCTTTTTGATATTCAGACGCACTACCAAAGTATTCTTTATACTTTTTACCGTCCATCTCAACAGTTTCACCTGGTGATTCTTCGTGTGCTGCAAATAATGAACCAATCATAACCATTGAAGCACCAAAACGTACTGATTTTGCAATATCACCATGCGTACGAATACCACCATCGGCAATAATTGGTTTGCGTGCAGCTTTACTACATAAGTTTACTGCTGCTAATTGCCAACCACCTGTACCAAAACCTGTTTTGATTTTCGTAATACATACACGTCCAGGTCCAATACCTACCTTAGTCGCATCTGCACCTGCATTTTCTAACTCACGAACACCCTCTGGCGTCCCTACATTACCAGCAATGACAAATGTTTCTGGCAAATGTTTTTTAATATGCTTGATCATATCAATTACTTGATCAGAATGGCCGTGTGCAATGTCGATTGTGATATATTCTGGTTTGAGGCCTTCTGCTTTAATTTTTTCTACAAATTCAAATTCAGGGTCTTTAACACCAACTGAGATTGAGGCGAATAAGCCTTTTTCTTGCATGCGTTTAATAAATGGTAAACGTGCTGCTTCATCAAATCGGTGCATGATATAAAAATATTCATTCTCCGCAAACCATTCCGCTAATTTTTCATTCATGACTGTCTGCATGTTCGCTGGAACAACAGGCAACTTAAAACGTTTAGGGCCAAATTGGATAGACGTATCAATTTCTGAACGACTCTTTACAATACTTTTGTTTGGAATTAACTGTATATCTTCATAATCAAAAATTTTCATTTAAAAAACCCCTCATTTATTTTATCCATATGATAATATACTATCTTTAGCGGATAAAGTAAACAAAGGGTTGCAAAATATTACCAACTAGATTTTTTAACACCAGGAATTTGACCTTTATGTGCATACTCACGGAATGAGATACGTGACATTTCAAACTTGCGTAATACACCACGTGGTCTACCTGTGACTTTACATCTTCTCGTTAAACGTGTCGGTGAAGAATCTCTTGGAAGCTTGCGAAGTGCTTCGTAATCACCTTTCGCTTTTAACTCACGACGTAGTTCTGCATATTGTGCAACTAACTGCTCGCGCTTTTTCTCTTTCGCAATTTTAGACTTTTTAGCCATATATTTTAACCACCTTTTTATAAATCGTAATCATTACGTTTTAAATACTAGCACAATCTCTTAAAGCAATGCAACATAAAAATATTGGCAAATTGGAAAAAGCATGCTAAAATATTAAATCGTAATGGTTTCAGTTTAAATATAATCATTAAAGGAGGGAAAACCATGCGTATTAATGTAACTTTAGCTTGTACTGAATGTGGAGATCGTAACTACATTACAACAAAAAACAAGCGTACAAACCCTGAACGTATTGAAATGATGAAATATTGCCCAAGATTAAATAAGCACACGTTGCACAGAGAAACAAAATAATAATGGCATATACTTGCTAATCAAAAAATACGACAACTGTAAAAAATGTTGAGAGAACAAGGCTCTCAACATTTTTTGTGTTTTAATTGCATATCAACTTATTTTAAGTCACCTAAAATCGTATCTAATTCATCTAACATGCCAAGTGCTTTTGCAACACCTTTACCATAGTTAGGGTCTGCTTGATAACAATGGCGGATATGACGATGTTTCACTTCATCAGTCGTTCCATCCATTTCATTTGCTGTATTTTCAAAAATACGTTGTTGTTGTTCTGGTGATTGTAGACGGAATAACTTACCTGGTTGCTCAAAGTAGTTATCATCATCTTCTCTAAAGTTGTGTTCATATGCTGTACCTTCTACGGCAAGCGGTTGACGTTTGTATTCTGGTTGATCTTCAAATGCACCTGTACTATTTGGATAGTAGTGTGTTTTACCTCCACCATTACCATCTAAGAAGCGCATTTGACCGTCACGGCTGAATGGACAAATATTTTCAACGCCAACGCCTTTAGGTTGGTTTACTGGAATTTGCCAGTGGTTAACACCTAAACGATATCTTTGTGCATCGCCGTATGAGAAAAGTCGACCTTGTAACATTTTGTCAGGAGAAAAGTCTAAACCTGGAATAATGTTTGTCGGTGCGAACGCTGCTTGTTCAACATCCATAAAATAGTTGTCAGGGTTTCTATTTAATTCAAACTCGCCCACTTCAATTAATGGATATTCATCTTTAAACCAAACTTTTGTTAAGTCGAATGGGTTGTCTTTATGATTGCGTGCTTGTTCTTCCGTCATGACTTGGATATACATTTTCCATTTAGGGAAGTCGCCTTTTTCAATCGCTTCAAACAAGTCTCTTTGTGATGATTCACGATCTTTTGCAATGACTTGTTCTGCTTCTTCAGGAGAGAAGTTTTCAATCCCTTGTTGTGTTCTAAAATGGAATTTTACCCATACACGCTCATTTTTATCATTAATCATCGCATACGTGTGTGAACCAAAGCCGTGCATATGACGAAAACCTTTTGGAATCCCACGATCTGACATTAAAATTGTCACTTGATGCAATGCTTCAGGTAATGAAGTCCAGAAATCCCA
Organism: Staphylococcus microti; assembly: GCF_000934465.1. GTDB lineage: Bacteria > Bacillota > Bacilli > Staphylococcales > Staphylococcaceae > Staphylococcus > Staphylococcus microti. The sequence goes on along the minus strand of NZ_JXWY01000175.1, from coordinate 10,656 downwards.
GTTATTTTGTGCACTACGCATATTTGTTCGAGGATCTCTTTTTACTGCATGGTTTAAACTTGCAAATAATTTTGGATCTCTAAAGAAAAAGACTGGTGTGTTGTTTCCTACTAAGTCCCAGTTACCTTCTTCTGTATAAAACTTCAACGCAAAACCACGAATATCTCTTTCTGCGTCGGCTGCACCACGTTCTCCTGCTACCGTTGAAAAACGCGCGAACATTTCTGTTTGTTTACCTACTTCTGAAAAGATTTTTGCTGATGTATATTGTGTAATATCATGAGTGACTGTAAATGTACCGAATGCACCTGAACCTTTGGCGTGCATTCTTCTTTCTGGAATAACTTCACGATCAAAGTGTGCCATTTGTTCTAAGAAATACCAATCTTGCATCAATAACGGCCCACGTGCACCTGCTGTCATTGAGTTTTCTCTGTCACCAACTGGATGCCCGAATAAACCTGTTAATTTCGAATCATTATGATTACCCACTTGAATTACCTTCTTTCTTATTTATAATAATTCTAATTTACCCCTTTGGTTCATTATACCCTATTTTGAAAATAATAAAAGTAAGTTGAATACCTTTTCTGAATTGAATTTTCGAAAAATTTTGCTTTTAAGGCTTTAAAGTTGTAAATTGTTGTTGAATATCCTTGAGATAGCAAGTACAATAGATAGAAATCTTTTATTTTTTACGAGGAGCAGATGTTTATGGAAGAAAAGAAATTAAATAGAGGGCTGCAATCCAGACACATTTCAATGATTGCTATCGGTGGCGCAATCGGAACCGGTTTATTCATTGCAACAGGTGGTGTGATTGCTCAAGCAGGTCCTGGCGGTGCTATTCTAGCATACTTAATCATCGGTGTGATGTTATACTTTTTGATGTCATCCATAGGGGAAATGGCGACATTTTATCCTGTATCTGGATCATTTAGTAGTTATTCCACGCGATTTGTTGACCCTTCATTAGGATTTACGATGGGCTGGTTGTATTGGACAATATGGTCACTTGTTACAAGTATCGATATTATTGTTGCATCTAATGTCATTGCATATTGGGATGCCTTCCATTTCTTCTCTCCCCTAGTATGGAGTATCATTTTCTTATCGATTATTTTCCTACTGAACGTATTTACTGTTAAAGCGTTTGGTGAAGCAGAATTTTGGCTTTCACTCATCAAAGTCATTACGATTATTATCTTTATTATTTTAGGGATACTCATGATTTTTGGTATTTTAGGCGGTAAATATTACGGATTTGAAAATTATACAGTTGGCGAGGCACCTTTTGTCGGTGGCTTATCAGGCTTTTTAAGCGTATTGCTGATTGCAGGATTCTCTGTTGGTGGTTCTGAAGTTGTTGCTGTAGCTGCTGGTGAATCTGACAATCCTAGAAAATCTATGCCACGTGCGATTAAACAAGTTTTCTGGCGTATACTACTATTCTATGTATTGTCGATTGCTGTTATTTCAGGGATTATCGCATACACGGATCCAACTTTGTTAAACAAAAACAGTTCAATTACACAAAGTCCTTTTACCATTGTATTTGATAAAGTTGGCATTGCATTTGCAGCTTCAGTTATTAATGCTGTTATTTTAACGACATTATTATCTGCAGCGAACTCTGGTATCTTCACAACAAGTCGTATGCTGTATTCTTTAAGTGAAGACAAACAAGCACCAAAGTTTTTAGGCGTTATCAATCGTCAAACAAAATTACCATTAAATGCGTTATTAACAACATTTGTTTTTATTACATCTGTGACAGTTTATGCAAACTTCAATCCAGAAAGTGTTATCGGCTTATTGAATATTATAGGAGCACTCATCACTTTCGTATGGGCATCTAGTGTGTTAGCACAAGTTCGATTAAGACGCGCAATTAAAGTACAGCAAAAAGATATTAATCAGCTTTTACCATATAAAGCACCATTTTTCCCGGTAGGTCCCATCATCGTTTTTGTAACGATTCTCTTCCTTATCTTCGGAAGTTCTGCAGAAGCGATTATGCATTTTGATTTACCAGTATTAGCACAAAACTTTTTACCTATTATCATTCTATTTGTGATTTATTTTGTGCATAAGTTGATTCATAAAACAAAAGTCATTCCACTCGAAGAAATTGATTTAAGCGAGCACGAATCTTACCAATAACGCACACACAGGAGTAGCATTTGAAATAAATGTTGCTCCTTTTTTTATTTTATCCACTATTTAAATAAGGTATAATTAAAGTAACAACAAATAAAGGTGGTTTTAGTATGATTGGACAAACAAACCTTTTCGATGATGTAATTAAAACGGAAGAACGTTTCGTAATTGTTGTGCAGTCTTTAGAAGAAAAACATGGCCAGCTGCTTAAACGCACATTGCGCGAGTACAGTAGTTTGACACATGAACAAATGGACAACCTCTATCAACATCTTAAAGAACTTTATTTAGACGAACCATTTGAAGACAATCAATCTGCATTTGCGATTACAATTTATACAAATCAAGAATATGCCGCCGACAATATTTATGCACATATTAAACGACATCGCGGACAAAAAGAATGGACACATACAGCAAAATAGTGTAAAAAACAGTGAAGCCGATGCATCAACATCACACTTCACTGTTTTTATTTGGCTCATTTTAAATTTCAACGTCTAATAACTGCGCTAATATAAATGGAATTCCATCTTCATCATGACTCTTCGTCACATACTGCGCTTTCTCTTTAACAATATCAAGTGCATTTCCCATCGCAACACCTGTACCGACTGTTTCAATCATATCAAGATCATTCGCACTATCTCCAAATGCAATCATATTATCAACGGATAACTGACGTTGTTCAGCTAGACGTCGAATTGCTGCACCTTTTGAAACACCTTTACTCATAAATTCTAGGAAAAATGGTTTACTAATTGTTACTGCTAAATCATCTGCAAATTGCGTTACTTCTGTTGCAAACATATGTGCAATTTTATCCTCATCAGCAACTGCCATCGCTTTAGGAACATCAGTTTGAACATGTGCTTTAATATCATCTACTTGAATCATCGGCATACCCGTTAGTTCCGCTTCAACGCCCATATATTTATGTGTGCCTTCAATAACGATTTGTCCTTCATAATACGTTAAAACGAGCATGTCATGTTCACGACAAAAATCGACAATACGATCAAAATGTGCTTTCGACACGCTTTGTTTAGCAATAACCGTTTGATTGGCAATATCAATCGTTTGACCACCGTTATAGCTCATAATATAGCTGCCATACTTATCCAGCTCAAGCGCTTTAGCAACTGCCAACATCCCTTCTGTCGGTCTTCCTGATGCCAAAGTGAGCTTATAACCAAGTTGCTGTACTTTTAATAAATAATCTTTCGTCGTTTCGGATACCTTATTTTGTGACGTCAATAATGTATCGTCCATATCAAATATAATCAAGTCTGGTTTCATTGTCTCTATCTCCTTTTCACTCTCTATCTTACAACAGCTTTTCAAATTACGATACATTCAAAAAGTTCAGCCATAAAAATGTCAAAATAACAAAGCAGCTTCACTCACATGATGTAAGTAAAACTGCTTCGGTTGTTAATAATTATGAATTGCTTGGCTGACAACGCCTTCTGTATTGACTGTTACAAGCTCAGAATGACAGTTTTTAAAAGATTGACGGAGCGCACGTACAAGTGGCCCACTTTTTTCTTTTTTTACCATCGTCATGATTGTTGATCCTGCGCCGGACATCACTGTCGCATACGCATCAAACGCGTGTGCCTTTTGTTTAACCGCTTCAAAATCTTCAATTAAATGTTGACGATACGGCTCATGTAAACCATCTTGTTCCATCATTTTGCCTGCTAACTCATAGTTATGTTGAATCAGTGCGCTAATCATTGTATTACTAATCGCACTGTATTTCACTGCATCTTTATGATTCAACGTTTCCGGTAAAACCGCACGTGACTTTTTCGTTTCTAGTTCATACTCGGGAATCGTCAAAATAAAGTCCACATCTGGAACATCAATATGCGCAACATCTGTAATATTTGTTTCTGCATTATGATAACCAACCACTAATCCGCCGTATATCGTAGGTGCAACATTATCTGGGTGCCCTTCAATTTCAGTTGCTAACTGTAACAACTCATATTTCGACAACTCAATGTCACCAAAAAAATTGGCAATGTATAATCCGGCAACAAGTGCTGAAGCTGAAGAACCTAATCCACGTGCAAGTGGAATATCACTATACATTCTAATTTCTAATGTTGGTATTTGGACATTAAATTTTTCTGCAACATATTGTACCGTTTTATAAATATAGTGTGTTTCATCCTCAGGTAACCCGTTGAGATTTGGGCCTTCATGATGAAACTTCCACTGACGTGCACGAATCGGTTGTGCATCCACATATAGAAACTTGTTCAGTGCCATACCGATGGAATCAAAACCACATCCTAAATTAGCTGTTGATGCCGGCACTTTGAGGCTTAATTTATTTTTTGTCATTTTAATGCATCCTTAATATATTGTATGATTTGGTTTTTGTCATTAGGTAGTGCTTGAATTGGGTTCTCTAATAAACCAATTGCTGTATCAGGGTCTTTCAAGCCATTACCTGTTAATACCGCTACCACTTTTTGACCTTTTTCAAGTTTACCTTGACGGTGTAACTTAATTAAACCAGCGATTGAAGCATTACTTGCTGGCTCACTGAAAATTCCTTCTTTAGATGTCATCAATTGATACGCTTCTAAAATTTCATCATCTGTAACCGCATCAATCAAGCCATGAGATGTCTCGATTGCATCGACTGCTTTATCCCAGCTCGCTGGATTACCGATACGAATCGCTGTTGCAATCGTTTCAGGATTTTTAACCACTTTATTTTGAACAATTGGTGAAGCACCTTCAGCTTGGAAACCGAACATTTTAGGCAAGCCGCTGTCAGTTTTGTCATTGTATTCTTTAAAGCCTTTCCAATATGCTGTAATATTTCCAGCATTACCTACTGGGATAGCTAATACATCAGGTGCTGATCCTTCAAATTGTTCAACAATCTCAAACGCTGCTGTTTTTTGTCCTTCAATACGATAAGGGTTTACAGAGTTTACTAATTCGATTTCGCCATCTTGTGCAATTTCTTTCACGATTTCTAAAGCTTCATCAAAGTTACCTTCAATAGAAACGATTTGCGCACCATACATGACAGCTTGCGATAATTTACCTAGCGCAATTTTACCTTCAGGAATGACAACAATTGCTTTCAAACCCGCTCTCGCCGCATATGCTGCAGCCGATGCCGATGTATTACCCGTTGAAGCACAGATGACAATTTTACGCCCTTGTTCTTTCGCTTTTGTGACTGCCATCACCATACCACGGTCTTTAAATGACCCAGTTGGATTCGCACCCTCGTATTTAACATACAATTCAATACCGAGCATTTCAGACATAGATGGACAATAAATCAGTGGTGTATGTCCTTCATTTAAAGAAACATTCGGTGTTTGTTCATTCACTGGTAAAAATGCTTCATATTCTTTTACAAGACCTTGCCATAACTTCATCTTTCATCAAACTCCTTCAACCGGATAAATTTTTTCTACATTGTAACCTTCCAACGCATCAATCGCTGCTGTTGGTTGCGCATCCACGCCTATCACAACGACCGCATATTGATTCGCTTCTATCTGTTTCATTTGTAACGTTTTATGGAATGGCAGATTCCCTTTAATATCTGTTTCTATTTGTTTTTCTGAAACGTCAGGACACGTCACAACGAAATAGTAGCTTTCCTTTTCTTTAATGACTTCTGGTTCCGTCGTATCCATCATTTCTTTTGTTTTTTCAGTTGTTAGTTCAAAATGTGGTGGTAACGTGTGTAAGTTTGATTCAAATTGTAATGATACATTCAATAAGTCACTTACAACCGCAGAACCTGTCGCTAAACTACCCGCACCTTTACCGTAGAACATCGTCTCGCCAACCGCATCGCCAATAACATAAATGGCATTGTATTCATTTTCAACAGCAGCTAATTGATGACTGTGTGCAATCAGTGTTGGTTTTACAGACGCTTGCACTTGTCCGTTTGTATATGTCCCTTTACCAATCAACTTTATCTTATATCCAAGCGCTCTCGCCGCATCAATATCGCCTGTCGTCACTTGGCTAATCCCTTCAGTTGTCACATCTGTTAGTTTAATCACTTGGTTAAATGATAAATACGATGTAATGACTACTTTACGTGCAGCATCAATACCTTCAACGTCATCTGTAGGGTCTGCTTCTGCAAAACCTAAGTCTTGTGCTTCTTGTAGTGCTGCTTCGTATGGTGCACCTTCTTCTGTCATCTTCGTTAAAATAAAGTTAGATGTTCCATTGAAAATACCCATAAACTTACTAATATTATTCGCATTTAAACCATTATTAATCGCATTCACAATTGGAATACCACCCGCAACGCTCGCTTCATATTTCAATGCAACGCCGTTCGCTTGCGCAAGATCTTCTAATACACGTAAATGGACTGCTAATAAATCTTTATTTGCTGTAATTACATGTTTCTTTTGAGACAATGCTGCTTTCAACCAATCAACAGTCGGCTCAATACCCCCCATTACCTCAACAACAATATCCACATCATCATCATTCAAAATATCATTCACATCTTCGGTCAAATGATACTGGGAAATATTAAGTGGGCGTTTTTTTGATTTATCACGGACTAAGATATGTTTAATTTGAATGTCTTTCTGAATGGTGTCTTTAATCTGTTGATGGTTTTCTTCGATGATCTTGACCACACCAGAACCAACAGTACCTAGTCCTAATAATGCAACATTGAGCTGTTTCATGTAATATCCCTCCGATTATTTGATACAATTTTCTGACTACATATTGAAATATGCAGAAATTTAGTTTAGTATAAGTTCATTCACAAAGTTTGTAAAGTTCTAAAAATTTCAAAAAACTCATGTATATCATACCATTTTTCAGTCTGAAACTGAATAGGAAATCCAATATGAACGAAAGGTTGAAGTGATTATGAAAGTATCTAAATTTGGTGGTAGCTCAGTAGCTACAGCAGCACAAATCAAAAAAGTTTTAAACATCGTGAACAGTGACGAAGACAGACGCATTATTATTGTGTCTGCACCTGGTAAACGTCACGCTGAGGATACCAAAGCAACCGACCTTTTAATCAGACTATATGAAAAAGTCATTAATGATTTGGATTACCAATCAAAGAAACAAGAAATATTAGCACGTTTCAATGATATTATTACGGAGCTTGGCATTGAGACAGATCTTTTAAAGCAAATTGATGAAACGCTCGAACATTTTATCCAAACGCTTGCCGATCAACCAGAACGCTTGCTAGATGCGTTAAAATCTTCCGGTGAGAATTTCAATGCACAAATTATTGCCGCTTACAATAACGAACAAGGTGTACCAACTATTTATTTGTCACCTAAAGATGCTGGCATTATCGTGACAGACGAACCTGAAAATGCGCAAATTCTCCCTTCAAGTTACGATAAAATTAAACAAATTCGAGATATTCCCGAGAAGATTATTATTCCAGGCTTTTTCGGCTATTCAGAAACAAATCATATCGTGACATTTCCTAGAGGGGGATCAGACATTACTGGTGCCATCGTTGCACGTGGTGTTAAAGCTGACCTGTATGAAAACTTTACAGATGTTTCAGGTATTTTCCGCGCAAATCCGACTGTTATTAAATCGCCTGAAATTATCGGTGAAATCACATATAGAGAGATGCGAGAATTGTCTTATGCAGGTTTCGGTGTATTCCATGACGAAGCGTTACAACCTTTGTACCGCTATCGTATTCCTGTCGTCATTAAAAATACTAACCGACCTGATGATCCGGGGACTTATATTGTGCATGATAGAGAAATCAACCGTCGTAGAGTCGTAACAGGCATTAGTTGCGACAAAGGCTTTACAAGTATTAATATCAAAAAGTATTTAATGAACAGACAAGTCGGTTTTTCTGTAAAAATACTAAATATTCTTGCCGAAAATAATATTTCTTTCGATCATATGCCATCTGGAATCGATAATATTAGTATTATCATGCGTACATCACAACTTGCAGGTAAAGAAGAAAAAGTGTTAAACGCAATTCGTTCACAATGTGATATTGATGAACTTAACGTTGAACATGACCTTGCTATTTTAATGGTCGTTGGTGAAGGAATGAGCGCCATGGTTGGGACAGCCAATAAAATCACAACTGCACTTGCCAATGCCAATATAAACTTAAAAATGATCAACCAAGGGTCTTCTGAAATCTCTATGATGTTCGGTATTTCAAACAAAGATGCCGAAGCTGCTGTTAAAGCTTGTTACGAAAATTGTTACTTATAATATATGAAATTACACGCGTCTTATTAAAATTTAAGGCGCGTTTTTATTTGACCTTTTTCAAATAAAATTACGCACTTATCCCCCACCTAAAAGGATGCTTCATTTGCCCACGCATATTCTAAAATTTTATTCAAAAACGAGATTATTATCTTAGAAATTTGTCTATACAACATTATTTTTTAATAATGTCATCTCTAATAAAAATATAAATCATCAATAATTATTTGTTCTTTAAAAATTTATATTTAATTCTTCTATCTTATTATAAAAATATTGAAATTAATTTGTTTTGTGTGTAAAATTCCATGTGTAGATATATTATACCTCTGTATATTTTAATAATATATGTCTTTCTTTTAGCAATATTGAAAGTTAAGCTTTTAAAAGTATAAAAAATTTAATATAATATGATGTATAGTGCATATTGTAAGCATAAGGAGTGAAGAAATGAAAAACGGTTACTCAATGGATTCTGAACTGATTTTTTTCTATGAATCCTATCGAAAAAAAATTATTAGTGAAATTAAAAAGCAATATGGTCTCAAACTTAATGATATTTTATTTCTCTATCATTTAAAATCTGCAAATAGTCAACGTATTTCACTTCATAAAGTGAAACAATCCATCGATTTCAGTTTAATGGAAGTACATAAATCTCTTACAGCTTTAACAGAAATGGGTATTATCGGTAAAGAACGTTCTACGGAAGATGAACGTAAAGTTTATATTACATTTACGGATGAGCAATACGAAAAAATGGATGAAATCTTAAAAAACTTTGATCAAATTCAAAAATCAATTCTTTCTGACGTATAATGTACGTATTATCAAGTCAGCAAATAAACCTATTGAATATCTGCATTTGCTTTGCTGGACAGCTAAAATAAAAGTCTTTGTACAACACAAAACTGTGCCGTACAAAGACTTTTTAACGTTCCCAAATATTTAATTGCTTTTTCTGTGCTTCTTTTTGTGCCTGTTCAATTAAAATACGGTATTTATCATTCGGTGCATAAAATTTTGCACGTGCAAGCCCTTCTTTCGCCAACATCACATTAAACATATCATCACCCAACCATACATACGCTAAAGTTCTACCATATCTATCCGTCTTTTCACGGTCATATTCTAAGCGCACTTTCTGATTCGTTAGATGTTTCTTCGTAAAGTCCGACGCTGCTTTACCATATGGTTGCACAGGTGTGTTCGGTTTCACTGTTTCAGGTGTATCCACGCCAATCATACGAACACGTATATCTTCTTGACCCGGCTTGCTGACAATAATCGTATCGCCATCAATGACACGTTTAACCGTGTATGTCTCTGCCGTATCGTCAGCACTCATATCCGAAAATGGCCCAGTTTGATTCAGATATTGATACCCCAACACAATGATTGCGATAACCGCAACAAGCACAATCGATAACTTTTTATTCATGACATCACCTTTATCGTTTGATTTCTGACTTATCATAGTAAATTTAACACAGATGGTCAAGTTGAAATTTGACACGTAGCTTGTTTATGAAGGATTTACCTTTCATTGAGAGATGCTATAATAGAGAAATAGGAGTGAAACAGATGAAAACACTAAAAGACAACTATCTTTCATTGTTGATTATTATTTTTGCGGTTGTCCTCAGTTTTGTATTACAGTACGCATTCGATTTACCACTCATCGCCGGCGCATTTATTGGCGTACTGCTCGGTATATTATGTGGCTTTTTGATTCAATGGCTATCCAGCAAAAGTAATAAAAACGACAAATCTGATCCATCATAATTGTTTAAACGCAAACAAGACAATCATTATCTCAATCTAGATAAGACTGTCTTGTTTTCATATATTTAACTTAGTTTAGGCAGAAGTCGCCCATCCTCGATAGGTGGGTGATGAATGCCGTCCAGTATATTGGTTACTTTTGGTAACTTGAAAATTGATATACATTGCGAATTGCCTTTTGGTTTTACTTGTGTTATTTTCATTCTACATAAAAAGCGTTAGTATAACAATGGCATTAGATACAAATAGTCATTTAGAATACCTTCTTCACTATCCTCTTATTTTGGCAACGAAATAGCGTAGACAAGTAATTGATAATGAAATATCTGATTACTTTAGTTGCGTGGAATTATGATAAGACCCTATACACATTATGTTCAAAGTTTTCCCCAATCAAGCGAATAATCATAAATAGATAGGTGGTGTATCTAATGGAACGATTGAAAGCGTACAAATTTAGACTATATC
>NZ_JXWY01000174.1 GCF_000934465.1 Staphylococcus microti | reverse complement strand
AAGTGCTCATGCTTGCTGAATCACTTTCGCTCACTGAAGTAGAAGTGCTCATTGACGCTGAATCACTTTCGCTCACTGAAGTAGAAGTGCTCATTGACGCTGAGTCGCTCTCGCTTACTGAAGTAGAAGCGCTCATTGATGCTGAATCACTTTCGCTCACTGAAGTTGACGTACTCATTGACGCTGAATCACTTTCGCTTACTGAAGTAGAAGTGCTCATTGACG
>NZ_JXWY01000173.1 GCF_000934465.1 Staphylococcus microti | reverse complement strand
ATAGATTATAAAGAACGAATTAAAGCATTGAAAGCTTTTAAAGAGTCAGTATCATCAGGAGAAACGACGGATACTGTTTCGGGTGTTAGTTCAGAAGTTAGTGGCTGGCAGGGGATGCTAGAGGAAAATTTGATAGCTATATTGAAACTGTAAAGTCAGATTGTAAGGGTATTGCTGGTCGAAAGAGCAGTTTCTTATCAGACATTGATACTATCATTAATAATA
>NZ_JXWY01000172.1 GCF_000934465.1 Staphylococcus microti | reverse complement strand
AGGCGGCTTTCTGGTCTGCAACTGACGCTGATGTGCGAAAGCGTGGGGATCAAACAGGATTAGATACCCTGGTAGTCCACGCCGTAAACGATGAGTGCTAAGTGTTAGGGGGGTTCCGCCCCTTAGTGCTGCAGCTAACGCATTAAGCACTCCGCCTGGGGAGTACGGTCGCAAGACTGAAACTCAAAGGAATTGACGGGGACCCGCACAAGCGGTGGAGCATGT
>NZ_JXWY01000031.1 GCF_000934465.1 Staphylococcus microti | reverse complement strand
TACAGGCTCACATTGCCTTAACTCCTCCTATGACACCATCATAGTGGGAGTTAATTATTTAGTTAATGGTCTTTTTTTTAAGTGTCCTTGACATGGGGTCCACTTTAATTACGAGTATCTGATGACCTCTTTTTTTGATGCAGTGAAGTGATGAGATATATTCCAATTATATATTGAAAAATTCTAAAAATTCGCGTGCAATTAAATAATTTTTTTAGTAGAATGGTTGTTATACAAAAATTTAAGCGCGATACAGATTAGCAGTAAAAAGGTTGTCAAAGGACGTTTTCGCTATAATCAATGAACGCTATTCCTTAAATGATTCAGCTTTTTGAAGAAAGTATGAGGCATCCGTTTATCGCCAATGAAAGATGTTTCAGGCTTATCCTATCATTTACTAATACTTAAAAGGAGCGATTTCATGGATTTATTGGTAGGTACGTTATTTTTAATCTTAGTTTTAGTGATCTTTACGTTATTTACTTACAAAGCACCGAATGGCATGCGTGCGATGGGGGCATTAGCAAACGCAGCGATTGCGACGTTTTTAGTGGAAGCTTTTAACAAATACGTCGGTGGCGAAGTGTTAGGCATTCCATTTTTAGGCGAACTGGGCGATGCTGCAGGCGGCTTAGGCGGTGTTGCTGCAGCAGGGTTAACAGCACTTGCGATTGGCGTGTCACCCGTTTATGCACTTGTAATTGCGGCAGCTTGCGGTGGTATGGACTTATTACCTGGTTTCTTTGCAGGTTACATTATCGGCTACTTAATGAAATATACGGAAAAATATGTGCCAGACGGTGTGGATTTAATCGGGGCGGTGATTGTCGTTGCACCATTGGCACGTCTGATTGCAGCTGGACTCACACCAGTTGTCAATAACACACTGTTGAAAATTGGGGATATTATTCAAAGCTCAACAGATACAAATCCGATTGTTATGGGGATTATTCTTGGTGGCATTATTACAGTTGTAGGTACAGCCCCATTAAGTTCTATGGCATTAACGGCATTGCTTGGTTTAACAGGCGTCCCTATGGCTATTGGTGCGATGGCAGCATTTAGTTCGGCATTTATGAACGGTGCATTATTCCATCGCTTACGTCTAGGTGATCGTAAAGCGACCATTTCAGTGAGTATTGAACCATTATCACAAGCAGACATTGTGTCAGCAAACCCGATTCCAATCTATTTAACAAACTTTGTAGGCGGTGCAGCTGCAGGACTTGTTATCGCACTGTCAGGTTTAATCAATGACGCGACAGGTACGGCGACACCGATTGCTGGGTTCCTTGTTATGTTTGGCTTTAACGACTGGCTAACAGTTGTATTATATGGTGTTGCTATGGCGGTCATTGGCTTGATTTCTGGCTTATTAGGTGCCGTTGTCTTTAAAAATTATCCGATTGTGACGAAACAAGAAATGATTGCACGTGGTGCGGCAGACGCATAATACTGTAAAAACCGATTGAGTGGCTCAGTCGGTTTTTTGCACAATAAAGGCTTGCGCTTGTGAAGTATATTGCTATAGTTAATAAGTAAAAGGGGATGGTAACAATGAAACTAGGATTAATTGGTATCGGTAAAGTAGGGAGTCAAATTTTAACGGATGTTCAATATTTAAATTTGTTTTCTGACATTGTGGTTGTTGATACAAATGAAAAATTAGCACGTGGAGAAGTGTTAGATCATCAACATGCACAAGGCTTAACATCAACAAGCCATATTCGTATTGTGAGTGGAGATTATACTGATTTAGTCGATGCTGATGTCATTGTCGTAACAGCAAGTATCGCAACAGATCCGAACATGCCAGATCGCACAGCGCTAACGAAAGGGAATGTTGGTGTTGTGACAGATGTCATGAACCGTATTAATGCGGTGACACAGCAACCGTTGATTGTATTCGTGTCTAACCCAGTAGATACGATGACGTATATCGCAACGCAAGTGAATGATTATCCGAACGAAAAAATTATGGGGACGGGAACGTTGTTAGAAAGTGCACGTTTTAGAACGTTGATTGCGCACCATTATGATATTGATCCAAAAAGTGTAGAAGCTTTTGTGATTGGCGAGCATGGACAGCATGCAGTACCTGTCTGGAGTAAAATGACGATTGCAGGCATGCCGTTAGATGAATTTGAAACATTATCTCAAAAAGCAGCGATTGATCGAGAGGCAATCACGCAACAAGTGGATAAAGTTTCTTTTGATGTTTTCCACGATAAAGGCTGGACGAATGTAGCCATTGCGAAGACGACAGTGGAATTAGTGAAACGACTTGTATTCAATGAAAAAGCGATCTTACCGTTAACGTCTATTACAGCAGATGGTAGTTTAGCAGTAAGCTTACCAACGTTAGTCACGCGTCAAGGTGTCAACCACGTGTTTAACATTACATTGGATGCAGCAGAACGCGACCAATTTGAACAAGCAAAAGCATATATTCAACAAACGATTGATACACATTTTAAAAAATAAAAATTCAAAAACACCGTATGTTATAGGCGATCCGTCGCTTACGTCATACGGTGTTTCGTTTATTTATGAGGAATTCCAATGCGGTGCCCCAATTGCGATGGCCATTGTTGCGTGCCTTGAGATGTGTAATAGTGTGTAAGTTGTGCATAAACATCTTCCGGGTAAGGGGCAGAACGACGTGTATTACGGTCAATTCCCATCATCATCGTTTCAGCTGTGGCACATAACGTATTTGTTTCAGTATCAAATAACTGCATAAAAAAGTGTGTACGTTTCTCATCGTAGTCATAAATAGATACTTTCACATCAATTGTATGACCTTGTTCTAATTCTCGAATATACGTAATATGTGTTTCAAGTGTAAAAACGGTATAGTGACGTGCATCACGTTCTTCCGTCGTTAATCCAATTTGGTCGTGAAAGTGATCAATCGCAAGACTAAACACACGTGCATATTCAGCATCATTCATATGTCCGTTGCGATCAATCCACGCCGAATCAACGCATGTGCTGTCAATGAAAGGATAGTTAAGCATAGGCATCGCTCCTTATAAAACAAGTTACCTCAAATATAGCATAAAACATTAAAGGTTGCGTAAAGACAAGACAGTGTTATATACTTTAAAACGTAATGATTACGATTTAAAAAGGTGGGGCTATCATTGAGTAATAAAAAAGTACCAGTCACGGTGTTGAGTGGTTATTTAGGTTCGGGTAAAACAACGTTATTAAATCACATATTAAATCACATATTAAATCATCGTGAAGGCAAACGTATTGCCGTCATTGTGAATGATATGAGTGAAGTGAATATTGATAAAGACTTAATTGCAGACGGCGGCGGCTTATCACGTACGGATGAAAAATTAGTGGAATTATCGAATGGCTGTATTTGTTGTACGTTGCGTGAAGATTTATTGCGAGAAGTGAAAGCCATTGCGGAACGTGGCGGTATTGATCAAATTGTGATTGAATCTACGGGTATTTCAGAGCCAGTGCCGGTTGCACAGACGTTTTCATATATTGATGAAGAAATTGGTATTGACCTAACAGAACTATGTAAACTTGATACGATGGTCACAGTCGTTGATGCACATCGTTTTATGAGAGATTACCAATCTGAAGACTTATTGTTAGACAGAGATCAAGCAGTAGGCGAAGAAGATGAACGAACGATTGCTGATTTATTGATCGATCAAATTGAATTTTGTGATGTATTGGTGCTAAACAAAGCGGACTTAGTGACAGAAGAAGAAATGAATCAATTGCAAGCGATGTTAAGAAAGTTACAACCATCTGCGAAAATTATTAAAACTGTCAAAGGACAAGTAGACTTGGATGAAGTTTTAAATACAGGACTGTTTGATTTTGATAAAGCGAGTCAGTCTGCGGGATGGCTACAAGAGTTAGAAGCGGGCGGTCATGAAACGCATACGCCAGAAACGGAAGAATATGGCATTTCATCATTTGTGTATAAGCGACGCTTACCATTCCATGCGAAACGTTTCAATGATTGGTTAGAAAATATGCCTAAAAGTATTGTGCGTGCGAAAGGTATTGCATGGCTTGCACAATATAACGAAGTGGCCTGTCTTGTATCGCAAGCGGGAAGCGTTGTAGACATTCATCCTGTGACGTATTGGGTTGCGGCGATGCCTAAAGCAGAACGTGGCGCAATTCTTCAAGAACGTGAAGATGTACGTGAAGATTGGGATCCAGAATATGGCGACCGTCAAACACAGCTTGTGATTATTGGGATTGATTTAGATGCAGATCAAATGACACGTGAATTAGATGAATGTTTAGTCAAAGCGAATGAAATCGATGCAGATTGGTCACAGTTAGAAGACCCTTATGGGTGGCAAATTCGACGTCAAGTATAGGCAATATAAAAGTGGGATGACATGAGTTGTCCTGCTTTTTTTGCATGAAAAAACACGGTGCGCACTCTATACGCGACACCGTGTTTTGTTGATAGTTGCTATCTAAAAGTTTCAATGAATAGTGTAATGATTGGTACACCGAGTAAGTCGACAAGGAAGGCACCAACAATTGGTACAACCAAGTAGGCACGCGGTGAGTTACCAAACTTTTTCGTAATGGTATCTAAGTTTGCCATCGCGTTCGGTGTTGCCCCAAGTCCGTGACCGATGAAACCACCAATCATAACGGCTGCGTCATAGTCTTTACCGAGCAAGCGGAAGACGACGAAGATTGAGAATAATGATACGAAAATAATTTGGAAAAAGACGATTACAACAAGCGGTAATGCAAGGTTGTAAATTTCTGTCAATTGAATACTCATCAAAGCGATTGATAAGAACACACTCAATGAGATATCACCAATTTGGTTCGTTAATTTTAAGTCGATAATATCTAAGTTGAATATCTCTGATACGTTACGAATAATAACGGCAACAAACATTGATGCCACATAGAGTGGAATGTTGAAGCCAGTTGCTGCACTAAATTGTTCGCCAAGATACGTACCTAAAGCCATACAGAACAAGATAATACCCATTTGAATAAAGAAAACTTCATTTAATGTGAAGTGTTTATGTAGACGTTTGTTCATATCAATTTGAGAATAATCTTTTTGAACGACATCTGCTTCGTTAGGCGCCAAGTCATATCTTTTAATTAGGAAACGTACGATAGGCCCCCCTAATAGACCACCGGCTACAAGTCCTAATGTTGCGGCAGCAAGTGCGGCTGCAACTGCTGAATCGACACCGTAATCTTGAATTGTTTGACCATATGCCGCTGCGTTTCCGTGTCCACCTTCCATAGACATCGCACCAGCTGTTAAGCCAAGGAGTGGATCAATATTCAGTAACTTTGCTGCAGACACACCGATGACGTTCTGGAATGTCGCGAGGACACCACAAAGTACCCAGTAAACAATCAGAACTTTACCACCCATTTTTAATAACTTGAATGATGCCCCGAGCCCGATTGTTGTAAAGAATGCTAACATAAAAAAGTCTTGGAAAAATTTACCATCTAATTTAATTGTTACGACACCTGTTGAAGCTAAAATAGCTGAGATAATCGCAAAAATTAAACCACCAATAACAGGTGCTGGAATGCTCAAGCGATTGAAAATCTCAACTTTGTTAATGATTGCTTGTCCAATGATTAATACAAGACAAGCGAGAAACAATGTCGCAATACTGTTAATTTCGATCATACTATCGTTCCCCCTTAGTTGTTAAATGAGAAAAGGCTTACAACTTCACATTATATAATTATACTTTTTATCGCATAAAAAAGCTATATTAAAATGAATATTTGTTACATGTGTGTAATTTGTTTATTTGATTTAAAACGCTTATTTTAACTTAAACCAATGATGATAAAATACAAAAAATATTACGTGGGATAATGCCTAAATCTTATTTCTTACGTATTTTCTATCATAAGGTGCGCACTATCTTGATGTTTATGGCGGTAAGTCGTCGCATTGATGCCAAAAAACTTTTTAAATGCTTTGGAGAACATTAAAGGTTCTTTGTAACCAACACGCATGGCAATTTCTTGGCTTTGCAACGATGTTTCTTTGAGTAACTTTGCCGCTTGAAACATACGTAGTTGCATTAAGTAACTTTGCGGTGACTGGTCTAAATTGCGTTTGAACATCTTGTAGAGATAGCTTCTACTCATATTGACGTGTCGTGCAACTTGTTCAATCGTAATAGGCTCCATATAAGATCGATTCATAAAGCGTATCGCTTCACGTACATTGGAATACATTTCGTTTTCTTGTTGTTGAAACGGCTTGGGTGCGGTTTGGTATAACGTGTAAAGTAAGTCGAATAAATCACGCATATGTTGGATATCATCTGCACTTTCGACCGTATAGTCTCTCGCTGTGTGACACATCTGTTCAACGAGATGAGAGACAGCTGTCGTATCCCAATTTTGAATAACTGGTGTATCGATCAGTTGTGTTCGTGATAAATAATCAATCGCAAGCTGACCGCTGAAGCCGACCCAATAATAAATCCACGGATCCTCTAGTGAAGATTGATAATGGACGTGCATACCACGACGTAATAAAAACAAGTCGCCTGCTTGTAAATGATGTGTGATGCCATCATATGTAAAAGTACCACTACCAGACATCACAACGTGTAATACGGCAGACTTACTCACTTCATATTGATAGCCGGTGTTCGGTGTACCAATTTCTATGCCACATTCGTCAATATTGGCATCAATATGACGCTTTTTAAATTTTTTCCATAACAATTGCATGTGAAATACCATCCTGTTAAATGCATAATACGGCAACATTTTAGCATATTTTGTCATGATAATTGAATATATCTTTTAATAGTTTTGTGCTAAATTTCTAAAGTAAAAAAATTAATTAAATTTATTAATCAGGAGAGAAATAAATGATTGCAACAACTTTGACAGTAACAAAAGATAAAGTGAAAGGAGCGGAGATGAGAAAAGCATACGAGATACCTTATAGTAGTCATCATGAGTACTTTCATTGCACATCAATTGAACAGTTACATGCGATCACAACGTTATGTGATTATTGGATTGTCGATAATAAGCGTTTCAACAATACGTTTGTATATACAAAGTATTTTAAAATAAATGATTATGATGCAAGTAAAGATTATTTTTTAGACACACAGTCATTTAATACATCAGCCATATGCTTGATTAATGGAAGCATGCTTAATATGTCAGAACGATTATGTGATATGACGCGCTTTATACATCATGGAGAGAATACGCTCGTTGTCATGATTCCGTCTGATAACCATTCAGAAAATACGCTATTAGCGCTTGAAAGAATGTTGATTGTTGAACGGGCGAATGATCGTATTAGTCGCTTTGATGTAACAACAAACTATGATGAAGTGACGAACTATCTCCATATTAAATTGCGTATTACTGATATTGAAGGCGCCCCGATGCCAAGCTACACATTAGTAGACACGCATGGTAATCCACTTATTTCTGGCATGATTTCTTTAGATGATGTGAATCACATTGATTACCCTCTTTTTACGAATACTTCTCTTCAAGACAGTCATTATCGCTTATTTATTGATACAGATGATGAGACGCTTGTACACACGTTGAATATTGCCTTTTAATTTTCCATTTTGTAACGTCAAAAAAATATTGTATAGTACCTTGTAATGTTTAGTACTGGGTGCTATACTATATTTGAAATAGCTACTATGTATTGATTAGTACTAGTCAATACACACAGGGGTGAAGATATGAATGTACAGTTTAAAAAGGGTGCATTAGAGATGATTGTTTTGCTCATCATTAAACGCGAGCCACAATATGGTTATTCTCTTGTTCAAAATATTTCAAGACATATGTCTATTGCAGAAGGTACGGTATACCCTATTTTGAGACGATTGGTCAAGGAAGGTTTTTTATCGACGTATTACCAACCGTCGACGGAAGGACCTGCACGTAAATACTACCAAATGACAGATGAAGGGCATGCACGTTTAACAGAATTACGTATGCAGTGGGAGGATTTTGCTGGTATCGTATCAGTGTTTATTAAGGAGAGTGAGTTATCGTGACGAAACGAGAATATTTAAATACGTTATATTACCATCTAAAATATATTCCAGAACAAGAAAAACAAGACATCGTAGCAGAATACGACAATCATTTTATTGAAGGCATGCGAGATGGTAAAACGGAAGAAGAAATTATCGCGACACTTGGCGATCCGAAAGCCATTGCGAAAGAGCTTGTGGCAGATTCGACTGTTAGCCAAGTGGAAGAAACGAAAAGCGCACGCAATATGCTGGCAGCTGTCTTATCAGTAATCGGCTTAAGCTTTCTAAATTTGGTCATTGTTTTAGGGCCGCTATTAACAGTGTTAGGTATTTTATTAGGGATTGGGATTGCAAGTATTGTGATGATTGGTACGCCTTTAATTTTACTGTGGGTACACTTCTTCTATGACAGTATTCAACTTGTGACATCTGATTGGTATGCATCATTCGGCTACCTCGGTATTGGATTAATGCTGTATGTTTTATGTTTCTATTTAACAAAGTGGACGTTTATTTTGCTCGTGAAATATTTGAAATTCAACATTAAACTTGTGAAAAGGAGTGCAAATGTATGAGAAAATTCAATGTTATTGTATTAGTCATAGGATTGGTAGTGACGCTGATCGGTATGACGGGTGCTTTCTATTACTCAAAAATTGATAATAAATATGCAGAACAAACGGTTAAAATATCTCGTACATTTGACGCTGAACGTATTAAAAATGTTGAACTGGATTTACGTAATGCCAAGCTACACATTGTTGCAGGGGATACATTTAAATTAGAAGGTAAAACCGATGGTAAGCAACCTAAAGTGACGACACAAGATGGCACATTGAAATTGCAGTTAGAAGGTGAGGAGAATGCACAAATGACTGTGAATGTAAATCCATTTCATGATAAGACGTATACGCTATATACATTGACCGTGCCTCGCTCAGAAATGTCTCGCTTTCATTTGAAGAGTGATTGGAGCTATGTCGATATTGCTGGCGTTAGTATTAAAGAGATGGCAGTGCAATTGCAAAAAGGTGCATTTTCATTGGAAAACAGCCAAATAGGTACTTTGGACGGTCGTATGGAATATGGTGCATTTGATGTCAGTGATACACGCTTAGATAAAGTGGCAATGACGGTTCGTAAAGGGGGAGCAACCTTTGATAATGTACCAGCTGATATTCCAATGACACTCGATAATCAATACGGTACAATAGATGTTTCGTTTTTAAGCCCGCTTCAAAACATCAGCATTACGACAAGCAACCAAAATGGCCTTGTTGATTTAGAAGATTTAACGCACTATGACAGTATTAAGCAGCAGGAAACAGAACTAGACAAAGTGATCGATATTAAGAATAACAAAGGAACTGTTACGTTAGACGACTAAAACTAACCCATGAAGGAAGAAAGTATGCCTTCATGGGTTTTCTAACGCCATATTCACCGCCAAGTATCATCAGGATGTTGGCAATCACGGACACGCATATGAGAGACGAAAGGATTGCCTTTGACGCTAAAACGTAAAGGTGCCTTCGTCCATTTGCCTTTATTTGGAATGCCGATACGTGGGCTTGCGATAATTTCTCGTGGGTGTTTACGATGATGTGTATCTATTTTGACGTCCCTCATTCAGACGTGTGCCATCAATTGTACGCGGTATATTCATAGCTGTCGTCAGCTTTCCTGGGCCATTTGTCACGTCATAGCCCCCTTTACCACGATTGCGAATCATGGCGTCTAGCCCGTCTTCTGGTTCAATTGCCCGAATGAGTACCCCTTCAGGAATGCCTTCTCGTTGTGTGACAAAGTTGATTAGTAAGTACCGATGCATCATATGTCCGTAAATGGTACCCCCTTCACAATAAAGAGAATTGACACGCGGTGTATGTCTCCCTTGATAACTATGTGCGGCTTGATCAATGGTGCCAAGGTAGGCTTCTGTTTCAACGATATAGCCAGAATATGTACGTTCAGGTGCTTCATAAATCAATTTCACACCGAGCAACGATTGTGCAATATCTGTCGTAGGACGTGTTATAAAATCCATAAGTAACTCCTTTGTATAGTAGAATTAATTTTATTTTAGCAAAAAAGCGGGAAGAACATAGTGTTGCTACTTGTGTTATGTATTATGTGCGGAGACTTATCTGTATACGGCAGTAGATGTCTGAAGTGAAATGTTTTGGGAGCCCCACAGCAATATTAGGTATTTGTATTGATTTCGTCGTAGTCTCGCTTTCAAACATATGTGACACAGCACGGTTGTAAGAATAGCATGTGTAGGCATTCGCTGATGTGTTCACGCGGATTCTCTATACTGGATATTCATGATTTTTTATCGCACAAAGTATGGTAAAATTTGATGTGAAGAAAGTAATGAAGGAGGAAATACATGATGTATGAATTTCCACAAGTAGGTTTTGTAGAAGCGTTCAAACTGTTTTGGTTGAACTATGTTAACTTTAAAGGGCGTAGTCGTCGTAGTGAATATTGGTGGGTGATGTTGTGGCATGTGATTATTGCTTCCGCTACAGGCATTGTTTCTATTATTATGATTTTTATTCCGATTGTAGGTCCGTTTATCGCGATTATTCTGTGGCTGTTACTCATTGTTTATAGTTTGGCAGCATTTATTCCGAACTTAGCATTGTTAGTTCGTCGTTTTCATGATCGTAACATGACAATGTTTTTGCCGATTTTCAGCGTTGTACTTTCAGTGTTATATAATTTCGTGTATTTTATGGCACTGATCACGTCAGGTGACTTCATGTCCACGGGTCATTTGAATAGCGCAAATGCGTCTTATGAAGTAGAACCTTCAGGCTGGCTGTATGCTTCGCTTGTATTGTTATTTGTAATCATAATTATAGAAATTATTAACTTTATTATTACAGTGTTAGACAGTCATAAAACAGCTAATAAATATGGGCCGTCACCAAAATATACACAACAAGCAGGTCCGCCGCATCAATTTTATGCACAGCCACAACCAACGATGCACCAAGAAGGACCAACACAAAGTCATTCATCAGTTCCTAGAGATACACAGACGCAAGATAATCAACCAACACATGATGATACACAGTTAACGGATTTGGATGATCTTGAAAGAGGTAATAGAAAACCACAAGATGATCCGTATAAATATTAATAGCCATTAAGGCATAAGAGTAGGTTTATAAAACTGTAACGGTTTTGACCTACTCTTTTTTGTTGTATGTGTGTCGGGTATATTTGACATAAAGCTTAGGTGTCATGTATATTTGACATAAGGTAATGTAGTGATGTTTTTCATAGCAGTGAACATGGGAGGATAGCGATGACACAAGTGAATAAAGTAAAAGTATATCGTGTCGCAAAAGGCGTGTCGCAGTTGGAACTTGCTCGACGTGTTGGGGTGTCGCGTCAAACGATTAATATGATTGAAAATGATAAATATAACCCTACGTTAAATTTATGTATACGTATTGCACAAACGTTAGATGTCACATTAAACGACTTATTCTGGGGGGAGGGATAATATGCGTCATTCTGTATATAAGAGATTTACAGGTTTAGATCAAGCGCCTGATGAGTACCAAAAGGGGAAAATAGATGAAACATTAGCATTAATGTGCATTATCGGTATGATAGGGTTACTCGCATTAACACTTTTATCTTGGCGGATTGATTTTGAGTCCGAACAACTATCTGTATTTTCTGTCGGTGCACCTATTTTATTGTGTGTGATCGGTGCACGTTCTATCACGTTGTCTCGTGACTATTCATCACATAAGTTTTATGTTGAAACCGAAGAAGCGGCACGTCAATTACGCCGTAAGTTGACACGTAAATATGCTGCATGGATGTTATTGTTCTATGTGTATTTTATTCTTGTTATCAATGTTTTGGCACCACTATTAAGTGGCAAAGGTATTTATTGGTATTGGTCAGAAACACTCAATATGTTGATAATCTTCATTCCATGTATTTTCTTAGTGTCAGTGAGAAAACAAGTTCAAGTCAGAAAGGATGACAATGATGGGGACTAAACAAGAATTATTTAACACATTTAATGGGGAAAGTGTAAAAGATGAGTTTGAAATTCAACATTCAAGAGAAATTCTTGCTGGCAATTTTGTCTGGTTTTTCTGGGGATTGATCATCTTACTAAATCTTTCTATGTGGCCCAAAATATTCTTCCAACAAAATTTCACGATTGAAGCGTTAGGACTACTGCTCTTTTTAGGCTTAACTATTACGATAGAAGTACGTTTGAAAAAATATCGGGCTGCACAAATAGAAGTGGATGATCCACAAAGTTATAAAAATATGTGCAAAAAATTACGCCATACTAGTGTTTACTTCGGATTAGCTATGATGGCGACGATGACGGTTGTGAATATCTTGTTATATTTCGCATTTTCTGTTGATCAAGCATTCTATGAATACCTTATAAGAAATAGTGCCATTACATTTGTATTTGCGGTAATAAGTGGGTTTGTGATTTATTTCTATAGTAAAAAGAAATTAGATCGAACGTATCAAGATGAGGACTAGATTGAAAAATTAATTAGCCAATTTGACAAATAAGTTTGTCAAATTGGCTAGTATCATATATAATGAAGTCAAACAGATAAATGGGGGTAGCGATATGACTTTAAGGATTGAGCACGTGTCAAAAAAGTTCCAAGATTTTACAGCGGTAGATGACATCAATCTGACGTTGGAAAAAGGGAAAATGCTAGGTTTCCTTGGACGTAACGGTGCAGGGAAGACAACGAGCTTTCGTATGATCTTAGGTTTGACGGAACCGACAGCAGGACGTATTACATATAATGGCAAACCGATAACATCGGATATGTACGACATCATCGGTTATTTACCTGAAGAGCGTGGTTTACATGCCAAGCTCACAGTGAATGAAGAATTGACGTATCTTGCCACGCTAAAAGGCATGAAACCAAAAGCGACTAAGACAGCGATTGATGCATGGCTGAAGCGCTTTGAAATTACTGAGAACAAAGATAAGAAGATAGAGTCGCTTTCTAAAGGGAATCAGCAAAAAATTCAATTGTTAGCGAGTATTTTACATGAACCGGAACTGCTTATTTTAGATGAACCATTTAGTGGTTTGGATCCAGTCAATGTTGAATTGTTGAAATCGGCAGTTAAAGAGTTGAATGCCAATGGTTCAACTATTATTTTTAGTTCGCATCGTATGGAACATGTAGAAGAACTGTGTGATGATATTTGTATTTTGAATGCGGGCAAAATGGTTGAGCAAGGTTCAATCCAAGAGGTTAAAGAATCATTTGGTTATAAGCGTGTTGCGATTGAAGCGGATTATGACCTGTCTGAATTAACAGCATTGCCAGGTGTTGTAAAACATGAACAACAAGGTGCAACAATGATATTTACAATTGAAGATGAATCGGTAGTACCAACGTTATTTGAACAAATTCAGCAAAAAGGGTTTGTACGCCGTTTCCAAGTATTAGAACCGACAATTAATGAAATTTTTATTCAAAAGGTAGGTGAGCAACATGTCTAAATTTTGGGCGACATTTCGATTAACATATGGCAAGAAAATTAAAGCGAAGACCTTTATAATCACAACAATTATTATGATATTAGTTATTCTAGGTGCTGCGAATATGGATAAAATCGTGAAATTGTTCGATGGCGGTGATGACACAAAACAGGTTGCGATTGTGACAAATAATAACGCGTTGTATGACACGATTAAAGCGCAAGGCGAAGCGATCGATAAAGACACGAAGTTTGAGCATTTAACGAAAGCTAAAGCAGAAAAAGCACTGAAAAATGACAGTGTTGATTATATTGTGGAAGTCACACAAAATGAGCAAAAGCAGTTGCAAGGGACGTTAGTGGATACGAAGCAAGTATCTGAAGGCGATAAAGCGAAATGGCAAGCGACTTTATCACAAATACAGAAGTCTATGATTGCACAAGATTTAGATTTATCACCGACTGAATTACAACAACTACAAGCAGATAGTCAAGTGACAGATAAAGTCATGAATGGCACAAGTAAAGGTACAAGTCATGTATCAGCAATGGAAGACGTTGTAGCAAGTGTAATGGTATCCATCGGTAACGTCTTAATGTTTTTCATCGTTATCAACTATGCGAACCAAGTCGCTATGGAAGTGGCTACGGAAAAAACATCGCGTGTGTCTGAGATGATTATTACAAGTGTGAAGCCAACGGTGCATGTTTTATCAAAAGTGTTAAGTGTGATTGCCGTTGCTTTTACACAGTTAGTGATTTTTGCGATAGCGGGCATTGCAAGTTATTACGCTTTCGATTTACAAGAAACACTTGGGAAAATCGACTTTGAATGGACGCCACATTTAATGCGTTTATTACTATTCGGTATCGCATTTGTTGTGCTGAGTGTCATTGCGTATGTTATTTTAGCAACGATATTAGGTAATTTGACTGCACGTATAGAAGATATATCACAAACATTGATGCCTTTAACGGTATTGATGCTTGCAGGCTTTTATGCAGGTTTCTTTGGCACAATGAATCCAGAACATACCATTGTACGTGTTTTAAGTTATGTGCCGTTCTTCTCACCGTTTGTGACATTTACAAGATTGTCACTTGAAAGTACACCGACGATGGAAGGATTAATTGCTGTAGGTATCCATATTGTCTTGGTTGTTGTCTTAGTATGGGTTGCAGCAAAAACTTATAAAAATGCGGTATTAACATTTGAAAAAGGTCTTGTTGCCTCATTGAAACGCGCTTTTCAAAAAGAACATTAAACTGAATGATATAAAAGAGAGGCACCCCATAACGCTGGACAGTATGCGTTATGGGGTGTTTCGTGGTGTGAAAGAACGGGATGAGGTTGGGACAAAATTGTTTATCGGTTTCCCGAAGTACAATTATCTATCCCCAGTCTCATATGCCGCTGGATATTATATTGGATAAATGATTAAAAATTAGTCTACTTTTCTTTGACGACCGAATAGGTAAGCACCTAATGCTAAGCTTAAGCCACCTGCAACTGTTGTACCGAATAAGTCAGTGCTATCTTGTGCACCAGTTTCTGGTAAAGCTTGTACTTTATTTGAAGCAGCTGCATCTTTTGCTACTGCAAGTTTTTGACCAGGAACGATTGTGCTATCAGGAGTCATGTTGTTTTGAGCAGCAATCGCATCAACAGTTGTGCCACATTCAGCAGCGATTTTTGCTAAAGAGTCGCCTTCTTTAACAACATATGAACCGTCTTTACCAGTCATGTCTTTTTTAGGTTCATCTTTTTTAACTGTTTCATCTTTAGCCATGCCAGTGTCATCTTTTTTCACTTCATCTTTGCCAGTAGCTGGTTTTTCATCTTCTTTCTTAACTTCGTCTTCTACAGCTTTACCAGCGTCACTAGGATTGCCTTCAATGATTGAAACAAGGTGATCAATACGATCATTTGTTAAGTTAGGATACTTATTGATGATAGAAGCAGCCTCAGCAACGTTACCCGCTTGATCAGGATTGCCTTCAATGATTGCCACAAGACGATCAATACGTTCAGGTGTTAAGTTAGGGAACTTAGTAATAACAGATGTCGCCTCAGTTACGTCTTTTGCTTTATCAGGGTTACCCTCAATCACGTTAACAAGTGAGTCGATACGCTCAGGTGTTAAGTTAGGGAATTTAGTGATTTGAGAAGCAGCCTCAGTTACGTCCTTCGCTTTATCAGGGTTACCCTCAATCACGTTAACAAGTGAGTCGATACGCTCAGGTGTTAAGTTAGGGAATTGCGTAATTTCAGAAGCAGCATCAGCTACGTCCTTCGCTTTATCAGGATTACCTTCAATTGTATTTACAAGGCTGTCAATACGGTCATTTGATAAGTTAGGGAATTGCGTAATTTCAGATGCCGCATTTGCAACGTCCTCAGCTTTATCAGGATTGCCTTCAATTGTGTTTAAAAGACTATCAATACGGTCATTTGATAAGTTTGGTAAATTTGAGATTTGAGATTCAGCATCTTGTTGCGCAGCTTCATCTTCAATTGTTACTTCATGATTAGCTGTTGGTTCATATTGAGATTCTTCTGCTGAAGCCACATTACCTAAAAGAAGTGATGAAGCAATTAAGCATGATCCTACACCTACTGAAAGTTTTCTAATACCAAAGTGATTTTTCTTTTCCATTTCGTAAACCCTCCATAAATATCATTAATATGAAAATTGTTGATGCTGTGTAACTTGAAATTTATAAGATTACTATTGCCCAATCCCCTCCCTTTTCAATTGAAGCCGTGTTATGGCTATTTAATCAATCAAGTAAGTGTTCAACATAGTTAAGAGTTTCTCTTTGAGTTTATCAACCAAGCTTTTAGGTCCAATTAATTTAATTTCCGAAGAATATGTCATACATAAATTTAATGCCTCATTTTCAGACATACTGAAGTTGATGATATAGTTATCTGCATCTTGTTCAACGGAATTAACATCATAGTACTGCTTTAAGTGTTGGAACATATCTTTTCCCATTTTTAAAGTGACTTTGTTGCTATGTGGTGTTGTTTGTGTGTAAGCATCTACTATTTTGATATCTTTAATTTGATTAATTGGAATGGTATGTTCCGCCTTTTCATATAAATAAAAAAGCATTAATGTTTCATTCTGTAGCTTGATTTGCGTAGGCAATACAGAAAGAACGTTATACTTTATTGTTGTGAGTTGAACTTTATTGGCTTGATTGATTGCATTTTGTAATTCAAGGAGTTGTGAATGCGTAATCTCATATTTCTCGCTTTTAATTTGATTGATTAAACTAAATAGGTATGCTTTATCTTGTATGAAAAATTCTAGAACGATAGATTTTAAAAAGTGAATTGTGTTGAGCCAAACTGGGACATTTGAAACGATAAGCAACAAGAGCAGTGATTCAAATTCATGCTTTTTGTTACCCATGTTTGATTTTTTAGGAATGCGATATTCCTGTGTAATGTAATCAAACTTAATATCTTGCTTATCTAAAAACTCTTCGCTTTCATAGAAGTAATTTCGTATTTCACGAATATCCCTTTTAACGGTTCTTTCACTAACGTCGAATTCTTCAGACAATTGTGTTTTGTTAATACTTTGGTTGCGTATTAACCTTGTGTAGATACTTAACAAACGTGTTGAACGACTCAAGGCTTCACCCACTCTCCTATTAATATTGTATGAAAGAGGAGGGACAATTATGTAGCCAACGAAAAAATGGTTTCATATTTTTTAACGATGAAATTCAATTTAAATTATTTTTTATTTGAATGAAGGACAAAATATGACCTTGAAGTTGATGCAAGGGTAAAAGCTAACGATTAAATAAGGGAAATGAGATATAAATGAATTGGAAAAGAAAGCGCTGTATCGCCTCACATATGATAGGTGCTGTGTTAGGTTATCGATACGGTGGTAATAGCGATCTGAAGTGTTCGAGAAACGGCAATTTCGGTAGAACTCCCCCTATGAATAGGCTTTTCATATTGGGCAGCTATTTAACATGATAAATGGGGTTCTTGTTCTGCTCAAATGCGAAATGTTTTTGTCTGACGTCTCATTTTACTTTTTTATTCACGATTTTTTGCAGTGTTTCAGGATATTCCAAACAAAAAGAAACTGATATAATAGAGTTAAAGAATATGAGGTGATGGAATGTCTATTGTATATGCAACAGTGATATTCGTGCTAGCGGGTTTATGTGAAATCGGTGGTGGTTACCTCATATGGTTATGGCTGCGCGCAGATCAACCGATGTGGCTTGGTTTCTTGGGGGGCATTGCATTAATACTGTACGGTATCGTTGCAACGCTGCAAACTTTTCCAACTTTCGGTCGTGTCTATGCAGCATATGGTGGGGTGTTTATTGTTATGAGCTTACTATGGGCTTATTGGATAGACAAAGAACCACCAGATAAGTTTGACATCATTGGCGCTATTATTTGCGTAGTGGGTGTGCTAGTGATGGTTTTGCCATCGAGGGGTTGAGGAGCGAAAAGGAGTACGAGGCTGAATGCACGTTATTATTGAGCAACAAACCAATGGGATTGAATTGATTAAGATCAGTTCAAAGCAAGGCAAAATTGTTTTTACAAACTATGGGGCAAGTATTATTAGCTGGAAAGTGGATGACAACAATGTTGTACTTGGAAATGCAGTGGAGGCGGACGAGTTTTACCCGACACATCCATTCTTCTTTGGTGCGGCAGTTGGACGTTATGCAGGACGCATTGCCAATGGACAGTTTTCGTTAAATGGACAAACGTATCGAGTAGAACAAAATGATGCACCACACCATTTGCATGGGGGACGCAATGGTATGTGGCAACGTCTTTTTGACTATGAAGTTGTAGAGTGTGAAGAACAAGTACAAGTTATTTTCACTACACAACTAGACAGTTCGGAAGATGATTTCCCGGGTAATATTGCAGTGAAAATTGTTTATACGTATGATGTGACGAATACGTGGACGATTGAGTATTTTGCTGAATCTACAGAAGATACGCTTTTCAACCCGACGAATCATGTATATTTCAACTTAAACCGTGATAACAAAGTGGTGGATAATCATGAAATTGCCAGTGACAAGTTGTATATGTTTCCGTTAGATGAGACGGGAATGCCTGCGTCGGAAGTGATAGATTTAGGTCATATTTTTGGCGCGCAATCAGTGACTTTAGAGACATTATTTACATCAACAGAGCCAACGTTAGCACAACAAGTTGCCAAAGTCGGTGGACTGGATCATCCATTTGAAGTGCAAGAGGGTGCATTGACAGTATCCAATCATGATTACGCGTTACGTGTAAAAACGGATATGCCACAAATAGTGTTGTATACATTTAATACACCTAATGTTTGGGAACATCAAATGAATATTTATAAACCACATTCAGGTATTACGATTGAAACACAAAGCTTACCCAACGATATTAATGTGTTTGGCGATAAAGCGGCGTCTATTTTGCGAGCGAATACACCGTTTTACTCTAAAACATCGTATCAGCTTATCGTGAAGTAAGTTGTGGTTAGTTATATCGTTTGATAGAGTATGATATGAGAGTGAAAGAGGGGACGTTAATGCGCAATCGACTGAAAGAATTGAGGGCAAGAGATGGCTATAATCAGACACAACTTGCGAAAAAAGCGGGTGTTTCTCGACAAACTATCTCATTAATTGAGCGTAATGTATTTGTGCCGTCTGTTGTAACAGCTATGAAAATTGCGCGTATTTTTAATGAGCCCGTTGAAAGTATTTTTATTTTTGAAGCAGATGAGTGAGTGTGCGTCGTTTAGGATGTGCTGAGAAATGGATTCATAAAGGAGGACGACATGGATACGAAACAATTGAAGTTGATGACATTAGATGAAGCGGTGTCACGCATTGAAGATGGTATGGTGCTAGGTATTGGGACTGGGAGTACAATAGAATTACTTGTGCCAGAGATTGGTAAGCTTGTGAATGATAAAGGCTATAACATCACAGGCGTCTGCACATCGAAACGTACAGAAGCGCAGGCGACGGCATTAAATATTCCGGTAATACATGTGAATGATGCAACACATATCGACTTAGCGATTGATGGTGCGGACGAAATTGATCCGCAGTTGAACCTGATTAAAGGCGGCGGTGCGGCGTTATTCCGTGAAAAGGTCATTGACGAGATGGCAGCACAGTTTGTAGTTTTAGCAGATGAGACCAAGCTTGTGGATTATTTAGGTCAAACATTCAAACTGCCAGTAGAAGTAGATTGTTTCAATTGGCGTCTCGTGATGAGACATATTGATGCGCACATTGAAGGCGAAGTAACACGTCGTATGAATGGCGAAGCACCACTTATAACAGACAATGGTAACTACATTTTAGATGTGCATTTAACAACCAAGACAGATCCATACGAACTGCATGAATTTTTGATTCATTTGACAGGTGTTTTGGAAACAGGCTATTTCTTAGATATTGCAACGGAAGCCATTGTTGGGACACAACAAGGTGTCAAAGTATTAACGAAATAACAAAAAAGGTATGTTCAGCGCGAACATACCTTTTTTACAATTATCGACGAATCTTGTTATTGATTGGTTGATTATCGACTGAATCTACTTTAGTCGATACAGGTTCTGACGTCTCTGCAGATGTTTCAGTCGTAGATACTTCAGCTGTTTCGTCTGTTGTAGCAAGTGTATCGTTGGATGTGTCTGTTGTTTTAGCCTCTGTATCTTCAGATTCTGCAACGATTGTTGCCTTATTTTGACGTTTGTGACGGAAAAAGTTGATGATACTGAAAAGTACACCGAGTGTCACAACGACAACTGCAACAGCTGCTGTTGAGAAAGCGAGCACTTTCATAGAGAAGACGTCACCAAGTTCTTCACTAAAGAAAAATACTTTAGCGAACGTCATTGTTGCATGGAATAATGTCACGATGTAAATCGCACGACCACCTGTGCCCCGGATTAATTCCCCGATGATCATAGAAAAGGCGAATACGTAGATAGCACTATACATCGTGTAAGGCATACCAAATGCAGTATTGATATCCCAAATTAAATATAAAAAGCTTACAAGCACATTGGCAAAGAAGTGCGGCATTTTAGATTCCACAAGGTTTAATAAGTATAAACGGAATCCAAATTCGATAAAAAATGCCATGAGTAGATGTCCAATTAAAATTGTCCAAATTGTCTCAGATAAGTCATTCGCTTGTAATAAAATGAAGCTATCTGCATATGTATTGAACATGTACATGCCGCCGATGAAAATCACCATAGGGATGATTAGCGCGAGTAATAAGCGTTCAATGACTTTTAAATTTATTGTGAGCTTGAGACCTGATAGCTGTTCACGCTTATGTTTAAAAACAAGTAAGCATACCACTGCAGCGATAAACGGTCCTAAGCTATTGAGCATAAAGACAAAAGGTTTGAGACCGGAAGCTTTTTGGAAATCTTGTAAAATCAAAGGGCTTGCATAAGCGAGCACGAAAAATATAAAAATAGACATTGCCCACTGGAAGCCTGATATACGCGATTGTTTCATATTTCATCCTCCGTTGAAAGGTTCATTAGTATTGATAAAATGGGTCATGATGTTAAGTAATGTTAAGGTTCAAAGCGGAATCATCACAATCAATGGTCGAAAATTTGGAAGCTATTATGTAGTTGCTAACTGTTACTTCAATTCGTACCATATTTCAGCATGTCCCGATAATAATCTATGCACCATTATAACCATAACAATACAAGAAATAAATTGTTTCGGAATATTTATCATCTAATTGTAATGAAATGGTATTCCTGCTGATATACAAAATCGCACAGTAAATAAAAAAGCAGTGTGAAATCTATACAAAATTCTATAAATCTCATACCTCCTAGAATCATTGAAACAATACATGTGGTAAATCGTTATAACAACTATTTATGAAAGCGTTTGAAATAATGAGATAGAGACACGTATACTAGAAGTAAAGGTAGAGTTAAAGGGGAGGATTGACAATGTATCAACGACCAGATCAATCATTATGGACTGGACGCCTTGACAGTGAAACAGAACGTTCAGCGTTTCGCCATTTCCAAACTATTACTTTTGGCGATGTAACAAAGAAAATACAAGGACATAATGGTGTCGCATTACTCGGTTATGCAGTTGATGAAGGCGTATTGTTGAATAAAGGGCGTGTCGGTGCAAAAGAAGGCCCTGACGCGATTCGACGTGCATTTGCCGGTTTGCCAACCATGTCAGAAACGCCGATGACAGACTATGGAAATGTGCAACATGATGCGGCGGAGTTATACGAAACGCAACAGGCATTTGGGCAAAATGTGGCACAATTGCTTCAGCATCATCAACGCACGATACTCCTTGGAGGGGGGCATGATATTGCTTATGCGCAATATTTAGGCGTGCGTGCGGCAAATCCGGGTAAATCCATCGGTGTCATTAATATCGATGCCCATTTTGATAACCGCGAAGCACCTTATTCAACATCAGGGACAAGTTTTCGCCAAATGTTGGAACAAGATGCCCAATTAGATTACCTTGTATTGGGCATTCAACGTGCAGGCAATACACAAAGTTTGTTTGACTATGCAGATGCGACGCGTACCGAATATGTTCTTGCCGATGAGTTGAAAGGGCGTATCGACCCAAGTATTAAAAATAAAATTGAAAGCTTTATACATGATCACGATGTCATATTATTTACAATTTGTATGGACGTCATTGACAGTGCGTTTGCACCGGGTGTCAGTGCTCCCGCTGTTTTCGGCTTAACACCGTCTGTTGTGTTAGAATTGGCGAAACGAATTATGCAGTCAGAAAAAGTCACTTCATTAAGTATTGCTGAAATGAACCCAACGTATGATATTGATCAACGCACTGCGAAACTTATTGCCCATATGCTTACGTATTTAATTCACGATTAATGAAAAAGGCACAGAAATCTCGGAAAACATGAGGTTCTGTGTCTTTTTCGCAGTTTATAAAGTGCCCCAATATTTTTGGCAAGCGGTCACTAAGTTGCGGACGTGGTCACTATATTGACGATGGCGTGCATAGTTAATGTAAATCGTCCGTTTAATTTTAGGGCGAATGGATATAGCGCTCAAATGTCGTGTACGATGTGATTGATAGTACACTCTTGGAATGACGGCATAGCCCATACCTTGGTGGACAAAATTCGTCGCCGCTTCAAATCGCTCCACTTCCATAACGATATTCGGACGTTCTTCCAAGTGCGTAAAATAATCATCAATATGTTTGCGCACTTGATATGGCTTGTTCGGTAAAATCAATGGCAACCCTTTAATCGAAATCGACTTATGCTGTTGGAAGGTATCATTCGGTGTAAGCAAAACGTAATCTTCTTCATATAAAGGAATCGACACGACATCTTCATGGCGTACTTGGTCATTAGATATGCCAAGATGCAACTCAAAATTCGTCAGTTTTTGCGCCAATATTTCCGGATTTAATATTTCGGTAATTTGATAATGCTGATCAGGGTGCTGTTGCTGATGTTGTCGAATGACGAGCGATACCCAATACGCCGTCGATTCGATGGTGGACATTTTAATTTTTGGCGTTTGACTTAACTTTAAATCATACATCTGTTCCATCGTTTGATGATATTGTTGCACTAAGTTGACTGCGTAATTGTAAAATTGAATCCCCTTTTCGGTAATCGTCACTTCTTTCGTGCTTCTTTTTAACAAAGCGTAGCCTAAATCATTTTCCATCTTCTTAATCGTTGCAGTGAGTGACGGTTGACTAATGTGCAACGCTTGGGCTGCCTTCGTAAAACTATTATGGTTAACGACCTCTATAAAGTACTCCAGTTGTAAAATTTTCATGCGATTGCCCCTTTATTTATAGTTTGAAGTTATGAATAATTAGTTTATTTATATTAGTTAATTATAGAATACCATATTACAATGAGTATGAAGGGGCTAAATGTGTAATGTAACAACAAAAGATGCGTTAGGGAATTGTGATGTGATGTTGTTCAAAGTCGACAATAGGCACAATGTATATTTCCTACGTCACAAAGGGGTGATGTTATGAAGTCAGCGCAAGGCAGGCAGGACATAAAAGGCAAACGCATGTGGCAGTTTTGGTTGTATAGCACGATGGGTATTATTTGTTTCTTTATTCCACTGAATATTAGTGGGAGTCATACGATTCTCGTCGATCATGCGCATTTGAGCTTTAGAAGTTTGATGGGAGAAGCAATGCCATATTTAGCACTATTCATGATTTTAGTAGGAGCAGTGATACCGCTAAAAAGACAAGATTATCGTAAAACCATGACCGACGCGATATTAGTTGTTTTTAAACTATTAGGTGCCGTGATTGGCGTGATGTATGTTTTTAAAGTAGGACCTGCCATCTTGTTTCAAGAAAATTATGGGCCGTTTTTATTCGACAAATTAATGATGCCGTTAAGCGTGCTCATTCCGATTGGTGCAGTGGCACTTTCATTATTAGTTGGCTATGGTTTGTTAGAATTTATCGGCGTATTAATGCAGCCGATTATGCGACCGATTTTTAAAACACCGGGGAAGTCAGCGATTGATGCGGTTGCGTCATTTGTAGGTAGCTACTCGTTAGGGTTATTAATTACGAATCGTGTGTACAAAGATGGGATGTATAACAAAAAAGAAGCGATTATTATCGCAACAGGTTTTTCTACTGTATCAGCGACGTTTATGGTCATCGTGGCACGAACGTTAGACTTAATGGCCCATTGGAACTTGTATTTTTGGTTATGTTTAATTATAACATTCGTTGTCACGGCAATATCAGCGCATTTACCACCTATTTCAAGAGAATCTACGGAATATTACCAAGGTCAACAAGGGGAGAAAGAAGTGACAGTGGTAGGCAGTCGCATAGGTGCGGCATGGCAAGAGGCAAAAGTGCAATCACATCAAGCACTGCCGTTATTCCAAAATATATGGGTGAACCTTAAAGAAGGTTTGGAGATGACGATTGCGATATTGCCGGCGATTTTATCAATTGGCTTTTTCGGCTTATTATTAGCAGATTATACGCCTGTCATTGATTGGTTAAGCTACATTTTTTATCCGATTGTGTATCTATTCCCAATTGATGACCAAGCGTTGTTAGCGAAAGCATCGGCCATCTCGATTATTGAGATGTTTTTACCGTCACTGATAGCCGCAAAAGCAGCGATAGAAGTGCGCTTTGTCGTAGCCATTACAAGTGTCTCAGCCATTATTTTCTTCTCAGCATTAGTACCGTGTATTTTAGCAACCGAAATTAAAATACCTGTTTGGAAGCTTGTTGTAATATGGTTCATTCGTGTCGCACTGACGCTATTAATTGCGATTCCAATCAGTTTATTGATTTTTTAAAACAAAGGAGAGATGTAGTATGTCAAGAGTGATAAAAGCAAAAAAAGGTTTAGACATCGAATGTAAAGGATGGGAACAAGAAGCGGTATTGCGCATGTTGTATAACAACTTGGATCCCGAAGTAGCGGAACATCCAGAGAAACTCGTTGTCTATGGCGGAATTGGTAAAGCAGCAAGAAATTGGGAAGCGTTTGACGCTATTGTTGAAACGTTGCGCCGACTAGAAAGCGATGAGACGATGCTTGTACAATCGGGTAAGCCAGTCGCTGTGTTCAAAACGCACGAAGAAGCACCACGTGTGTTGCTGTCTAACTCGGTGCTTGTACCGAAATGGGCGAATTGGGAACATTTCCATGAGTTGGATCGTAAAGGCTTGATGATGTACGGTCAGATGACAGCTGGAAGTTGGATTTACATCGGCTCGCAAGGGATTGTGCAAGGCACGTATGAGACGTTTGCGGAGCTTGCGAATCAACATTTTGGTGGCTCGTTGAAAGGAACGATTACTTTAACTGCTGGACTTGGTGGAATGGGTGGTGCGCAACCACTCGCTGTTACGATGAATGAAGGGGTTGTCATCGGTGTTGACGTCGATCCATCACGTATTGAAAAGCGTATCGAGACACGTTACTGTGATATGATTACGTACTCTTTAGACGAAGCGCTTGAACGTGCACAACAAGCGAAGGAGAACGGAGAAGCGATTGCGATTGGTTTAGTAGGAAACGCTGCAGAAGTACATCATGAAATTTTAAACCGTGGCTTTAAAATTGATATTGTGACGGACCAAACGTCTGCACACGATCCGCTGAACGGTTATGTGCCTGAAGGCTATTCATTAGAAGAAGCGAATACATTACGTGAAACGGATCCGGAACGTTATGTAACGCTGTCAAAACAGTCAATGAAAAAGCATGTAGAAGCAATGTTGGCTTTTCAACAACAAGGTGCGGTTGCGTTTGATTACGGCAACAATATCCGTCAAGTCGCTTTTGATGAAGGATTAGACAATGCGTTTGATTTTCCGGGCTTTGTACCCGCCTATATTCGTCCGCTATTTTGTGAAGGAAAAGGACCATTCCGTTTTGCGGCGTTATCTGGTGACCCAAAAGATATTGAACGTGCCGATGAATTAATGCGTGAGTTATTCCCTGAAGATGAGAAACTGATGCGTTGGTTAGATATGGCGTCGGAAAAAATTGCATTCCAAGGCTTGCCATCACGTATCGCTTGGTTAGGGTATGGCGATCGTGCGAAGATGGGCTTGGCGCTTAACGAATTAGTGCGCAAAGGAGAAATTTCAGCACCAATTGTGATTGGACGTGACCATTTAGATGCAGGTTCCGTTGCATCACCGAACCGTGAAACAGAATCGATGCGAGACGGTTCAGATGCGGTGGGTGACTGGGCAATTTTAAATGCACTTGTCAATACGGCAGCAGGTGGTTCATGGATTTCTGTCCACCATGGTGGCGGTGTAGGTATGGGTTACTCACTACATGCTGGTATGGTTGTCGTAGCAGACGGAACAGAACGTGCTGAACGTAGATTGAAGCGTGTCTTAACGACAGATCCGGGTATGGGGGTTGTGAGACATGCCGATGCAGGATACGATATTGCGATTGACACGGCACAACAGAAAGGTGTCGATATCCCAATGATTACGGAAAAAGGTGAGGATAAATAATGAATGATTTAATCATCCAAAATATTAAACAACTCATATTACCTAAAACGACAGATCGTCCGTTAAAAGGGGCAGAACTTGATGAACTGAACATTATCGAAAACGGTACGGTCGTTGTGAAAGACGGCAAAATCGTGTATTCAGGACCGTATACTGACGATTATGAAGCAACAGAAGTAATAGATGCGTCAAATCGTGTCGTATCGCCAGCACTTGTAGACGCACATACACATTTAGTACACGGTGGTTCACGTGAACACGAAATGTCACTGAAACGCCAAGGTTTGTCATACCTTGAGATTCTTGAACGTGGTGGCGGTATTTTATCAACAGTGGAAGCGACACGCACAGCGACTGAAGACGCATTGTTCGAAAAAGCGGAACATGATTTGTTAACGATGATACATCATGGTGTACTCGCAGTGGAGAGCAAGAGCGGTTACGGCTTAGATAAAGACAACGAGTTAAAGCAACTGCGTGTCTCACGTCGCTTACAAGACAAATACGGGATAGATATGCGCCATACATTTTTAGGACCGCATGCTGTACCAAAAGAAGCCACATCTAATGAAGCATTCTTGCAAGAGATGATTGATTTGTTGCCTGAAGTGAAAGATTTGGCGGACTTTGCGGATATTTTCTGTGAAACAGGCGTATTCTCCATTGAAGAATCTAAACGTTATATGCAAGCTGCAAAAGAACAAGGATTCCGTGTGAAAATTCATGCGGATGAAATCGATCCACTTGGTGGGCTAGGTTTAGCAATTGATGAAGAAGCAATTTCGGCAGATCATCTCGTAGCAGCAAGTGAAGCGGATAAAGATAAACTCGCACATTCTGATACGGTAGCAGTATTATTACCCGGCACCACATTTTATTTAGGTAAAAATGACTATGCGGATGCGCGTGGCATGCTTGAGCGTAACGGTGCCATTGCAATCGCGACAGATTTTAATCCAGGCAGTTGTGTGACGAACAATTTGCAAATGGTTATGGCGATTGCAGCATTGAAACTCAAATTGTCGCCAAATGAAGTATGGAATGCAGTCACAGTCAATGCAGCAAAAGCGATTGATGTCGATGCTGGCACGATCAATAAAGGGGACAAAGCGAATATCGTCATTTGGCACGCACCAAACCATGAATATATTCCATATCATTACGGTATTAATCATGTCGACACAGTCATACATGACGGACGTGTTATCGTCAAAAGGGATTTAACGTTAAAATAACATAAGCTTCACTCAACACGTGTGTACCTTGAAAGGGCATGCGTGTTTTATTTTTCTTGAACAGTGATATTACACCATGCGTTGTTATCTGCTAAAATAGAATATAACCAACATAGATATAAAGGGGATGAATCTATGCAAGCATGGTGGGAAAGCTATCGTACATCGTGGCTAGGGGATTATTATCAAAACATCACTGCAGGGCTTCTCATATCACTTGCGATGTTACCAGGTGCGATTGCGTATAGTTTTATTGCCGGCGTTAGTCCGACAACGAGTATGATTAGTACGTCTATGATGATGGTGTACATGAGTTTTTTAGGGGCACGTATATCATTAGTATCCGCACCAAGTAGTGGTGTGTCATTAATTGTCGTGATGATAACGGCAGCTTATAGTTTAGAAATGCTCGCAGCCGCTATTATTGTGATGGGGATTATACAAATTATTTTAGGGTATTGTCATATATCTAAAGCAATTACATGGATTCCAGTGCCAGTTGTGATCGGCTTTATGAATGCACTTGGCTATCTCTTGTTTGTCGCGCAACTCAAACATATTTTTGGGCAAAACATGACTACATATGTGTATGCGTTACTGAGTTTTTTATTGATTTGGCTCGTTCCCAAATGGACGACGAAAATACCGAGCGCATTATTATCAATTGTCGTTTTAACAATAGTGGCATTTGTTACACAAGCAGACTTAAAATACGTGCATGATTTTGCCGATATTAAAGTTGCTATTCCAACTATGCATTTGCCACAGTTAGATTGGCAACTAGACATAATATTACAAGTGCTTCTATTCGGTTTAATGCTTGCGACTGTTGCAACGATTCAAACGAGTCTTATCGCGAATATGATGGATGACCTCACACAAACACCGAGTGATAAAGATAAAGAAGCGCGTGGACAAGGTATCGCAAACTTGTTAATTGGGTTATTTGGCGGCCTCGCAGGCAGTGGACTCGTCGGTCAGTCAAAATTCGCTTATTTAAGCGGGGCGACAACAAGGTTAGCGATGCTGACGGTAGGTATTGTGATGGGGTTGTTCGTCTTCGTATTAGGGCCTATTGTCGGTCAAATTCCAATGGTTGTTTTGGCGACTGTATTAATTCAAGTGGCCCTTAAAGCGTATGATCCTAAAACGAAAACACTCCTCGTTAAAAGGCGTTATGTGGACTTTTTTCTTATGTTATTAACGTTCGGACTTACCATTGTGACAAAGAACTTGGCATTCGGCGTGCTAGCAGGCACAGCGTGTTACTATTTATTCAAAGGAGTTGGTCAGTTATGGCAGCATTTACAGAACAATTGATTACATGGCGTCGTGAATTCCATCGTACACCAGAGTGCGGGAATGCAGAATTTGAAACGACACAGCGGTTACGTGATATTTTAGAAGCACATGACATTACAATATTAGACGTCCCACTGAAAACAGGGCTTATTGCAGAAATCGGACAAGGTGACACATTCGTTGCTGTGCGTTCAGATATTGATGCCTTACCGATTATCGAACAAACAGATTTACCGTATGCTTCAGAAAAACAAGGGGCAATGCATGCGTGTGGTCATGATATTCATATGGCAGCCGTACTGGGCACAGCACTTCGTTTGAAAGCACGTGAGGCGACACTTCCTGGACGGGTTCGTCTTATTTTTCAACCAGCTGAAGAAGTGAGCGAAGGCGCAGACCAAGTCGTACAAACAGGTGTTTTAGAAGGTGCGAAAGCAATTGTTGGTTTTCATAATGATCCAACGCTACCTGTTGGCACATGGCGTGCTAAAGCGGGGTATATGACCGCTAACGTTGACCGTTTTAAAATAGACATTACAGGTGTTGGTGCGCATGCAGCGATGCCACAAGACGGTGTGGATCCACATATTATATTGAGTCAATTAATCAGTGGTATTCAAACGATTGTCAGTCGTAATGTTGCACCGTATGAAGAAGCGGTCGTTACGATTGGGCAAGTACACAGTGGTGAAACGTGGAATGTTATTCCGAGTCAAGGCATGATTGAAGGGACAGTCAGAACGCTCACACCAGAAGTGCGTGCGCTCGTTGAAACAAGAATGCAGAAGTTATGTGACGGCTTAGCGGTTCAATTTGATGCTTCTGTATCGCTAGATTATCAACGTTTAACAGATGGTGTGAATAATGACGAAGTATTGCAAACATTGGCATGGCAAGTGGCTGAAGAGACAGGATATGACGTTCAACAGCAACCACGTGCACAAATGATTGGCGAAGATTTTGCAAGCTATCAACAAGTCGCACCTGTACATTTTGCGATGATTGGTTCTGACAGTGCGTATCCATTACACCATCCTAAATATGCGCCAAATGAAGCAATACTCGACAAAGTACCCTATTATTTTGTAAACTTTGTAGAGCGTTTATTTGAACGAGCGACACAAAATGTCTAAAGTGATGATGATGCCATCGTATGATTTTTGTATTATTACAAAGAATGATGTTGAATGGTAGACAGTCACGTATGGGTGGGAATACGAAATCGTCTATGAAATGAGATTTTGACACGCGCCCTAAGTGTATAGTGTTCAAAGGAAGTAAAGATAATGATATAGGTGTAGGTCGAATTCCGTGAGGGTTCGAGCCTGCACGTATTTTTGAAGGAGTATCAATAATGCAAAAAGTAGAGAAAGAAAATGCATGGGCACTCATACCGTTAGTTGTGTTTATCGGCTTGTTTTTAGGTGCGGGCATTATAACCAAAGATTTTACCTTTTTACCCCTCAATGTAGCAGCACTCATCGGTGTCATCGTCGCACTATTGATGAGTCCGAAAGAAAAGTTTACGCATAAAGTAGAAGTTTTTGCGCGAAAAGCAGGTCACCCCAATATTATTTTAATGATGCTTGTGTTCGTGTTAGCAGGTGCTTTTTCAAAAACAGCAGAAGCAATGGGTGGCGTATCGTCGATTGTTAATTTAGGTTTGTCCCTCATTCCACAACATTATTTAATTGTCGGCATTTTTATTATTTGTATGTTTATTTCCATTTCAATGGGAACATCCGTTGGAACGGTTGCAGCTATTGCACCAGTTGGCTTCGGTATTAGTGAAGCAACAGATATTCCAGCAGCTTTAGCAATGGCGACAGTGGTTGGTGGCGCAATGTTTGGGGATAATCTATCAATGATATCAGACACGACCATTGCAGCTGTGCGTACGCAAAATACACGTATGGCAGATAAGTTTAAGGTCAACTTTCGAATTGTCGTACCAGGTGCGCTCGCAACACTTGTTATTTTATGGTGGCTGACACATGGCAATCAAATTGATCAAGCGACAAACTACGACTATGATTTTGTAAAAGTCATTCCATATCTATTCGTGTTAATTTTGGCATTACTCGGTGTAAATGTTGTCATTGTCTTAATGGGTGGCATTGGTTTAGCCGGTATCATTGGTGGACTGGACGGTTCGTTTGGTATGAAAG
Organism: Staphylococcus microti; assembly: GCF_000934465.1. GTDB lineage: Bacteria > Bacillota > Bacilli > Staphylococcales > Staphylococcaceae > Staphylococcus > Staphylococcus microti. Next base: position 83,880 of record NZ_JXWY01000031.1, on the reverse strand, counting down.
GCTTTTTATCAGCCGCTTCAGAAGGTGTCGTTGCAATGGAAGATATTGCGATGATTGCGTTACTGATTGGCGGTATGATTGGCTTAGTAGAACATTACGGCGGTGTCACTTGGCTTTTGAACAGCGTGAAAAAACGTATTCGTTCACGCCGTGGTGCAGAACTCGGAATTGCCGGTTTAGTCAGTATGGCAGATATTTCGACAGCCAACAACACGATTTCTATTATTATGGCCGGTCCATTAGCGAAAGATATTGCCGAAGAATATAATATTGACCCACGTAAATCAGCAAGTATTCTTGATATATTCGGTAGTGCCTTTCAAGGGATATTACCGTATAGTCCACAGTTGATTGCCGCTGCGGGTGTAGCAGGTATTTCGCCTGTGATGTTATTGCCGTATTCTGTATATCCGATGATGCTTGCGTTGTGCGGTATTGTTGCAATTATGTTCAACTTGCCTCGTTTACAAGTAGGTCAAAACAACAAGAAAAATTAACGAAATGAAATGACTTGGCTATCCCGTAAAATACAGTACAATAGAGAGAGATGAACATCGGCGGGAAGTAGCCAGAACGGAAGTGAAAAGATGCAAAACGAATCTGTTGAAATAGAACTTGTACGTTTGTTAAAAACAACACCAGAAAAAGCGTATGACGCATGGGTCGATCCAGTGCAAATGAAAGAATGGTTGATGACGACGCCTCGTACAAATGAATCTGTCCACAGTGAAGCAACAGAAGGTGGACACTATCAAATCATTGATGTACGACAAGGCAAAAAGCGTGAAGTGACAGGTGTTTATGAACAACTTGTGCCACATACACATATTCGTCTCACGATACAAATGCCCGAGCTGAGCGATGAGGCAGATGTCATTGACGTATACTTTGAAGAACGTAGCCCGGGTATTACACAGATGACATTTCACTATACGAGTTTTTTAAAGAAATTGCGCAGTGTTTCTAACTTGGCATACAAACAAGAGAAAAAAGCGTACCATGATCATACCGCACATGGCTTTGAATTGATGTTTGATACATTACAAGCGTATTTGGAACGTTAAGTGAATAATATAATAGTAAAAGCACCTTAGCTCACATAGCAGCCGAGGTGCTTTTACTTATGATATACGTGATTGATGATGCGTGCGCTGTGGTAAGCTTGCATAATAAATGTCGATATGTCGTGTTGCTAATGTGCGAATGAGTGCCATCATAACCGTTGGCGTTGCTGTTACTTTTAAGCGATGATGTGAGAAGTTATATAGGATGCGATCTCCTTGAAAGCTTGATAAGACATCAATCACTTTGTCTTTTATAAAAGGGTCCGTCAAGCCATCAATGACTAATTCATAATGTTGTTCATTTGGTGATACGTGTTGCATCGGCGTTAATGTATGTGCATCTTCTGTTAAAACAAGTTGATAAATAGAAAAGTTATGAAAGCTGAGTAAACTTACGAAATAAGGCAATGCTTGTTTAGGCAATTGAACGCGCAAGAAATAAGCATCATTCAATTTTACGATATGAAACTGAAAATCTGTTTGGAATGTAACAGTTGTCAGTAGTTTTTTTAAGTGGCGACGAACAGAACGCTGCGCAAGTTGGTCAATGTTAAACGTGTAAGATTCTAATTTATCAATGATCATCGTCATTCTCCATGTGAAAATATTTGTTAATATTATTGTAGCACGCAAAAATTAGAAAAACAGTCAGACTTCAGTCCGAAAGTGTGAGAACGAAGATAAGTGATAAATGTACACCAATATGTAAAAGAGACTAAAAAATTTTACAAAATAAGGTTGTTGTACACAGATTATTATGCTAATATTCTGACTATTATAATAATTAAGGGGTGTTGCCAATGTTGCAGCGTATCGGCCATTTTGCGTCAAAAACTTTTTTAGTATGGGTCGTACTAGTCAGTATTATCGCTTTTTCAGTACCAAGTTTATTTTCAGGATTAGGGCAAATAATTCCTTATTTATTAGGTATTGTTATGTTAGGGATGGGACTAACAATTAAAGTCAGTGATTTTAAACTTGTTTTTAAATATCCAAAACCGGTTATTGCTGGGGTTGTTTTACAATATACGATTATGCCACTATTAGCATATTTGATTGTTAAGACGTTTCAATTACCGCCAGAAATTGCGATTGGTGTACTACTTGTAGGCTGTTGTCCGGGTGGGACGACAAGTAATGTAATGAGCTACATTGCCAAAGCGAATGTTGCACTTTCCGTGACGATTACATCGATTTCTACTATTTTAGCACCGGTAATGACACCGAGCTTTATGTATTTGTTTGCGAGAGAGTGGATGGATGTATCTTTTCTAAGCATGTTTGCTTCTGTAACGAAAGTCGTATTAATTCCAATTTTAATCGGCTTGTTCATTCAACGATTTTTCAAAAACTTCGCTGAGAAAAGTGAAGATGTGTTACCACTTGTATCTGTAGTAGCCATTTCAATTATTTTAGGTGCTGTTGTTGCAGGCAGCCGTGAATTAATCATTCAAACCGGCTTGTTAATTTTTACAGTCGTTATTGTACATAATGTTTTAGGTTATGCGATAGGGTACTTCTTAGCGAATGTGCTAAAGCTGAACTATCCTGACAAAAAAGCAGTATCTATAGAAGTAGGGATGCAAAACTCTGCATTAGCGACATCACTTGCGACGGTTCATTTTACGCCGCTCGCTGCGGTGCCGGGTGCGGTGTTCAGCCTTGTTCACTGTGTGACAGGTCCAATTCTTGCGAGATACTGGGCAAGACGTGCGGAACAAATCGAAACAACAAAACGAAGTGTAGCGTAATGAATCAGGTATCACAATCTTTAATTTTATAAAGGTTGTGGTATCTTTTTTTGTACGTTTACAAAAATATTAGGTTGTGCGAAAATAATATTTAACAAGGGTTAAGTACGTAAATGTACTTTATCGCAAAGGACGTGAAGTTGATGGTAAGAGTTTTACAACGCTATATGATTACATGTATGCTCCTTGTAACGATGCTTATCTTGGCAGTGGGCTTTTTAAATCACTATCAAAATGGTGGGCAGCTGTTACTTGCATTGACACTCAGTGTGACGTTTTTCAGTGTATTATTTGAAACATGGCTTGCACGTGTGACATTGCCAACACGTAAAATTCGTTTTATACAAACACTCGCATTTCCAATCGCCATTATTATTATGGGCGTTGTATGTCTCTGGCTTGTTCCCGGGACACTCTAGGCAATTCGTTTGCGTATACATATGGAAGGGTATAGACTGCTAACAGAGCAAATAGCGATGGAGGCGATAAGATGTCATTGATTCAAGGTCATCATCATATTTCAATGTATACGAAAGATAAAGAAGAAAATAAACGATTTTACACAGAAATACTAGGCCTCAAATTAGTTAAAGAAACAGTCAATCAAGATGATGAAAGCATGGTGCATGTCTTTTATGGCGACAATGAAGGGACAGTTGGCACATTGCTAACATTTTTTGAGTTGCCAAATGCAGGACAAATGCGTAAAGGAACGGATATGATTGCACGCATTGGTCTACTTGTAGAAGGTGAAGAAAGTCTGGACTATTTTGAAAAACGTCTGCGTCAAGAAGGTATTGCCGTTTCGCATGGGACGTACCTTGGACATTCCGCACGTTTCTTCGACGATTCAGAACATTTGTCATACGTGATGATTGATAATGCACAGCGTAAGATACCTAACGATTGGAAACATCCGGTAGAAAATGATATACCTGCACCGTACCAAATTTTAGGGCTAGGACCTATTGAAGTGCATGTACAAGATACGGCAACGACGATCGACTATTTAAGAGATGAACTGGGCTACACGGGACATGACGAAAAAGAAGGCACGGTTATGTCGTTGGATTCAAACGGGCTTTATACAGATATTGTCGTAGTTGAAAAGGGTGGTCCAGTTGTGCGTCCGGGACGTGGCTACGTGCATCATCATGCGGTAAGTGTGGCAAATCATAGCGCCTTAGAACGCGTAACGGCACTACACGACACGTTAAAAGTACAGCATTCAGGCATTATCGACCGCAAGTGGTTTGAATCACTGTATTATCGACAAAATGGTATTATGTATGAATTTGCGACAGCACAAGTTGGAAACGACTTTTTAGATTAAAATAGGGATGAACACTGAGCACACAGTTCGACGCCAAAAGGTAACGGACGGGTGTGCTTTTTATTGTTCAACAAGGCTAGGACATAGCAATTAACAACTGTAAAACCTCTGAACACAATTAGAAAGCAATTTTGCGCGTCGCTCGGGTTTACCTCAAATCTTAAACGCTATACGCACAACTTCGATACACCCTTGCCGAGGTGATGAAAGTTTTTTTCAAATTTCTGCTCCCAATCTGATAGAGCCTATCGATGATTTATGTACGCGTATCTGATACACTAAATGCAACATAGTGATTGAGGAGGCTTTAAACATATGTATCGAGCGGTCATATTTGATTTTGATGGCACGATGATTGATACAGAACAACATCTGTATGACGTCATTAATCAATATTTAGTTGCGGAAGGGCATGCACCTGTGTCATTGGCATTTTACCGTGAAAATATTGGGGGTCGTGCGTTAGATTTACATAACCATATTGTTGGGTTACTCGGTGAAGAGAAAGTGGCACAACTTTATCGTATGCATCATGAAGGCGCAGCAAAATTGCCATTGCGCCCGGGGATTGAAACGTTAATGCAACAGTTGAAACAACGTCATATTCCGATGGCGATTGCAACGAGTAGTGTGCGTCAGTCTATTTTACCAACTGTGGAAGCACTTGGCTTGAATGACTATATTTCTGTCATTGTAGGAAGAGAAGATGTAGAAGCGGTTAAACCAGAACCAGACTTATATTTAACGGCAGTACAAGCGTTGAACCATAATCCTGCCTATTGCTTGGCGATTGAAGATTCCGTGAGAGGCGCAACAGCGGCTGTGCGTGCTGGTCTCGATGTGATTGTGAATACAAACCAAATGACGGCAACGAGTGATTTCAGTCATTTGCCGCTGACGGATCAAGATACGGATTTAACGACAATTATTGCACGTTACTTTGAAGGGCAACAGCGATGATGTTTGAACAGTGGATGCTCTTTGTCATCATTCCGTTATGCTTTGTCGTCGGTAATTTAGTCATTGCGCCTAGAAGGCAACGTCATATTCCTATGCGCATACACGTTTTATCATGTGCGGTAGGATTAGGGATTTATGCGATCGGTCTGACAATAGTCTACCTCTTCTTCTTATAATAAAAACCCGCAAGTATCAGGGAATGAAACCTAATGCTTGCGGGTTTTACGATTAACGATTTAAGAAAAATACGGCTGCAACGATTAAGACAACGAGAAGGGCATCAATGCCGACCATTAATTTGGCACGAGGATTTTCAATGCCTTCTTTTTTCGATTTGTACAGCATATAGAAATTGGGGATCACACTAATCAGTAATAGCACAATTAAAATGATACCGAATGTTGTCATATTAGCGTCCTCCTTTAATTCGACCATACACGTAGCCAATCAGTAATGCAACGACAATACCAATCAAAGTACAAATGATGGGCTGCTCGACTTTCATGCCGACTAAAGCCCCGAGTGCAACACCAATAACGAGTGGGGCACCGTACTGTATACGACGTTGCTCAGAGGCAAGCAGTGTAAAAGTGAGTGTGTAAAGGACACCGAATGTCAATGCGACAAGTACCGATTTAAAAATAATGGTACTGACAGGTGCTGTATGTGACATGAAATTAACGACAAAAAAGATGATGCCTAGAAATAATGAAATAATCAAACCTTTATACCATTGCGTGCGTTCCATACTGGCCTCCATGTATCAAATAATTATAGCCAGTATACCATAAGCACCGACAAACTACTTAGCAAGTTTCTTCTGAGATTTTTTCACATTTTTAATTGTTTGGAATTGACCATGATCGTTTAAATAAGCGTAGAACAGCCCGATAATAAGACCGCCACCAATGTAGTTACCGATAAAAGCAGCGACAATGTTTTTGAGAACACCTAACATATTCAAGCTTGGCATATCATAAAACAGCTGACCGACAAAGAGCGTTGCGTTATAAACGACATGTTCAAAGCCCATAAAAGCGAAGATCGTCACACCGAACATCATGACAAACATTTTGGCAAAAACATCTTCTATTTGCATGGCGATAACGAGTGCAATGTTGATAAAGAAGTTGGCAAAAATAGCACGTACGAGTATATTTTGGAAATCATAAGTGATCGTTTTTGTCTGTACCATTTGATCTAACAATGCAATCATATCTGGTGACATGACATCGCTACAACGAAGGATTGCAAAGAAGATAAATGCACCTGCGATGTTGCCGAAAAAGCAAAGTAGAAAAATGTTTAATACGCGCATTGGACGAATGAGGTGGTAATAAAGCCCTACTGTGAAGTACATAAAGTTACTGGTGAGAAGTTCTGAGTTGGTAAATAAAATAAGGACGAGTGCAAAACTAAATGTAATCGAGCCAATCATATTGACAACGCCTAATGGCACATCTGGGGCAAAGGTTGTTTTAACCATCAGTACAAAAACGGAAATAATGCTAATAATAAAACCTGCCATCATCGCGCGCATTAAATAGCGCTTGAGATAAAAACTGTGAAGTACATCTTTCTTCTGGATGGTCTCGATAATATTAGAGACCCATTTACGACCGTAGAAAATCGTATCCCATTTTATATTTGTATCATTCATAAGACACGGTTCCTTTCATTTATATAATAGAGACTAGTATAACGCTTTGCAACGTTAATGTGAATATCTTCACATAATGTTTTGTGTCAAAACAATGACATTTTATTTATGTGCAGATGAATAATTTTTAACGAAGCTATTTCTTCGTGAATTGGCAATGATTTTTTAATTTAAAAAAGTAACATCATATTAAGATATTTCTTTAGGGGAGAAAATACAAAAAATAGAGAGGGAAATCGTATCATATCGGTGTTTCTACTTATTGTGTTTTGTGATATATTATGAAATAAAAAATATACTTAAAGGGTGACAACGCACACAAATTAACGACACGTAAAAGCAATGAAAAGTTGTTATCAGATAATTAACTTGCAATTTAAAATTTTCCTTTAATTATTAGTGAAATATAGTATAATAACGGAGAAAAGTTTACATACTTCTAATATTAGGGGTTATATAAGGAGATGGTGGGTTGTCATGGAAGATAATCAATTACAAAGAGGGCTGAGCTCTCGTCAGATTCAAATGATCGCGCTCGGAGGTACAATCGGTGTTGGTTTGTTTATGGGGGCATCGAGTACGATCGCTTGGACTGGACCTTCTGTTATTTTTGCCTATTTATTGGCAGGTATCTTTTTATTTTTAGTCATGCGTGCGATGGGTGAAATGGTCTATCTATATCCTACAACAGGATCGTTCGCAAACTATGCAACAGACTATTTACATCCTGTTGCTGGTTACATTACTGCTTGGGCAAACATTTTCCAATGGATTGTTGTTGGGATGTCAGAAGTTATTGCGGTAGGCGAATACATGAAGTTCTGGTGGCCAGAGTTGCCATCGTGGATTCCGGGTATCCTCGTTATCGTCATTTTAACAGCAGCCAATGCAATATCAGTTAAAGCATTTGGAGAATTCGAATTTTGGTTTGCAATGATTAAAATCGTAACAATTATTTTGATGATTATTGCTGGTTTCGGATTGATCTTTTTCGGTCTAGGGAACGGAGGCGTACCAATCGGACTCAGCAACTTAACTGAACATGGTGGTTTTCTACCAAATGGTTGGTTAGGCTTTTTCTTCGCTTTATCTATCGTTATCGGTTCATATCAGGGTGTTGAACTGATCGGTATTACAGCAGGTGAAACAAAAGATCCTCAAAAGAACATCAAAAAGGCAGTTAATGGTGTTATTTGGCGTATTTTAATTTTCTACATCGGTGCAATTTTCGTTATCGTTACAGTATATCCATGGAACGAATTACACGATCTTGGTTCACCGTTCGTTGCAACATTTGCGAAAGTCGGTATTACAATTGCAGCTGGTTTAATCAACTTTGTTGTTATCACAGCAGCAATGTCTGGATGTAACTCAGGTATCTTTAGTTCAAGTCGTATGATTTTTACATTGGCACAACACGGGCAGTTGCCAAAAATCTTCACGAAAGTCATGCGCAACGGGGTGCCATTCTACACAGTATTAGCAGTGTCTATCGGTATTTTTATCGGTGTTATCTTAAACGTGATCTTACCTTTAATCATTGAAGGATCAGAAAGTATTTTCGTTTATGTATACAGTGCGTCAATTTTACCGGGGATGATTCCATGGTTTATGATTTTATTCAGCCATATTCAATTCCGTAAAAAATTCCCAGAGAAAGTTGAAACACATCCTTTCAAAATGCCATTCGCACCGTTTTCAAACTACTTAACAATTGCATTTTTAGTGTTAGTATTGTTAGGTATGTTAATTAACGGCGAAACACGTGTTTCTGTTATTATTGGTTTCTTATTCTTAGGATTTATGGGCCTCTTCTTCTTCATGCGTGGTTATCACAAGCTTGATAAAGAAGAATTGAAGTTATAAAAATAACACACCTTGTCATGAGTGACGTACCGCAAGTAGCGGATATGTCCCATCATTCGACAAGGTGTGTTTTTATGTGGTTTTATAGTGAAAAGGCTTGTAAGTGGTGGAGTGCACGGAAAATAACAGCAAGGTAGCCACTGTTCACTTGTTCTTGATTGCCGATGTCGACGTGTGTGAGGGGATTATGGTATAGATTGTCTAAACACGCATAATAGACATCATAATTTTGAAAAGGGAATGTAGGAAGTGCATCTGGATGCGTGAGTTCGGTGAAATAGACAGCGACTTGTTCTTCAAGGGCTTTGAGTGGTGTTTCAACATCAGGGTTTTTGCGTGCGCGTGATAAATCATAATGATCGACAAGTATTAAGAGGTTTTTCAAATTGGCACATGCGCGTGTGAGCGTCAATTTTTTAGTTGAATGCATAGTTATCATCCTTTTTAGTATATAATGTTGTAAAGCATCGTTTTAACTTAGTGAGTGATGCATTTGAATGGAAGTTGCGATAAAAAGAAGCAATGGCTACATAGAGGAGGAAATATATGTCGAAGTATAAATGGAGTGATATTGCATGGCGTGATTTTTGGACAATCCCCATGTATATTATTGGACCATTATTAATGGGCTTTGTGATTATAATACTATCAGCTTTATTGTTGATAATGAATGTCAATGTACCGGACTGGGCAACAGAGGTTCAATATTATGAAGTGATGGAAGTCCTTTCCGAAACGGCATCTGATATTTTATTAATTATCGTTTTTTGGTTTATGCATGCACGTACGATGCCTGAGCGCTTTCGATTAGGTTTGCAAGGGATCCAACGAAACTGGTTATGGATTATCCTTGCATATATCGTCATGACCGTGGCGACAGAGTTATACGGTTATCTTATGCAATTTATACCTGAACAATATCAGTACGGCACGACACAAAATGAAATGGCGATTGAAGAATCTTTAGAATGGAATGTTTTATTGCCATTCAACTTCTTACTCATCGTTGTTTTAGCGCCGATTGTCGAAGAAATACTATTTCGTCACTTGTTAATTGGCGAACTTGGCAAGAAGTTTAACTTTTATGTGATGGGTGTTATTTCAGCATTTGCATTTGCCGGCATTCACGTTATATATGCGACATCACCGTTTGAAATCATTGATTACTTGATACTCGCAATTCCAATGGTATGGGTGTACTTAAAAAGCGGGCGCAACCTCGGTGTGGCGATTGCATTACATATGCTAAATAACTTTATTTCAATGATGTTCAGTCTGTTTTATGGCGTATAGCTGGATGAAATGTGTGTGGAAGAAAGTAAATAAAAACCGGACGATGCATGTGCATTGTCCGGATAGAAAGGAAAGTAAGTAATAAATATTGAAGATGTTCAATCTAGTATAGAACAAGTACAACATATCATGTTTCAAACTTTACTATTGACGAAATAGTTACCCCTCATTTGAAAGATGTGTTCGTACCCATCCCCCTCTAGTAGCTAAGTAAAATAATAGCATAGTTCACCAGAAAATGTAAGCGGTTTCTCGAAATATTTTTGGTAACTTTTACACTTTTAGGTAGTTAAGAATCTATTGTCGTGTGTGAACGTTACCATGCTATAATAAAAGAGACATGACAATGGGGTGATGTAAATGAAAAAAGAACAAAGACAACAAAAACTGATTCAGCAGCTTAAGCATGTAACGGCTACAGAACTTGCTAAGCAGTTAGGCGTATCGAAACGCACGATTTTAAGAGATATTCAAGAGCTTGAATCGAAAGGTGTGCATTTGCAAACGCATATGGGGCAAAAAGGGGGCTATCGTATGCAATTAGAGATGAATCAAAATGCGTTGACGTTCTCAGATGATGAGATGCAAGCGTTGTATCTGGTGCTGAATGAAAGTTTATCGTTATCGACGCTCCCGTATCATCAAGAGATTGCGACGATTGTTGAAAAGTTACTGAAACATCCCAATGTGACATTAAGACAAAATATACAGCACATCGATCAATATATTCGCATTGCACCAAATACACAAACTGTGCTGCCAAGATTGTTTTCGGCGATTTTGGTATATTGTCATGAACGTAAAGTCATGGCGCTTGAATATCAGCAGATGACACCACAGCATCCTTTTGTTGAAAATGTTGTATTTATCGGCTTGCTTTGTGAAAAGGGCAATTGGCAAGTGGTTGTGTATCATATCGGTGGTGGCTATACAAAAGTTGTGGATATTGCTGAAATTAATGATATTTCATATTCTTTTTACAAGTCTATCCAGACACAAGATATTACGTTAGATAATTATCAATTATATTTAAAAGAAGCATAATGTTAAAACGACATAGAAGAGGTGAAAACGATAGTGATGACTGAACAACTTAAACAGATAGATCAACACGTTGTACAATGGTTGATGCAAATGAAGCAAGAGGTACCGAAGATGTTAGCAGATATGGATTTACAAACGAAGACAAGTCGCTTTGATTTAGTAACCAATGTCGACAAGTCAATTGAACAAAGTTTTGAACAGTTGCTAACAGCGCAATTTCCAGAACATCAACTATATGGAGAAGAAGCACATCATGATACAGAAAAATTACGTGAAGGCTATACATGGGTGCTTGACCCGATTGATGGGACAGCGAACCTAGTAAAACAACAAGATGATTTCTGTATTATTTTGGCGTTGTTCTATAATGGCGAACCTGTACTTTCTTACATTTATGATTACCCACGCCAAAAGCTATTTCAGGCGATTAAAGGGGAAGGTGTTTATTTGAATGGCACATTGCTGTCACCTCCACCAATAATGGCGCTAAAAGACAGTATGATTTCTTTTAACAATAAAGTGTTGAATGATGAAACAATGCATGATTTATTGGATGCATCTTTCGGTTATCGTCTAATTGGGGCATGTGGGTTAGACTCTGCCAAAGTCTTTACCGGTCAATTTGGTATGCATATTCATACGAATGCAAAACCGTGGGACATCGGCGCACAGTTTTTATTTGCTGAAATGCTCGGCTTAAAGATGACGAATTTCCATCAAGAACCGATTGACTTTATTCACGGCGGTCCTTTTATTATTAGTAATCCAGGCTGCTACGAACAAACGTTAGAAATTCTACTACAAAAAGGCGGTTACGAAAAATAGACAGTGCGACTAAGGACGGATTGTCAATTTTCGTTGGTACGCTATAATCAACCTAATGATAGAAAAATTATATAATTTTAGTAATAGATTTAGAATTGAAATGGAGTGAGTATTTTGACATACACACGGTCTAAAAAACAAAAAAATCCTGTGATTAAATGGATGTTACGCATTATCGCAGTGTTGTTCATCTTAGCAATCATTGCAGTCGCATATTTAGCGTATAAGTTGTTTGCTGTAGGCGGTGCGATTCACAATCCACTGAATCGTGAACATTCAGAGTTGAGATCAGGGACAGTCGATTTAGATAAAGGAGAGCCATTCACGATTGCGCTATTCGGTGTCGATTCCAATGCAGAACGCGCAAGTGCAGGTGGCGGTGAACGCAGTGACACGATTATGTTACTGTCGATTAATCCTGATAAGAAGACGACGGAAATGGTAAGCATTCCACGTGATACACAAACAGAGATTGTTGGACGTGGTACAATTGAAAAAATTAACCATGCATATGCCTATGGTGGGGCAGATATGGCGGTTAAAACACTTGAAAAGTTAATGGATGTACCAGTGGACCATTATGCAACGGTCAATATGGACGGCTTGCAAGATACAATTGATACAGTCGGTGGTATTGATGTTGTGAGCAATGCGACATTTAGCGCAGAAGGACATGACTTTGAACGAGGCGTGAAAGCACATTTAGACGGTGAAACAGCGATGGCCTTTATCCGTAGTAGAAAAGAAGACGGTGCGGGTGGTGACTTTGGTCGTCAAGAGCGTCAACAGTTAGTTTTACAAGGTCTTATGAACAAGTTAACGAGCGTGTCGTCATTAACAAACTTCAATAGCTTGATAGATCAGCTTGGAGACAATGTCACAACAGACTTGAGTTTGTCAGAGCTGAATACGATTCGTAGTAACTATTCAGACGCTAATGAGCATGTGAATCGCCATCAACTAGAAGGTTCAGGTGGCATACAAGATGACGGTGTGTATTATTTCGTACCAGATAGCAATAGCTTGGCACAAATAACACAAGAATTACGTGCGAACCTTGGATTGTAATATGCAATTTTAAAACAAAATAGAAGTATTGATTCTAAGCGTCCTAACGAAGCGGACATTGAAAAATGCCGCTTATGTTAGGGCGTTTCCTTTTTTGCGCGAGCCATCGAAACCAATGTGAATTGCTAAGGTTTTTGTAGAGCGTCAGAGTTTGTTAAAACCCATTTTTCCTTTCAGATGTCGACTGCCATTCACAGATTTTTATTTATTCATTTTAGACGATTTCCTATGTCCCAGTCCCTTCAAATATTTACTACTACACCCCAATTTTTACTATGTCCAACCACTTTTATGAGGAGATTGTGCTATCAAATTGTGAAATTTTTAGAAATCTTAACATTTATGAGTAAAAGGGTTAAAATAGAATTACTAAGCATGTGGGGGCATCTTAGATAATTTGTAGGAGGGGATATTATGCAAGAACATCTTGTTTTAACACTAGATGGTAAAGAGTATCTTGTCGAACCGGGCACGAATTTACTCCATTTTATTAAAGCACAACAAACGTTTGTACCTTCTATTTGCTACAACGAATCATTAGGGCCAATAGAAACATGTGATACATGTGCGGTTGAAATTGATGGCAAGATTGAACGTGCGTGTAGCACAGTCGTTGATCGACCTATGGTGGTTAACACACAAAACGACCACGTACAAGCGAGTCAAAAGGAAGCGTTAGATCGTATTTTAGAAAAGCACCAACTGTATTGTACAGTGTGTGATTATAATAATGGTAACTGTGAAATTCACAATACTATGGATCAATGGGGCTTAGAACACCAAACGTACGAGTACAAACCGAAACCGTATGAAGTGGATTTCGGACCATTTTATCGTTATGATCCGAACCAATGTATTTTATGTGGACGTTGTGTCGAAGTGTGTCAAGACGTCCAAGTGAACGAAACGTTATCTATCGACTGGGACCGCGACCAACCTCGCGTAATTTGGGATAATGACGTTGCAATCAATGAGTCATCATGTGTTGGCTGTGGACAATGTTCGACTGTTTGTCCTTGTAATGCAATGATGGAAAACAATATGGTCGGTAATGCTGGTTATATGACAGACATTGAACCAGGATCATTGGCGTCAATGATTGATTTAACGAAGAAAGCAGAAACTGGTTACGGCCCGTTATTTGCAATTTCAGACTCAGAAGCGGCAATGCGTGAAGAACGTATTAAAAAGACAAAAACAGTTTGTACGTACTGTGGTGTCGGCTGTAGCTTTGAAGTATGGACGAAAGATCGCGAAATCTTAAAAGTCCAACCGTCGCATGACTCACCAGCGAACAAAATTTCAACATGTGTGAAAGGGAAGTTCGGTTGGGATTATGTGAATTCTGAAGAACGTCTGACAAAACCATTAATTCGTCGCAACGGTCAATTTGAAGAAGTTGAATGGGATGAAGCGATTCCGTACGTTGCGAAACGCATGCAAGAGATTAAAGATCAGTATGGTCCATCTGCATTGACGTTTATTTCGTCTTCAAAAGCGACGAACGAAGAGTCTTACTTAATGCAAAAATTAGCGCGTCAAGTTATCGGTACGAACAATATTGATAACTGTTCACGTTATTGCCAAGCACCGGCGACGAAAGGTTTATTCCGCACAGTCGGACACGGTGGGGACTCAGGTTCTATTGATGACATCGGCAGTGCAGAAATGGTTATTACAATTGGTACGAATACAGCGGAAGCACACCCAGTTATTGCATCACGTATTAAACGTGCGCATAAGTTATTTGGACAAAAGCTCTATGTATTCGATATTCGTAAACATGAAATGGCACAGCGTGCAGATGAATTTTTCCAACCATATCCAGGTACGGACTTAGTATGGTTGTCAGCTGTAACGAAATATATTATTGATAATGAATTACATGACCGTGCATTTATTGATCAGTGGGTCGACCATTTTGATGAATATTATGCATCGCTCGAGCCATACACAATGGCATTTGCAGAAGAAACAACAGGTATTCCACAAGACCGCCTTGTGAAATTGGCGCATGACATTGCAAGTGTGAATAGCGTATCTATCTGCTGGGCAATGGGTGTGACACAGCAAGAAACAGGTTCTGATACAAGTACAGCTATTTCTAACTTATTATTAGTCACTGGTAACTACATGAAACCGGGTGCAGGTTCTTATCCATTACGTGGTCACAACAACGTACAAGGTTGCTCTGACTTTGGTAGTATGCCTGACAAATTACCGGGTTACCTTGGTGTACAAGATGATGAAGCACGCGGTTGGTTTGAAAAAGCTTGGGGCGTTGAATTGCCGAAAGAACCGGGCTATGACAACCACCAAATGATGGATCATATCCATGCTGGCGATGTGCATAGTATGTTCATTTTAGGTGAAGATACAGGTATTACGGACTCTAACATTAACTATGTACAAGCTGCGTTAGAAAAAGTAGACTTCTTAGTTGTACAAGACGAGTTCTTAACATTTACAGCAGAGTATGCAGATGTGGTGTTACCTGCGTCACCATCACTTGAAAAAGACGGTACATTCACGAACACAGAACGTCGTTTCCAACGCTTATATCAAGTGTTAGAGCCATTAGGTGATTCAAAACCTGACTGGCAAATCACACAAATGATTGCGAAAGAAATGGGTTATGATTGGGGCTACACACATCCTTCAGAAATCATGGATGAAGCATCTGACTTAACGCCGATGTTTGCAGGTGTGAAATACCATAGATTAGAAGGCTACAATAGCTTGCAATGGCCAGTAAATGCTGACGGTACAGATACGCCGTTACTCTTTACAGAAGGTTTCAATTTCGATAATGGTAAAGCGAAGTTATTTGCTTTAGACTTTAATAACTTCTACAAAACGAATGAAACATATGACCTACATTTCAACAATGGTCGTCTGTTAGAGCATTTCCATGAAGGGAACATGACGTATAAAGTACCAGGTCTTCAATACAAAATGCCAACGACGTTTATTGAAATCTCACCAGAGCTTGCCGAAGATCGTGGTATTCACGAAGGGGCAGCCGTTAAGTTGATTTCTGAAACGGGTGAAGCGACAGGACACGTGCATATTACAGACCGTGTAAAAGGTAAACAAATTTATATGCCGTTGAATGATAATGCTGAAGGTGCCATTAACTATTTAACAAACAGTTTGACAGATCCAGAAACACATACACCAGCATATAAAGCGACATGTTGTCGTATGGAAGTGTTGAGTAAACGTGGTAAGTCACCGTTGAATCCAACAAACTTCCGTAACAAAAAGCGCAACCCGCAATATAGTGTGCGCGTGGACAAAAAATGGGAGCGTCCAGACTATGTTTTCCCAGGGGATCAGGTGATGAAATAATGGCAGAGAGAATCACGAAAATCAAACGTATTGAAAAGTCGGAAGCAGAGATTAAAGCAGAGAGCATTGCAGAAGTGACGGATAAAATTGCCGAAAATAAAGACAGTATTTTAAAAGTCATTGATCTTGTGAAAAACTTAGATGATGCTAAAATTTTAGATGCGCTGAATGGTGCGGTGAAACAACGTGGTGTCATCACTGAAAAGTTAGTGACAGAGATCAACAAAGATCAATATGCAGGCTTTTTACACAACATTGGTCAAATGGTCTTTATTTTAGGTGACCTTGATACAGATGAACTACGTGTTTTACTCAACAAAGTCAATAAAGGCATTCATGTTGCGAACCAAGCAAACCCGAATGCACGCACGTCTATTAGAGGTTTGATGGGTGTCTTGAAAGATGATGAAATGAATCAAAGCTTAACGTACTTCTTAAATATGTTAAAAGGTATGTCGAGATAATTGAATAACAAAGGCAAAAGGAGTGGCTGCGGCGACTCCTTTTGTATGCGATAATTTCTGTTGATTGGAAGAATACAGCACAACACAAATCGTGCTAAAATATAAAGTGTTGAGAAGGAGGGATTCTGTGCATCACGAACATAAAATATTGTTACTAGCAGTCATATCGAATATTATACTCGTGGCAGGTATTGTTCTGCTGGTGTTAGTCGGACCAGCATGGGGATTGGCATGCTTTTTAGTAACTTTGACAATCACGATTGTTTTATTTAACATGCTATTCAAAGGAAGACCAAAACTGAGACGTATTGCGAATATCGTCTATGCGATTGTCATTTTATTCGTCGCATTTATGATTTGGCATTATTTCAAGTAATTAATAGAAAAAGAGAGGTTTGTATATGAAGCAATGGTTGAAGTCACACCCATCAGTCTTCTTTGTAGGGGTGATACTTGTCGTGTTTTGCGGATTGCTGATTGTAAATGAAACATCACTGTTCAAAAAACAGAAGGTATACACCTTTGAAGAAGCATATGAACGACAACTTCAAGACGGTGTGTTACATACCAAGTCGGATGAAGCGGGCTTTGTAGAAGCCTCTCATGAAGATGTGAAGCGTAAAATGCGCATACAACATAGCGATTCTGATCTGATGTATATGGATTTATCAGAACCGGTCAAAATGTCTGAAGCAGAAGTCAATGAGATGTTAAAAGGAAAAGGGATTCTTGAAGGACGTGGCAAGACATTTCTCGAAGCGCAAGACCGCTATGACGTCAATGTGATTTATTTAGTGAGTCACGCGCAACTTGAAACCGCACAAGGACAGTCTGAGCTTGCAAAAGGGATTCAAAAAGGCAAACAGCGTTATTATAACTTTTTTGGTGTTGGTGCTTTTGATGAAGATGCAGTAAAAACGGGGACAAGTTATGCGACAAAGGCAAAATGGACGACGCCAAACAAAGCAATTGTAGGCGGTGGTGCATTTGTCAGACAGCAATATTTTGAAAATGATCAGTTATCACTGTATCAAATGCGTTGGAATCCTCAAGAACCGGGGACGAACCAATACGCAAGTGACATTGATTGGGCGATGAAAATTGCTGAACAAATGGACCATTATTACCAACAATATGGCATTAAAAAAGCAAACGTGCATAAAGATTATTATGTCAAAAAATGATATGTAAAGGCTATGGGGAGGCAATTTTCTGTCCGACTCGTGAGATGATTTGAATAGAAGAGGTGAATGAGATGAAAATAGGGATTGTTGGTGCTGGTATCGGTGGATTAACATTGGCGGCATTATTGCGTGAACAACAACATGACGTACATATTTTTGAGCAGCAAGCAGCGATTAAAGAGGTCGGTGCGGGTATTGGTATCGGTGGCAACGTCATAGATAAGTTAGGCGATCGAGACCTTGCAAAAGGTATTAAAAATGTTGGGCATTTATTAGAAACGACGCGTATGTTAGACGCGCAAGGGCGTGTGTTGTGTGAAGTACCATTTGATAAGAAAACGACGAATGTGACGGTATTACGCCAAACACTAGTAGATACGATTGCGAGTTATGTAACAGATGAAATGTTGCATTTTAATCATGAAGTGACGTCTGTGGAAGCGAGTGAATCTATGGCGCGTATTCATTTTCGCCAACAAGCGAGTCAAACTTTTGATTTAGTCGTCGGTGCAGATGGTATTCATTCAGTCGTGCGTCAGACAGTCAATCCGAAAGCAAAAGTACAGTACCAAGGTTATACATGTTTCAGAGGAATGGTAACGAGTGTGCCTGAACTTGGAGCAGTTGCTGATGAGTATTGGGGAAGTAAAGGACGTTTCGGTATTGTACCATTATTAAACGGTGGTGCGTATTGGTTTGCAGCAATCAACGCTAAAGCGGATGATTTACAATTCAAACGCTTTAATAAACCGTATTTACAAGCGTATTTTAACCAATATCCAGAACCAGTACGCCAAGTGTTGGATCAACAGCCTGAGACCGAGATTTTACATCATGATATTTATGATTTAAAACCGCTTAAAACTTTTGTGTATGAACAGCGTATCGTATTGCTCGGTGATGCAGCCCATGCAACGACACCTAATATGGGACAAGGTGCAGGTCAAGCGATGGAAGACGCGATTGTACTTGCCAATGTATTGGCGAAGTATGACACAATGGCTGCCGCACTGAAGCGCTATGACAAGCTCCGTGTGAAACATACTGCCAAGGTAATTAAGCGCTCACGTAAAATTGGGCGTATTGCGCAGAAAGAAGGGCGTATAAGTATGGCATTGCGCAATCGTTTTGCGCGTAAGCTGCCAGTTCGGATCGTTGCACGCCAGTTGAAGTTTTTATACAAAACGAAAAGTGAATAAACAGACGAAAGACGTGATAGCAGCCATTCGAGCCACTATCACGTCTTCTTTTATACTTCCATTTATTGATTCACGATATAGTCAGGTGTTTCACCTTGTGCTTGCTTGATTAAATTTTGCGCAACGATTTTCGCCATCATATCACGTGCTTCATATG
Source organism: Staphylococcus microti (assembly GCF_000934465.1). Lineage (GTDB taxonomy): Bacteria > Bacillota > Bacilli > Staphylococcales > Staphylococcaceae > Staphylococcus > Staphylococcus microti. The sequence continues at coordinate 64,661 of NZ_JXWY01000031.1, read as the reverse complement.
TCGCATTACCGATATGTGGTGTAATGACAACATTGTTAAGTGATTTAAGTCCTTCTGTAATCTTCGGCTCAAACTCATACACATCAAGCGCTGCACCTTCGATTGTGTTGTTTTGTAACGCTTCAAGTAGCGCTTCTTCATGTACAATCGGACCACGTGCAGCATTGACTAAATAAGCAGTAGGTTTCATCAATGCGAGTTGTTCGGCACCAATCATATGGTGTAATGCTGGACTATACGCAGCATTAATCACGACAAAGTCAGCCTCTTTTAAAAGCGTTTCTAAATCAACGTACGTTGCACCACCTAACTCTTGTTCACGTGCTTCTTTACGATTTGGACCTGTATACATAATAGACATGTCGAAACCTTTAGCACGACGTGCAACGGCACTACCGATTTCACCTAAGCCAATAATACCGATTGTTTTACCAGATACTTCACGTCCTCTGAAGAAGAGTGGTGCCCAGCCATCAAAACCTTCATGACGCATGAGTTGGTCCCCTTCAGGAATACGACGTGCCACAGCTAATAAAATACCCATTGTCAGTTCAGCTGTTGCGTTAGTAGAAGCTTTTGGCGTGTTAGAAACGAAAATGCCTTTTTCTTTCGCATAGTCGACATCCACATTATTAAAGCCTGCACCGTAGTTAGCGATAAACTCAAGGTTGTTCGCACTATCAATCACTTCTTTATCTACTTCTGTTGATAGTAAGCTTACAAGTCCGAATGCATCAGATACCCCTTGTTTCAATGTTTCTTTGTCAATGATGCCTTTACCGTCATACACTTCTACTTCAAAGTGTGCTTCTAATAATTCAAGGCCTGCTTCTGGAATAGGGCCTGCTACAAATACTTTTTTCATCGTATAATCCCACCTTTCCCTTTAAGTATAGAAAACGACACATCAGAATACAAGGCATGAAGCGTATATCATATGTAAGATGCGGTTGAGGATCGTAAAGCCAAAACAAATTTGGTCGATAGACTGTCATCTCGCCATAAAACACAAAAAATACAATAACGGTCACAAATAATGCCGCTATTGTATGCATGTTTTGATGAAATTATGAGAAAAAGCGAATAGACAATGGGATTAAATAGTCTTCTCCTTTGTACGCTTTAACAATTGCTACGATATGGAAAATAAAAGATAAAAGTGTGAGAACTGGTAAGATGACAAAACCAATGAGTAATAGTAATGTGACAAGTCCGATTGCACTCCATATCATATAAGATAAGATGAAATTAATGTAGTTTTTACCGGCTATATCCACGAAACGCGAATCATCCCGCTTAAGTAACCAAATAATGAGTGGACCGATAAATGTTGTGAACAAGCCTGTGACATAAATAAGTACGGCCATAAGACGTTCATCATCTGATGGTTGGAGTGGATAGACAGGTTGTGATGTTGGATTTGATGTGTCCATATTGACACCTCCTTGTGCGATGTGTTTTGATTATCTTCCCCTATAGTTTACAGAAGAATGATAAGAAAGTGAAATATATGATATATCTATCACTAAATAGGGTAATAAACAACTATATAACACGATAAAAGCATTCCATTTTATAGTACAATTTGGTACGGGGGTGGCACATAAGAAAAATCATTCCAAATAATTAGGGAAAAGCACTAGTTGGCAGTAGGTGTCTGAAGTGAAAATACGTTTTAAACAAATTTGGGAGCACTACAGAAACCTTAGTTTCGTTGTAGTGCCCCTACAAGGCTGATTAGCTATGTGACAAACTTGAAAAGTGTAGTCACATAGCAATCAGCTACTGTAAAACTTCTAGTCACCCTTGCCGGGGCGGGACGACGAAAGCTTTTTGTAAAAATGAGCTTTCTGTCCCGCTCCCTTGATAGCGCATGAGATGACTTTATAAAGAGAAAGAAGGGTATATATGAAAATAGCAGTTGTAGGTTCAGGGAACGGCGCTGTGACAGCAGCGATTGATATGGTAGATCAAGGACATGACGTTAAATTGTATTGTCGTAATCAGTCGATTAATAAGTTTGATAAAGCACTCGCGCAAGGCGGCTTTCATTATAACAATGAAGGGAAAGAAAGCTTTGTAGAGTTCACTGCGATTAGTGACAATATGGAATACGTGCTAGATGGTGCGGAAGTAGTCATGCTGGTTATTCCATCATCATTTATTGAATATTATGCTGAATTAATGGCACATCATTTAAAAGAAGATCAAATTGTCTTCTTTAATATGGCAGCTGCGATGGGTTCAGCACGTTTTATTAAAGTATTGAATGAATATCAGCTTGATACACGTCCTGTTTTTGCAGAAGCGAATACGCTAACGTACGGGACACGTGTTGACTTTGAATCAGCAAGAGTTGATTTATCATTAAAAGTACGCAAAGTGTATTTCTCAACATTCGATCCGAAAGATTTAGTCGATGCATTTAACAAAGTTGAACAATTGTATCCATATATTGTGAAAGAAGAATCACTATGGCGAACAAACCTTGAAAATGGGAACCCTGAAGTACATCCGGGGCCAGTGTTATTGAACGTAGGACGTATCGATTACAGCGATCATTTTGCGCTGTATAAAGAGGGGATCACAAAACATACAGTACGTCTGTTACATGCAGTTGAACAAGAACGTTTATCGTTAGGGCGTAAACTTGGCTTTGAACTTGAAACGGCCAAAGAAGCGCGTATTGAGCGTGGCTATTTAGAACGTGAAATGGAAGATGAGCCATTGAACAAAATTTTTAACCATAGTCCTGTATTTTCACAAATTCCGGGGCCGCATAAAGTGAATAATCGTTATTTAACAGAAGATATTGCGTACGGTTTAGTGCTATGGTCTAGTCTAGGACGTGAAATTGGTGTCCCAACACCGAACATTGATGCGATTATTACAATTGCTTCAACGATATTAGATCGTGATCTTTACAATGAAGGCTTAACAATTGATTATTTAGGTCGTGAAAATATCGGTTTAATTTCGTATTAATGAGACATATAAACCAAAGGAGAGATGGTATGATTTTAGATAGAGTCAATCCAGAAGACTTATTTCCAACTGAAAAAGTAGGGCCTGCTGTGTTAGGTCGTATTGAATATACAGTGAACGGTCAACGTGAGTTTGAAGGCGCCTATATTGCGACGAATGAACGTTTAATTATGAATGTCGATATGAACGGTCAATTTTATTACCGCAATATCCCATACAACGAAATTTCAAGTATCGTATTAGAAGACGATGTCCTATGGATGGGATTTGAAGTCGGCAAAGTTGCAATGCGCAATATTCAAAATGGCGACATCACGGCTTTTATAGATTACGTACAACAACAAATCAATAAATATGCCGGTGCATAATCGGTAGAAAGGGTGGGCATTTAGTTGTGTCCCCCTTTTTTATTAGGGCGAAGCACGTCAAACAAGGTGTGTTGACAAGTATAAAAAGTAGCGTTATAATTCAAGTATAAAAATTATACAAGAAAGTGAGGGTCGGTAAAATGAGAGTAGAAATCGGTTTAACATCATTTGCAGACAATCAAGAAATTTATACAGAAAATGGGCATACAGCACCATTATCTAATGGAGAACGTATTCGCAACATTGTTGAAGAAATTAAACTTGCGGACGAAGTAGGATTAGACATTTATGGATTAGGCGAACATCATCGTGTAGATTATGCGGTATCAGATCCAGGCACAGTGCTTGCAGCGGCAGCGCCTTTAACAAAAAACATTAAATTATCATCAGCAGTGACGGTATTGTCATCAGATGATCCTGTACGTGTCTATCAACAATATGCAACATTAGACGGTTTATCTAATGGACGTGCAGAAATTATGGCAGGACGAGGCTCATTTATTGAATCTTTTCCACTTTTTGGTTATGATTTGGATCATTATCAACAACTTTTTGATGAGAAGTTAGATTTATTGATGACGATTAATAAGCATGAGATTGTACATTGGGAAGGTCAATTAAGACCAAGCATCAATGGTTTAGGCGTCTACCCTAGAGCGGTACAAAAAGAACTACCGATTTGGTTGGCAACTGGTGGAACACCGGAGTCTTCAATTAAAGCTGGACGTCTCGGTTTACCGATCGTTTACGCGATTATCGGTGGTAACCCAAAACGCTTTGCAAGAAATGTTGCGATGTACAGAGCAGCAGCAGAGTCTGAAGGTCATGATGCAAGTCAAATCCAAGTGGCTTCACATTCTTGGGGTTACATTGCGGATACAGACGAACAAGCACAACGCGAATTCTATCGTCCAACTGAACAACATCACAATGTTTTAGCAAAAGAACGTGGTTGGCCTGAATTTACGATGGAACATTATCAAAGAGAAGTAGGTCCAAACGGTGCAATGTACGTAGGTAGCCCGGAAACAGTCGCACAAAAGATTATTGATACCGTAGAAGCATTAGGGATTACACGTTTTATGATGCATTTACCAATAGGTTCTATGCCACATGAACGTACAATGAATGCAATCCGTTTATTAGGAGAAAAAGTCAAACCGATTGTTGACGAATACTTTGCAGATAAATAAAGGAGAGAAATAGTATGATTACAAGATATGCAACAAATTTAAAAGTAGCGAAAGAAATGTTTGATGCGGCAAAACCGAAGTTAAAAGGTGACGAAGGCATGATACAAGCATTTGAACAATTTAATTTACAACCAGAATTAGTCAAAGTTGTAGGGGCTGCTGAAGCAACTGCAGCGGGCTTATTAGGCCTTAGCATTTTTAGCAAACGCTTATCACAACTTGGCTCAGTTATTACATTAGGTGTTATGGGCGTTGCGATTGCAAAACATTTACAAGCAGGTCACGGTAAAGCAGGTGCACAACATGCGATTGATGTGGCACAACTTGCAGGCTTAAGCTTGGCAGATACACTTGTATCAAAAAAATAATTTATATCAGTGAAGGTTAGGACGAGAGATGTTCTAACCTTTTGTTTGTATCACAAAGACATTTCACCGCCCCACATGTGCACATCTAAAATTAGAAATTATAACGCTAAATGTACTAAATGTGAAGTGAATTTGATGACGAAAAAAATTGAAAAACTAAACGAGAAAAGATTGCTAACGAAGTGAATAAATTTTAAAATATAGTTACAAAAGATTTAAACATATAAGTTTATATAGTTTGTAGTGAAATTTAATGTATCTGTAATTAACTTAGAGATGCATGTGTGGGGGGAAACTATATGGAAAAATTTGCAGTTAAAGATATGAAGGAATTGATGGTCATTAGCTATACGTCGAAGTATTTACAATCAACGATCAAACGTGAGTATAACTTAACGTATGAAGAATTGTTTATTTTGACATTTATTCATGGCAGTCGTAGACCATCGTATAATGTGAAAGACATTATTCGTGCTTCAGAATTCAAACCGTATTACATTACGAAAGCATTACAAAAGTTGAAAGAACTAGGGTTTTTATCGAAAAAAAGAAATGAACAAGATGAACGTACAGTCATTGTTGAAGTAAGCAAACCACAATACCGCAAAATGGACGCATTGTTTGAAAAAATTGAGAAGCTGTTCTAACGTAAGTGTCTCATGCGTACATTGTTAAAGTTAGTGAACCAAAAAAGCTGATAGGCGCACATGTTTTATATGTGTATCTATCAGCTTTTTCTAATACTTAATTGTGTCAATCGTGTGGTTTTTGATAGAGGTGTAGGCATTCTTAGAAAAATATATTATAATGTTGAGTAAATAACTAAGAATAAAAGGTGTTGAGTAAAATCATGAGATCAGTATTAATTCAAACGGACATTCAGCGAGAATGGATTCAAAAGCTAGAAGCACAACGTGAAGAATTTCAGTCATATGCACAATCCAATGATGAACAAAGTCGCTTTCCGTATGAGAACATTCAGTGGCTTGTGGATTCAGGATATACACAACTAACGTTACCAAAAGCATACGGTGGTGCAGGTGCAACGATTGAAGATATGGTCGTCTTACAAACCGTATTAGGCTCTATTGATGGTGCAACAGCGTTATCAATCGGTTGGCATGTTGGATTAGTCGGTGAGCTTTTTGAACATCAACTTTGGGATCAAGAGGTGTTAGACGAATTTGCTGCAGCTGTTAAAGAAGGTGCCTTGATCAATCGTGCTGTGAGTGAAGCGGAAACAGGCAGTCCAACACGTGGTGGCAGACCGAGTACACGTGCAGACCGTGACGGTGACTCGTACATTTTAAATGGTGTTAAAACATTCACATCTATGAGTCGCGGCTTAACACATGTCATCGTGGCAGCTTATGTACCAGAAAAAGAAAAAGTCGGTTTCTTCTATATACCGAAAGAGACAGAAGGCTTAGAAGTTGCGGACAACTGGAATGTCATCGGCATGAGAGCGACAGAGAGTCATGATTTAATTTTAAATGACGTGAAAGTTCACGAAAAATATTTAGTAGAACTGAAAGGCGAAGGTCCGAAGTTTCAAAACGGTTGGTTGCTGCATATTCCAAGTACGTACTTAGGTATTGCACAAGCAGCACGTGACTACGCGATTGACTTTAGCTTGACACACAGTCCAAACAGTATTGAAGGCACAATTAGTGACCTGCCAGTTGTTCAACAAAACTTAGGTAAAATGGAGACGAAGCTATTAACAGCACGCCATATGCTATGGAGTACGGCACATGCGTATCAACATTTAGGTGAAAATGATCATATTGCAGCCGAAACTTCAGCGAGCAAAGTCATTGTAATGAATGAAGGTTTAGAAGTTGTCGATCTAGCAATGCGCATTGTTGGGGCGAAAAGCCTTGAAATGGATCGCCCGTTACAACGCTATTATCGCGACATGCGTGCAGGGCTCCACAACCCGCCTATGGAAGATATGACATATACAAATATTGCACTAGGCGTACTAGAAGAGAGAAGACAATCGTAAGAGAACACAGGGACAGATGATACCATTTGTGATACCAAAACTTTCCTAAAAATATATTTTCTGTTTTATTCTCGGATTGAAAGTTATAATAGCCTATGCGGTTTTTATTAGTGCCTATCGGTATCGTCTTTACTTTATTAGGATTTGCCGGGGCAGTATTGCCTTTATTGCCAACAACACCTTTTTTGTTAGTCGCCGTCATTTGTTTTGCCAAAAGCTCTGATCGCTTACATGCATGGCTTGTCAAAACGCGTGTCTATCAGGCGTATGTAGAAGACTTTCGTAAATATCGAGGCTATACAATGCGTAAAAAGATACAGTTGCTGATTAGTGTGTATATCGTTGTAGGTTTCTCGATTTGGATGGTCGATGTTTTATGGGTGCGTATCGGTTTAGTCATTATGTTAGCAATGCAAACGATTGTATTGTTTACATGGGTCAGAACGCTTCCTAAAAGTCATGACCTCAATCGCAAATACGGTATGAACGAAAAAGATAATGATAGAACAGGTAACTAGATGAAGAAACGTTTAGTTACCTGTATTTTTATTTTTAAATTTAAATAAAAAAAGGTTTGCAATTCAGCTTGAAACACAATATAATAATGATAATCATTATCAATTAACAACTTAGGAGATGTATGAATGAAAAGGTTACTTTTATCTTTAATCGCACTTGTTTTTGTGCTAGCAGCATGTGGCCAAAATGGGGAAGTCAACAAATCAAAAAGCGAGATGCAAACAATTTCGTTAAAAACAGCAGATGGTTCGGAAAAAGTGGATATTCCGAAAGATCCAAAACGCATTGTTGTGTTATCACCAACATATGCAGGGGGGCTTAAATATTTAGATGCCAATATTGCGGGTGTCGTAGAAAGTATTGATCAAAGCCCAGTATTATCAAAACAATTTAAAAACGTCAAAAAAGTTGGCGCTGAAGATATAGAAAAAGTGGCGACGTTGAAGCCAGATTTAATTTTAACGTATAACACTGATAAAAATGTTAAGAAGTTGAAGAAAATCGCACCAACACTTGCGATTGACTACGGTAAATACAACTACTTAGAACAACAAGAATTACTCGGTCAAATCGTTGGTAAAGAAGACGAAGTGAAAAAATGGAAAGAAGATTGGGAACAAAAAACAGCACAAGATGGTAAAGAAATCAAAAAACATCTTGGCGAAGACGTGTCTGTATCTATCTTTGAAGACTTCGACAAAAAAATCTACGCATACGGTAAAAACTGGGGTCGTGGTAGTGAAGTTGTCTACCAAGCATTCGGTTTAGCAATGCCAACTGAATTAGAAAAAGCGACTGAAAAAGAAGGTTGGACAGAAATCTCTAAAGAAGAAATTGCGAAGTACGCAGGAGATGTTGTTGTAAGTGCACAAACGAAAGATAGTGCTGAACCAGAATTCCAACAAACAGATATGTGGAAGAACTTACCAGCCGTTCAAAACGACCGTGTCATTAAAGTGGACTCTAACGTATATTGGTACAATGATCCGTATACTTTAGAAGTAATGCGCAAAGGTTTAAAAGAACAATTAATGAATAAATAGTATGAAACGAGTCTATAGATATTTGTAATCTATAGGCTCGTTTGCTTAGCGTCTGCCCGGCATAGAAATCAGTTGTTGGTGTTACAGTCTTTGTGGAATAAATGGTCAATTAATTATTTAGGAGATGGATGAATGAAAAGATTACTTTTATCGTTAATCGTACTTGTATTTGTGTTAGCAGCATGTGGCCAAAATGGGGAAGGCGACAAATCGAAAAGTGAGATGCAAACAATTTCGTTAAAAACAGCTGATGGTTCGGAAAAAGTAGATATTCCGAAAGTGCCACAACGTATTGTGATACTAACACCCACTTATGCGGGTGGTCTTAAATATTTAGATGCAAATATTGCTGGAGTAGTAGAAAGCGTTGATCAAAGTCCGGTGTTAGCGAAACAATTTAAAAACGTCAAGAAGGTTGGCGCTGAAGATATAGAAAAAGTAGCGACTCTGAAACCAGATTTGATTTTGACGCACAATACTGACAAAAATGTTAAGAAGTTGAAGAAAATTGCACCAACACTTGCGATTGATTATGCGAAATACAATTATATAGAACAGCAAGTGTTATTAGGTAAAATTGTTGATAAAGAAGACGAAGTGAAGAAATGGAAAACAGATTGGATGAAAAAAACAGCACAAGACAGTCAAGAACTCAAAAAACATCTTGGCGAAGATATATCAGTATCCATCTTTGAAGATTTTGATAAAAAGATTTATGCGTTTGGTAAAAACTGGGGACGTGGCAGTGAAGTAATATATCAAGCCTTTGATTTAAAAATGCCAGAAGCATTAGAAAAGGCGGCTGAAAAAGACGGGTGGACAGAAGTTTCAAAAGAAGAAGTAGCGAAATATGCAGGGGATATGATTATAAGTGCACAAATGAGTGAAAGTGCTGTGCCAGAATTCCAGAAAACAGATATGTGGAAAAACTTGCCAGCAGTTCAAAACAATCGTGTAATCAAAGTGGATTATAATATATATTGGTACAATGACCCGTATACTTTAGAAGTGATGCGTAAAGATTTAAAACAACAATTAATGAATAAATAGTATGAAACGAACCTACAACTATTTCAAAGCTGTAGGTTCGTTTATTTTAATTATTTTTTGAACGATATGAAACTATACCATGCTTATCATGGATAGTTAAGCCGGCAATATCTTTTTTAGGTTGTGGAATGATCAAACTTGCCACATAAGCGACAATGAATGCAATCATAAACGCTAAAATAGAAACGTAGAATGGTGAACCTGCGCCACCGACACCTTGCAAGAAGTAACTTGCAATAACAGCGACGATAATACCGATAATAACACCGACACCGTGTGTACGTTTCGTAAAGATACCTACTGCGAAAATACCAGCAATTGGCACACCGAACAATCCAGTGATTAATAAGAATAAGTCCCAAACATCGCTTGAGTCAGCAGCAATCAGGTAAAGTGACACGAGCATACCGACAAGTCCGACAACTACAGTAGCTAGACGTGCAAAGCGCACTTCTGCTTTTTCACTCTTCTTACCGAAAAAGCGTTGTTTAATGTCTACTGATAAACATGCTGCAATAGAGTTTAAGCTTGATGAAATCGTTGACTGTGCAGCAGCGAAAATAGCTGCGATAAGCAATCCGGCAACGAATGGTGGCATTTCAGTCAAAATAAAGTATGGCACGATGGAAGATGTATTAAAGTTTTCAGGTAATGTTTGATGTTGTGCATAAAAAGCATATAATACTGTCCCCATACCATAGAATAGTGGCGCTGAGATAAGTGCTAAGATACCATTTGTCCAAATGGATTGTGACGTTTCTTTAAGCGATTCAGATGCTTGATAACGTTGTACAACATCTTGGCTCGCTGTGTATTGTTGTAAGTTGTTAAAAATACTACCTAAGAAGATAATTGGAATAGCTGCTGCTGTAGCATTGAGTTTCCAGTTATCAACGCTGATTAACTTTTTGTTTGCGACAGCGTCATTGACAACAGTAGAGAAGCCACCGTCGATATGCGCAATCCCCATAATAATGATGACAAGGGCACCACCTAATAAAATTACTCCTTGAATAAAGTCACTCCATACAACCCCTTCAAAGCCACCAAGGAATGTGTACAGAATACATAATAAGCCGACAAGACTTGCGACAACGTATGGATTAATATCTGATACAGATGTAATCGCAAGTGTTGGCAAGTAAATAACAATAGCGATACGTCCTAAATGGAAGAAAACGAATAGTAATGAACCGATGACACGAACTGCCGGATTAAAACGTGCTTCCAAATATTCATACGCAGATGTGACACGTAACTTTTTGAAAAATGGAATATAAAAGTAAATCAATAATGGAATAATTGCAACAATCGCAATATTTCCCGCGATATAAGACCAGTCTGTTAAATACGATTTTTCTGGTGTTGACATAAAGGTAATGGCACTTAATGTTGTCGCATAAATAGAAAAGCCAACAACCCATGCAGGGAGACGCCCGCTTGCTGTAAAGAAGCTATCTGTATCTTTGCCGGCACGTTTTGTAAAATAAGCACCGATACATAGCATGAGCAATAAATAAAGAACGAGAGCGACCCAGTTCCAAAAACCAAATCCTACAGTTTGCATAAAAAAACTCCTTTCGTATAGGGAGATAGGGTTGAACCTATCAAATTTGTATTTGTAAGCGTTATCATTAAAGATTTTAATAAAAAGGAAAGAGATAGTGCGGAAGTATAGATGTATATACGTTTTTCGCTGTTTATCTCAATCCTGTTTCAAAGTGTGAAAACCAGTGTGCGTCATTTCTGTCGTCTACTGCTAATCACGATTGCTATATCACATACTAAAGGTGATATTTTTCAATAATTGCTTTAAGTTCTGGACGATGTTGTTCATTGAATGGATGGAAAGGCGCTTTTGGTAAACCCGTATCGATACCTTTCTCTGTTAAAAAGGCTTTTAATGTTGGATAAAGTCCCATTTTTAACACAGCTTCAATAATATCGTTTGTTTCATGTTGTAATTCATAGGCACGTGCGATGTCGCCATTTTGAGCGGCTTCAAATGTTTCACGTGCGCGAATACCGTTCACGTTGTATGTTGAGCCAATTGCGCCGTCGACACCTGAAATGGCTGCTTGTACAAGCATTTCGTCAAAACCTGAGAAAATGAGTTTGTCTGGGAATGCTTTACGTAAACGTTCCAATAAATAGAAGTCAGGCGCTGTGTATTTCACACCGATAATATTTTTGTTTTCGAATAGTGATTCAAACTGTTGAATAGAAATATTTACACCTGTTAAACCAGGAATTGAATAAATGATCATTTTATTATTTGTCGCTTCAATAATTTTGAAATAGTAATCTCTAATCTCTTCAAAAGTAAATGGATAATAGAACGGTGTAACAGCAGATAAAGCATCGTAGCCAAGTTCTGTCGCATACTGACCGAGTTCAATAGCTTCATTCAAATCGAGTGAACCCACTTGTGCAATTAAATGAATCGCATCTTGTGCTTCATCTTTGGCAATGCGAAACACTTCTTTTTTCTGAGCAGTGTTCATTAAGAAGTTTTCACCTGAACTACCATTCACATAAAGGCCGTCTAGCTTTTGTACATCAATCGCATTTCTAACAATTTGGCGCAGTCCTGTTTCTTTAACTTGGCCATGTTCATCAAATGGTACGAGTAGCGCTGCGTATAAACCTTTCAATTCGTTATTCACAAAAAGCCCTCCAATTAATTTTATTTGTCATATTGGTCTGACCAATTTATAATTTAATTGTAAGCGTTATCAATTTATAGGTCAACATAAAAATAATAATTTATGTTGAAATGTCGTACATGTTTTAAAAATGTTGTCTTTAAATCAAGGTATTTTCAAAACCATTCGCAATTGATACGATCATAGTAATAAAATGATTTGGCAATGAGGTTGGGAGACGGTTTATTGATTTCCCAGAATACAAATTTCTTATGTCTCGGCCACAGAAAAGTGCTGACAAATAGCAGTTCGTAAAGTTGATTGGAAAAGGAATGTGAACAGTGGAATCTATCGATAAAATGACATCACGTCAAAGTTTAAAACAGATGGTAGTGGAAAAAATAAAAAATTATATTTTAACTGAGCAATTACGCGTAGGGGATAAATTACCGACAGAACGTCAGCTTGCTGAAGACTATCAAGTGAGTCGATCTGTTGTAAGGGAAGCTTTAAGCTATCTTGAAAATACGGGTGTTACTGAGAGTGTGCAAGGACGTGGAACGCTTGTTAAAGAACAAGATATTCGCCCGCTGATTGAAGGGTTTTTGTTTAGTTTCCAAGTGTCTCAAGGAAATTTGAAAGACTTGATGATGCTGCGACTAACGTTTGAACTTGCAGCGATTGATGTGATTGAGCGAGAACAATCATCGCTAGAAGGTATTGCAGCAACGCTTGTTGATGATGCATCGCAATTTAATACGCAAGTCGACCAAGCTTTTCATGCACAACTGTTGATGGCTGTGGATTCAAAGTTGTTTAAGCAAATGAGTGCGGTGGTACATGCGTATTTTTATCGTACGCCGATTGAAACATCACTCGAACAGAATGCGCGTAGTTTAGAAGAACATCGTCAAATTTATGAAGCGTTGAAGGCGGGCGCCTATCAAGAAGCGAAAGTGTTATTGACGAATCATTTAATGGAAGGGGCAAAGCATTATGACTAAAATTGCATTTGATATTGGTGGGACGTATATTAAATCAGCAATTGTAGAAAATGATGGCACGCTTACGGGTTATCAAAAAGTACAGACGCCCGTGAATGTGGATCGAGCTATTGTGAATACTGTAAAAACACAGTTGAAAACATATATAAAAGATTATGCGCTAAAAGACGTTCATGTTGGCATCTCAACAGCTGGTGCGGTAAATCGAGAGGAATGTAAAATTGCCTATGCGAATCCTAATATTTTAGATTATATAGGGACGGATTTTGCGGCTGAACTCGAGCCGTTTGTTCAACAATTACATGTGTATAATGATGTCGATGCTGCGTTATTAGGCGAAATGACAATTGTATCTGAACCGGTCGAAAGTATCTTTTGTTTAACACTTGGGACAGGTATTGGCGGTAGCTATTATCATCATACATTTGGTCTTATGTCAGGTGCGCGTCATCGCCCGAATCAAATCGGTAATTTATTGTATGACCCGCAAACGAAAACGAATTATGAACAACGCGCATCCACGAATGGTTTGAAGCGACAATTATTGAACAGTGGTTATGATCAGCTGTCTATTCCTGAATTATTTGAGCATGCGATTGCTGGTGAGACATATGCACAAACTGAATTACAAAAATGGGGAGAAGAAGTGGCACGTGGTATTGCTGAAATACAAATTATGTATGATCCAGCAGAAATTGTCATTGGTGGAGGTATTTCTGCACAAGGCGAGCAGTTATTAAAATGGATTGTCCCACACGTTGCCAAATATTTGCCTGAAGACTATGGTCATGCGTTGATTAGAACGGCAAAACTTCAAAACAATGCGGCATTAATTGGTGCTGTTTCAAAGTTGTAAACTTTTATAGACTTTAAGTTTACATTGGTGGTATAATACGGCATAGAATCCGATAGATAGATACAGATTCTGATTTTCGTATTTATAGGAGGAACTACAATTGAATACAAAATTTTTAGTGTATGCAGCGATGATGACAGCTGTTATTGCGGTAATGGGACTTGTACCAGCCATTCCGTTACCATTTTTACCTGTCCCAATCGTACTACAAAACATTGGTATCTTTTTGGCAGGTATTTTACTTGGACGTAAATATGGTTTCTTAAGTGTCGTTGTCTTTTTATTACTTGTAATGGCAGGCGCACCGTTACTGTCAGGTGGCCGTGGTGGCTTTGGCGTCTTTTTAGGTCCATCAGCTGGCTATTTAGGCATGTATGCAATATCTGCGTATTTAATCGGATGGGCACGTGATCGCCAATATGATAAACTGAACTTTGGACGCACTTTAGCGATTATTATTGTCTTTGGTGTGATTTTATTGGATACAGTAGGTGGCATTGTGATGGCATTCATTATCCATATGCCAATCAGCGAAGCACTTTACTTATCATTGACGTTTATACCGGGGGATGTTATGAAAGCTGTTATTGCAAGTTTAATTGCGGTGGCACTATATAACAACCCAGTGACAGCACGCATTATGAAACAAATGTCAGCATAATATAAAAAAAGCAGGTGGTTGCAATGCACATAACGACAAATGAGATATATGTAGATGGGACACTTTTTGAAGAAGATGCACGGGTGAAATGTTATCGAACGCCTACAAGACCGTTGAAGTATGATGGTAATAAATGGCGTTATAAAAAGTTGCCAGATCTATTAATGTTTAAAAGCGATATGATGCAGCAACGTCAAATGCATGAGGCACAAGGGTCAACACATTTAAACTTTGAGTTTCCGCAAGACGTTAAACTACCTGTTGAGATGTTACAATTTTTACGCGCGGAAGGTTTTACGCTAGGTTGTGTTGAATTATATGCCATTGAAGCAATACAATTACGCCAATTAACAGACCAAATGATTGATATGCAACGTGTGACATTAGAAACACTGAAAGATTATTTTGAAGTATTTGGACCGATGAGTCTTGAGTACGGCGAGGCGTATATTACGGAAACTGAAAAGTATATGCAGTCAGTACTCGATGATCCGCAACATGCTGTGCATTACTACGTTGCGTACGAAGCGGGGCAACCAGTCGGTGTGATGAATGTCATACCGAGCGATGACTTTGTAGAATTAGACGGTTTTGCAGTATTGTCACAGTATCAAAAGCGTGGCATTGGAACACGTATGCAAGCAGCAGTTGGGCATATAGCACAAGACCGACCTGTCATATTAGTGGCAGATGCAGAAGATACTGCGAAAGATATGTATGTGAAACAAGGCTATAGCTATTTAGGGTTTCAATATTCCGCACTTCGAGAATAAAAGCTCAATAAAATTTTTAAAAAGGTGAGACAACACGATAAGTTGTCTCGCCTTTTTAGATATAAGAGCGTAATGAATGAGTATATCTTAACTTGATAATCTGTATTTTTAGTGCCAGTTAAAAAAAGTGTTGCAAAACAAATCCATACGAGTTAAACTTGTTCTTGTATCAAATACAAATATAAATTTAGGGTTGATAATATGCCAAAGGATTTCGATAAAAGATTTTCGCTTTCTATTTTATTATGGATGCGTCAAGATAAGACACGTCAAGAAGGGATGGACTATTGGAGAGGTGGTCATGCGCAAATAATTGCTTCTTCTCCAGGGCTTCTAGAATATCGTCAACAACATTTGAGTGAAAAAGAGCATAGTTTCTGGCCAAAAGTAGAAGGAATAGAAACTGAAATTCCTGAAGATCGTCGAATTGATGGGATTGCAGAAGTAACTTATGACAAGTTGTTGGCGCCGTTAGGTGGTCGTCGACAAACAGCTTTAGCTTTTGAGGATGAGGTTAATGTTTTTCGTCGTACTTTGATGCATATGGGTATGCCATATTCGTCGCGTTGGTATCATACTAGCAATCGTCAATCAGAAACTAAAATAAGAGATGTATTCTACATTCGTCGAAAAGAGGGAGTTAGTAGCACCCAGTTTAAAAATTTTGTTAATAACAGTTTAGCTAGACAAATGACGAAAGCAACTAGAGTGACCGAAGTACGATCACAAGTATACCTTCCATGGAACAAGGCGACCTGGAATACGCCTAATGTTGCTCACGATAATCCGAAAAAAGATCATTTACATGCTTCGATTATTATAGGCTTTTCAGATACGGAAGCTAGACAAGAATTTTATAAACATCAAGCCTCACAATTGAATGAAGTTTTGGTAGATTATGCGTCTGCAATACATGCATATCATATTGATCAAACATTGCCATTTGTCTTAAATGGTAAACGATTATAAAGAGGGGTTTGAGATGGGAATATACGAAAAATATCTCAAATAAGTGAACAAATAGCTGTAAATGGTAGTAGACACCTGAAGTGACAATACGTTCTAACAAACTTTGGGAACTACAGAAGCGATAGAGATTAGTATTCGTGCCGTAGTGCTCTGCGAGGCTAATTAGGTATGTCCTAGATTTAAAAAGTGTAGGCATATATTAATCAGTTACTGTAAAGTTTCTGTTGTCAGTGTTCGTAAGACAGGATTCTCGACAGAATTTCACAATTCTACAAGAAACACTTTTGCTCATCACTTGGGTTCTGCTTGAATCGTGGCCGTCTTGCTCAAAATATTAATACACCTTTGTTGGTGAGGGACGCCGAAAGCTTTTTATAAAAAAATGAGCGTGTGTCCCAATTTCAGCTTATAAATTTATTGTTCCACAGCCGGTACAAAAGATAAAGCAGAAGTCTTGCTATAGGATTTAACACATGTTATATTTGTTCTTGTATCGAATACAAGTTGACTGAGGAGGTTTTATGGATACTAAATTTACAGTTGCACTGCATATACTAACTATGATTAGTGAAAGTAAGCAAATCTTAAGTTCTCAGGCATTGGCGGAGAGTGTTGGGACAAATGCTAGTTATATTCGTAAAGTGATTGCACTTTTAAAAAATGCAGACTTAATTCAATCGCAACAAGGTCGCTCTGGATACCAATTGAGCAAGTCGCCGAAACAAATTTCTTTGCTTGAAATTTACTTTGCAACCCAAGAGATTAGTGAGATTAGTCTTTTCCAAATTCCTTCAAATATTAACAAAGATTGCCCAGTAGGTCAGCATATTGAAGAAGCTATGGTGCCAATCTTTTCACATCTTGAGAAACACTTAGAGGAAGAATTATCCGATCAGACACTGGATGATGTGATTGATAATCTTTATAAAACTGCAAAAAAAACGCGAATCTGACTTGTCAGAAGTCAGATTTTATTAAAAACAACATGTTCTCGTATTAGATACAAGAACAATGAAAAGGAGAAATTATATGTCATACATCACAACTAGAAACGCTTATATAACTGTTAATGGGAACCAAATTGCTTATCGTGAAATAGGGAAAGGGAAGTCGGATTTACCGCTAGTCATGCTTGTTCATCTTGCCGCAACTTTAGATAATTGGGACCCTAAGTTGCTAGATTTAGTCGCTGAAGAAAATCATATTATTGTGCTAGACTTGCCAGGCGTTGGTGCAAGTGAGGGGAAAGTAGCTGACACCATTCCAGGTATGGCTGTGCAAACTATTGAAATCATTCGCGCATTAGGATATGACAAAATCAATTTACTCGGATTATCTATGGGTGGCATGATTGCTCAGGAAATAATAAGAGCTAACAGCAATCTTGTGAATCGTTTGATTTTAGCTGGTACAGCACCTCGTGGCGGTATGGAAGTAGATAAAGTCACTGGTAAGACGTTTAAATTTATGATCAAGGCTGCTATAAAGAAAGTGGATCCGAAGCGTTATATATTTTACAACCATGATGAAGAAGGTGGACGAGAAGCTCAGAAAGTCCTTAAACGTATGGGGAATCGTTCTAAAGAATATGCAGATAAGGATATAAATGTGCCAAGTTTCTTAATGCAGTTGAAGGCTATTAAGCGTTGGGGTAGAGCGGATAAAGATGATTTGAAGTATATTACACAGCCTACTTTAATCGTTAATGGAGATAATGACATGCAGGTGCCAACTGTTAACTCGTACCATATGAATGATAAAATTGTGAATAGTAAACTTATCATTTATCCTAATGCGGGGCATGGCTCAATTTTTCAATATGCTGAAGTATTTTCGAAAGAATTGATTAATTTTTTAGGAGAATAAAGAAATGAAGACAATTATTATTACTGGTTCAACAGATGGAATTGGGAAGCATTTGGCGAAAAAACTTGCTACAGAGGGGCATCACTTAATTATACACGGCAGAAATCCTCAAAAATTGGCAGCGACTCTGTCTGAAATTAAGGCGTTATCGCCACAAGGAACAGTTTCTGCCTATCGCGCTGATTTTTCTAAAATGAATGAAGTCTATGACTTTGCTAATAAGATTAAAGCTGATTTTGACAAGATTGATGTGCTTTTTAATAATGCAGGACTTTATGCAGGGAGTGAACGAACAGCGACGACTGAGAATATAGAACTGACATTTATGTTGTCAGTGGAAGTACCTTATATTTTATCCAAAGAACTTCGACCGCTATTAGAGAATGCTTCAGAAGGTCGTATTATTAATACGTCATCATATATGCATCATTTTGCAAATATTAAAGGTTTAGACTTTGGTCTTGAAAAGAAATATAGCCCAGGTCTTGCCTATAATAATGCCAAGCTTTATACGATTTGGTTAACACGTTACTTAGCACGTCAATTTCAACAAGAAGGTTCAAAAGTTACAATTAACGCTTATCATCCAGGTCTTATTTCCACAAATCTTGGCATGGATTCTAGCGATAAAAAAGTACAAAAATCACTTTTTGGTCGTTTTATGAAAGCAATGTCTAAGGATGTAGATCAAGGCATTGAAACAGGTTATTATTTGGTTTTGTCAGAAAATGTTACATCTATAACAGGTGCTTATTTTGACGGTAAGAAGTTAAAACGTGTATCTAATAAAGGATATAACGAAGATAAAGTGAAGAAATTAATAAATTACTGCGATCAGGTTATTGCGGTTTATCGGAAAGGGCTACTATGAATAAAATATTATTAGAAGAACTTGTACTACCTAATGGTGTGCAATTAAAAAATCGCTTTTTCAAATCTGCAATGAGTGAGACGATGGGGAGAAAAGATAACAATCCCAGTGATGAACTGATTACATTGTATAAGCATTGGTCTAAACAGTCGATAGGTGTAATAGTGAGTGGGAATATTATGGTCGACAGACGTTATTTAGCAGAACCAGGAAATGTAGTATTGGATGATCAATCTGACACATTAGCTTTTTCAAAATGGGCTGAGGCAGTAAAAGGACAAGGTGTACCTATGTGGGTACAACTCAATCATCCGGGCAAACAAATGTATCGATCTATGAACCAGGTGCCTATCGCTCCGAGTGCGATTCCTATTTCTGGAAGTGCTAAGTCTGCCTTTCGTCCACCACGTCAAATGAGTATGTATGAAATTAAAGAGACAATTAAAAAATTTGTTTCGGCGGGTATTAAAGCTAAGGAAGCTGGATTTACGGGTGTTCAAATTCATGCAGCCCATGGATACCTTATAAACCAATTCTTATCTCCAGCAGATAACCAGCGTACTGATCGCTATGGTGGGAGTTTAGAAAATCGCATGCGTTTTTTAATTGAAATTTACCAAGGTTTACGAGAAAGTTTAGGTTCAGATTTTACAATTGCGTTAAAGCTAAATGCGTCTGATTTCAAAGAAGATGGTTTTGGCTTTGAAGACTGTCAACAAGTGGTTAAAACGATGTCTGAATTAGGCATTGATCTCATTGAAATTTCAGGTGGGAATTATGAGGCACCAGTATTTGGGCGTGAGTCAGAAAGTGGTGCAAGCTTTTTAACTTATGCAGTTGCTTTATCAAAGTTAACAGATGTACCGATAGTTTCAACAGGAGGCTTTCGACAAAAAAATCAAATGGAAGAAGCAATTGAAAGTGGTGTTTCAATGATTGGTTTGGCGCGACCTTTTGTTCTATATTCAAATTTAGTTGAAGTTTATCAAAAAACTGGCGACATAAATTTATCGACACCACGATTAACAACTAAACTTTCTAAGATTGATCAGGCATTGGGGCCTATTATTGGTGTCAGTTATTACGAGGCACAGATGAAACAAATAGGTAGTCAAAGAGATATTAAGATTAGTACAAATGCATGGCCATATTTATTGCAAACAATAAAAGCGCATGGATTAACAGCATTGAAACCGAGAAGAAGATAAGAAATTATTTTTAAGATGGCTATTTAAATCAATTTTGTGCTCTACATGAATTTAAAGCTTTTCTAAATACAAAATACACCCTGAAGGATGAAGTCCAATCTTTCAGGGTGTATTTCATTATTATGACGAAGATAGTTACTTTGGCGTACCGTCTATACGTTCTGGATGACTATAAATATTAAAATGATTGTCTCTTACAAAGCCGACAGCAGTAATATTTAAGTCTTGTGCGAGTTGCACAGCTAATGTCGTAGGTGCAGATTTTGAGATGATCATACCAACACCGATTTTGGCTGCTTTAATTAATATTTCGGATGAGATACGACCGCTAAAAATTAAGATTTTGTCACGGACTGAAATATGACGTTGTATACAGTAGCCGTATAGCTTATCCAATGCATTGTGACGCCCAATATCTTGGCGGTGTACGTAAAAGTCTGCACCATCACTAATTGCCGCATTATGCAATCCGCCCGTTGCAATAAAAGTTTGACTGTGCGCTTGCAATTGTGCCATCATATTTAAAATTTGTTGCGGCGTGATATGAATGGTTGTCATGGATGTTTTGGCAATAGCTGCATCATTTTGAAAGTAAAATTCTCGACTTTTTCCACAACATGAAGCAACGAGTCGTTTCGTTGAAAGATAGCTCGCTTCTGCTATATCTTTTGTTACTTCAACGTAGGCATAGCCACGCTGATCATCTATATCAAGTGTGATTAAATCATCTCGTTTCAATATAACCCCTTCAGACGCAAGGAACCCTAAAAGTAGTTCCTCCAAATGATTTGGGCTACATATTACCGTAGCAAATTCATGTCCATTTACAACAACTGTCAATGGGAACTCTGTCACATAGTCATCTGTTGTTTCAATTAACTGCCCATCTTGATAACGAATAATCGTTTGATTGTAACGAATATCGTGATCCATGTATAAAGCCCCCTTTATTCGATATATCCCATATAAAAAGTATTAGTATATATAAGTGTAAGTGTTTTCCTTCAATTAGAAAAGTCTTTCAGCATATGATTTAAATAACTAAAGTGCATTAAAAGTTTCAATTTGAAAATAAATAGCGTTCGCGTGATGTATTTTGCTAAAATAAAGTGTAAGATTTAGGTGTTAAGATGTTGAAAGGGGCGTATCCGTATGCGTATGAAATATTGGTTAATCACTTGTTTAGCGCTTGTGTTACTACTAAGTGCGTGTGGACAAAAGAATGAGACGAAACAAGAACATATAACGATTTCTGCTGCAGCGAGTTTAACAGATGTTACAAAGGCATTAGAGAAAGCCTTTAATCAATCACATCCAGATGTTACAGTGGACTTTAACTACGGTGGTTCAGGTGCGTTAAGACAACAAATCGAACAAGGTGCGCCAGCTGATGTATTCATGTCTGCGAATACAAAAGATGTGGATGCGTTAAAAAACAAAGACAAAATCAAAGATACATATGATTACGCACATAATCAGTTAGTACTTATTAAACAAAAAGGTAGTGACATTAAAAGTGCGAAAGATTTAATGGATGAAGATAAGCTGGCGATTGGTGAAGTGTCATCAGTGCCAGCAGGGAGATATGCGAAAACGTTTTTGGAAGAACAACAGTTGTGGCAAGTAGTAGAACCACATGTCGTGTACGCTAAAGATGTGCGAGAAGTACTAAACTATGTCGACAAAGGCAATGCGCAACTTGGCTTTGTGTACGCCACAGATTTGTATGTAGGAGATAAACAACAGCAAGGCGTGACGAAAGTAGCAGATGCCCCGTTACAAGAACCCATCACATATCGTATGGGTGTTGTGACAGACAACGAAGCGGCGCAAGAATGGTTAACATTTATGCAATCTGCTGAAGCGAAGAAAATCTTGAAAAAATATCATTTTGAAGTATAGGTGACGATGTGATGCCAGAATTAACCCCTTTTTGGATTTCTTTACAAGTGGCGATAATAAGTACAGTCATTGTTGCGATCAGTGCGACATTGCTCGCTAAAACGTTATACGATAAGCAAGGCAAGTTGATGAAGTTTTGTGAGAGCTTAGTACTGTTACCTATCGTGTTACCCCCAACAGTCTTAGGGTTTTTACTGTTGATTGTCTTCTCGGTCAATGGACCGGTCGGACATTTTTTGACAGAGACGTTAGGGATTAAAATCGTATTTACACTTACAGGTGCAGTGATTGCTTCTGTCATCGTAAGTTTTCCATTGATGTATCAGCATGCGGTGCAAGGATTTCGGGACATTGATACAAAAATGCTGAACACCGCGCGTACGATGGGGGCTTCAGAGCGAAAAATATTTTATCGACTTATCTTACCATTGTCTAAGCGGGCACTAATGTCGGGTGCGATGATGGCATTTGCCCGTGCGATTGGTGAATTTGGTGCGACACTGATGGTAGCGGGTTATATTCCAGGAAAAACCAATACGCTGCCGTTAGAAATTTATTTCCTCGTCCAACAAGGTCGTGAACATCAAGCATGGTTATGGGTACTCGTTCTAGTCGCTTTTGCAGTGAGTGTTATGGGTACGATGAATATGCTGAACAAAGATCGTTATCGTGAGGTGAAATAAATGCTCGACATTCATTTGGAGAAGGTTATTAACAATAAAAACATTGCATTTCACATAGCAACCTCAGAACCGAAAATTTATGCACTACAAGGTGTGTCGGGAATTGGGAAAACGACATGCCTTAATATGATTGCGGGTATTCAATCACCAGATAAAGGATATGTCAAACTTGCGGGTAAAACGGTTGTTGATACAGTGCAGCAAGTAGACCTTGCGATTCGTGAACGTCAAATCGGTTATTTATTTCAAGACTATCAACTTTTTCCACATATGACGATTCGTCAAAACATTACATTTATGACGCCGATGAACGCACATATCGAAGCACTTACAACAGCATTAAACATTACACATATATTAGACGCTTATCCAGTCAGATGTTCCGGTGGCGAGAAACAGCGCGCCGCATTAGCAAGAGCATTGAGTATGAAGCCGAATTTGTTATTACTAGATGAGCCATTTTCTAGCTTAGATGATGTATCGAAGCAAGAAAGTATGGCACTCGTACAACAAATCTTTGAAACGTGGAAAGTTCCTATCATTTTTGTGACACACTCACAGCAAGAGGCCCAGCAACTTGCACACGAAATTATTGTCATCTCATAATATTGTAGGAGGCACATGCCGTTGAAGAAGCATGTGTCTTTTATTTATAAAAAATAAAGCCATTCATACTCATATGATGAAAGATAGGGAAAACTCTTAAAGAAAGTATTGAAATGCCTAATTGTGATGTCATGCACAATAGGGTTCAATAGATTGAGAGTAGGTGTACAACAACGTATAATGGGTAGAGACTATATCAAGTAAGAAAGGTTCATATTAATGACACACAATCGCTATTCACGGCAAATTCTTTTCGATGGTATCGGACAAGAAGGCCAACAAAAAATTAATCGTAAGTCAGCACTTATCGTAGGAATGGGTGCACTGGGGACGCACTTTGCAGAAGGACTTGTGCGTGCGGGTATTGGCAAACTTTATATTGTGGATCGTGACTATATTGAGTATTCTAATTTGCAACGTCAAACGTTATTTACTGAGGCGGATGCTAAGCAACAGATGCCTAAAGTGATTGCCGCACAGAACGCATTACAAGCCATTAGAGAAGATGTGACAATCGTTCCTTACATCGAACATGTTGATGGTGCGTTTCTAAATGAACTTGTCCCTCAAGTAGATATTGTATTAGATGCGACGGATAACTTTGAAACGCGTATGATGATTAATGATGTCGCGTATGCTTGTAGTAAGCCGTGGATTTATGGTGGTGTCGTGCGCAGTACCTATGTTGAAGCAGCGTTTATTCCGGGACAAACGCCGTGTTTCCAATGTCTAGTGCCACAAATTCCGGCGATGAACTTGACGTGCGATACAGTAGGTGTCATTCAACCCGCTGTGACGATGGCAACAAGTTTGCAGTTGAGAGATGCGTTGAAAATTTTGACGGATACGGCATTTACGCCAAAACTGACGTATGGCGATATATGGGAAGGAACGCATCAAGCGTTTGGATTCAGCCGTATGAAACGACCATCATGTCCAACGTGTGGGGAACAGCCAGAATATCCGTATTTACACCATAGTCCGACAAACTTTGCTGCGCTGTGCGGTCGAGACACCGTGCAATATCAGCATGAAGGGCTCACGTATGAACAGCTGATTGATTATTTAACCACACGCCATATCGCATATCATACAAATGGGTATTTGTTGCAATTTGAATATGAAGGGTATCGCATTGTTGCGTTTCAAAATGGTCGCTTACTCATACATGGTATGCGAGAAGTGCAACAGGCGAAGAAGTTGATACATCAATTATTTGGATAGCATCATAATAGGAGGGGTTCTATGCATACAAATGTAAAGCTTGATAGAGAGATACGTTGTGCAGTACTGACAGTTTCTGATACACGTACGATTGAAACGGATAAAGGCGGACAAACGGTTAAGGCACTGCTAGAAACAAGCAATACGGTCGTTCAATCAGAGCATTATCGTATTGTGAAAGATGACAAAACAGAAATTCAAGCACAATTACGTGAATGGTTAGCAACGGATATTGATGTAATCATTACAACGGGTGGTACAGGCATTGCACCAAGAGACGTGACGATAGAGTCTGTCTCGCCGCTATTGACGAAAGAAATAGAAGGGTTTGGCGAACTGTTTCGCTATTTGAGTTATACCGAAGATGTTGGTACACGTGCGCTATTATCACGTGCTGTTGGGGGAACGATTAGCAATAAGCTAATTTTCTGTTTGCCTGGTTCAACAGGGGCTGTGAAGCTTGGCATGAACAAATTAATTTTGCCTGAGTTAAATCATCTTGTACATGAAATGAATAAATAGCATGTGTGAGAAGGGATAGAGCAGGTTGAAAAAGTAATAAAGGTTTACCCAGCCCTTCTCAAAGTATTGTTTAACGTTGGAAGTCAGACTTACCGCCCGTTTTTTTGACGAGATATGTTTCGCCGATAATCATGCCTTTATCGACAGCTTTACACATATCATAGACAGTTAAAGCTGTGGCAGAAGCAGCGGTTAATGCTTCCATTTCTACACCCGTACGTCCAGTTGTTGAGACGGTTGTTTCAATGTGTAGCACGTATTGATCATTTGAAATCTCCCAGTCAAATGCAACATCAACGCCTGAAATTGGGAGCGGATGACACATTGGGATAAGAGATGCAGTATTTTTAGCGGCCATAATACCAGCGATTTGAGCAGTATTTAGGACGTTCCCTTTTTTATTTGTATTATCAGTAATTTGTTGATAAATTGTATGATTCACAGTAATGCTTGAATGTGCAATAGCTGTTCGTTTCGTAATAGACTTGTCAGAGACATCTACCATTTTGGCATTACCTTGTTCGTTAATATGTGTGAATTCAGACATGTTATTCCTCCTTTAAGATGCAAGGTAAGTATAGCATGAATTGAAAATTTTGTTAGGAGTGAAAAGTGTATGCCAGTCGAAAAAAGACATCCAATTCCAGTGAAAGAAGCGATACATCGTGTCCTACAACAAAAGATAGAAACAGCAGCAACGCACATCAGTTTATATGAATGTGAGGGCTATATTTTAGCTGAAGATATTAGCGCAACGTATGACATTCCACGTTTTGATAAGTCACCGTACGACGGTTTTGCGATTCGTAGTGAAGATTCGCACGGTGCGAGTGCTGACAACCGTGTTGGTTTTGAAGTAGTTGATCATATTGGTGCCGGTAGTGTATCGGATAAAACGCTACAACAAGGGCAAGCAGTGCGCATTATGACAGGCGCTCAAATGCCGTCAGGTGCCGATGCGGTTGTTATGCTTGAACAAACGGTTGAAACAGTGGACGGTTTTACATTGCGCAAGCCTTTTGAACATTTAGAGAACATATCTTTGAAAGGCGAGGAAACAGCAACAGGTGACGTGGTATTACACAAAGGCCAACGCATTAATGCAGGTGCTGTTGCAGTACTTGCGACATTTGGCTACGCTGAAGTACCAGTCTATCGCAAGCCGACTGCAGCGTTGATTGCGACGGGTAGTGAATTGCTGGACGTTGAAGATGAACTAGAACCGGGCAAAATCCGTAACTCCAACGGTCCAATGATTGCAGCGTTATTACAAAAAGAAGGCGTTGAAGTTGAACGCTATCATATACAAATGGATGATTATGAGCGTAGTCTAGCTGTCGTAACGTCTGCACTTGAAAAACACGATATGGTTATTACGACAGGCGGTGTTTCTGTCGGTGACTTTGACTATTTACCTGATATTTATCGTGCGCTCGGCGCAGAAGTGTTGTTTAACAAAATTGCGATGCGTCCAGGTAGTGTGACGACAGTTGCTGTGGCACAAGGCAAATATTTATTCGGACTGTCTGGCAATCCATCAGCTTGTTATTCAGGTTTTGAGCTATTTACGAAGCCAGCCATTTATCATATGATGGGCGCTACCAATTGTTACCCAGCCATGGTGCGAGCAACATTGATGGCAGATTTCAAAAAGGCAAATCCATTTACACGTTTTGTCCGTGCAAATGTAACGCTGACAGGTCGAGAAGCTACGGTACGGCCATCAGGTTTTAACAAGTCAGGTGCCGTCGTGTCGATTGCCCATAGCAATGGCATGATGATGTTGCCGGGGGGGACGAGAGGCTATCAAGTTGGACATGAAGTAGACGTATTGCTCACATCACCTGAAACGTATCAGCAGGAGTTGTATCTATGATTTTGCAAATTGTTGGTTATAAAAACAGTGGTAAAACAACGTTGATGACACATGCAGTTCAACGATTAAAAGCTGCACAATATACAGTTGTAACGATTAAGCATCATGGTCATGCAGGCGAAGAAATTGCATTGCCAGAAAATGTAGATCATATGCGCCATTTTAATGCAGGTGCAGATCAAAGTATTGTACAAGGACATGACTATGTTGAAACGATTCAACGTAACCGCTATCCAACACTTGAGACTTTGTTATCTGAGTGTGTTACGATGGACGACAGTATGATATTAGTAGAAGGCTACAAGCAGGCAACTTATCCGAAAGTCATCGTTTATCGAGATGAAGCGGAGTTACAAGCACTACAACAATTAGAAAACATACAGTATACCATGCAATTAACAGAAGATGGTTTCGACTATGAACATTTTGATAAATGGTTATTACAATGGATTAAAGATGGTGAAGGAGAGGTATCATGAAGCAATTTGAAGTGACAACAGCACCGATTGAACCAGAACAATATCGTCAATGGGTATTGAATGAAAAACAAGGCGCAGTCGTTGTATTTACAGGTCATGTCCGTGAATGGACGAAAGGCGTTCGTACGGAATACCTTGAATACGAGGCGTATGTGCCTATGGCTGAGAAAAAACTTGCACAAATTGGCGATGAAATTAGTGAACAATGGCCTGGCACAATTACAGCGATTGTTCATCGTATCGGTGCATTGGATATATCAGATATTGCAGTATGTATCAGCGTTTCTTCACCACACCGTAAAGATGCGTACGCTGCGAATGAATATGCGATTGAACGCATTAAAGAAGTTGTGCCAATATGGAAAAAAGAAATATGGGAAGACGGTGCTGAATGGCAAGGGCATCAGCGTGGGTATCATGAAGATGCTATCGAGAAGGGAGCGCAATCATCGTGAAAATATTGTATTTTGCAGAGATAAAAGAAAGACTAGATCGTGCTGAAGATACCTTTCATTTTGATTATGAAATTACAGTTGCAGATTTGAAAAAACATTTGTATGAGACATATCCTGTGATTCAAGGAAAGTCTTTTCAAGTAGCTATCAATGAAGAATTTGTACAAGAAGATGCACTTGTAATGCCGAATGACGTCGTAGCACTCATTCCGCCGGTTAGTGGAGGTTAAATAGTAGCGATGAAAGCCATTATATTAGCGGGTGGTCAATCTGTACGATTTCGCCAACCGAAAGCATTTGCCTCTATACAAGGCACGTTATTTTATCAACGTTTGATTCATACATTAGAAGCGACCAATATGTTCAGTGAGATTATTATAAGTAGTAATGCACAATTGGCAGATCAGTTTGAAAATGTCCGTGTTATTACAGATAGTGAAGCACACCGTGATAAAGGACCGTTGGCGGGTATTTATAGTGTGATGGAACAAGATGATGCAGATTTATATTTCGTTATTTCGGTCGATACGCCGATGGTTACACAGAAAGCCATCAGTCACTTATATCAATTTATGGTTGCTAACTTAATTGAATCTCAGTTAGATATTGCGGGCTTTGCATCAGACGGGTACCCGATTCCTACGATTGCATTTTACCATCGCAATGTCATGCCAATTATTGAATCAGTGCTCGCATCAGATGATTTAAGTATGAAGCATGTCTATAAACAAGTATCATCTAAATGGTTAGATGTGGAGACAATCGAACAACCTAAACAGTGGTATCGCAATATTAATTATCCTAGTGATTTAACAAAATTAGAGCACGAACTTGCAGAATAAAAGAGCGAAGGAGGGCGCAAGATGACAACACAAATATTAGACAAGCTTGGACGACCGATACGTGATTTGCGCATTTCCGTTACAGATCGTTGTAACTTCCGCTGTGATTACTGCATGCCGAAAGAAATATTTGGCGATGACTATGTCTTCTTACCGAAAAATGAATTGTTGACGTTTGAAGAAATTGTTCGTGTAACACGTATTTATGCACAAATGGGTGTGAAAAAAGTGCGTATTACGGGTGGAGAACCATTGTTACGTCGAGATTTAGATCAACTGATTGCGAAAATCAATGAAATTGACGGTATTGAAGATATTGGGCTGACAACGAACGGCTTATTACTTAAGAAACATGGTCAAAAGTTATATGATGCTGGTTTACGTCGGATTAACGTGAGTTTAGATGCGATTGATGATGAACTGTTTCAGTCGATAAATAATCGAAATATTAAAGCGTCAACGATTCTTGATCAAATAGACAGTGCCGTAAAAATGGGCTTTGAAGTAAAAGTGAATGTCGTTGTTCAAAAAGGTATGAATGATGATCAAATCGTACCAATGCTCGCATATTTTAAAGATAAAGATGTAACGATACGCTTTATTGAGTTTATGGACGTCGGTAATGACAACGGCTGGGACTTCAGCAAAGTGGTTACGAAAGATGAAATGCTTGAGATGATTCAACAAGCTTTTGAAATAGAACCTGTACCGCCGCGCTATTATGGCGAAGTGGCAAAATATTATCGTCATGTCGGTGCGAAGTCAAAATTTGGCCTTATTACAAGTGTCTCGGAATCATTTTGTTCAACTTGTACGAGAGCACGTTTGTCGTCTGACGGGAAGTTTTACGGATGCTTGTTCAGCACGGTTGACGGCTTTGATGTCAGAGGTCTATTGCGAAGTGAAGCCTCAGATGAAGCGGTACAAGAGACGTTAAAAGGGCTATGGCATGTAAGAGATGATCGATACTCTGACGAGCGAACAGAACAAACAGTCGCCAATAGACGCAAAAAGAAAATTAATATGAACTATATCGGTGGTTAATATAAAAAGTGCGTTTTGCAAGAGCTGATTATGCTCTTACACGGCGCACTTTATTTGTTTTCTGATTCGAGGCATTGAATTTTGGCAATCATATTTTTGTATAGCTGGTCGAGCAGTTGAATCGTTTGTTCAAGGTCGTCAGGTGTGATGTCGAGTGTAGCAGTAATCGTTGCTTGTTCTTTTCGAATATCTGCCATTAACGTGTGATAAATATGTTCACCTTCTTGAGATAACGTGAGTAGTTTTTCTCGTTTATCTTGACCTGGCTGAATGACTAGCCATTGGCGCTCATCTAAAACTTTTAAAATTTTACGTGTCGTTGGCTTTTCAATAGAGCGTCTTTTTGAAATTTGAACGAGTGTCGTTTGTGGATGATGATATATATCTTTTAAAATTAACCACTGTGCTGGATGGAGTTCGTATTTGTCCAAAAGTGGTTGTGCAATTTTGATGTAAGGTCGGTATAGTTTTGTAAAATGATCGAATAATGCGGTTACTTCCATTCAAGACGCTCCTTTCATATAATATCGACATTATAACACTTCAACGTGTGTAATGGGTTTGATAAATCTCATTCGAGCGTTAAAAGTCAATTTTTGGTAGAATAGAAACATCGAATCACAGTCAGGAGTGGTGATCATGGTAGATATCGAATTTGATCATATCATACATTATATTGATGGCTTAGATCATTTTGAATTCCCCGGGAAATACTTAGAAATTCAAAAAGGTGGCAGCCACGACAGCTTAGGTACTTATAATCGCCTTGTACAAATTAACTTGAGTTACATCGAATTACTCGATATTTTTAATCAAGGTAAGATGAAACAACAATCGAAAACGCCAGAAGGTAAATATTCGTTTGCAACATCTATTATCGAGAATGGCTACAAACAAGGTTTTAAGAAAATATGTTTCAGAACACATGATATTCATAAACTAAAAGAACAATTTTTAGCACGTGGCTTGGAAGTTGTTGGGCCAGTGCATATGACGCGTGAAAATAAAAAAGGGCATGTGCTTCAATGGCAGTTGCTCTATGTGAATAATCATCATTTTGATATGATGATGCCGTTCTTTATTCAATGGGATAAGACGGACGAAGAAAGAGAAGCCGATTTAAAAGAAACGTTTCAAAGTCAACTTGCGATT
Source organism: Staphylococcus microti (assembly GCF_000934465.1). Taxonomy (GTDB): domain Bacteria; phylum Bacillota; class Bacilli; order Staphylococcales; family Staphylococcaceae; genus Staphylococcus; species Staphylococcus microti. The sequence goes on along the minus strand of NZ_JXWY01000031.1, from coordinate 33,489 downwards.
GATATGATTGAGTTTCATTCACATCAACGTCAAACGATGGTTGAGAACTGGAAACAGTGGTTTGATATGGAAATCGTTGAAACAACGGATAAGTACACAATACTGGAAAGCCCAGCGAAAAAGGTAAAGTTTAAAATTGTAGAAGGCAAGGACGACAGTATTGAAGGCGTACACTTTATTGATTCAACAATCACGGCACCACTACTCATTAGAACGCGCGGTGGCAGTTATCATTTCAAACCCGCACAAGCATAACAAAATATGATATGATTACGCATTGAGTGGTCATCGCTATCCGAGAATGATTGCAGGAATTAAAGGGTAACGTATGCACATTTTGAATTAAAAAATGGATTGGGACTGTGAAACTTTTAGTAAAAAGAGATGTTAGTCCCACACCTTGATACTTAAAAAGAAGAATGAAAAATTAAAGGAGCTTTATATCATGAAATTGATGAATATTACCGATCAAGCGCACGATGCGTTTGTTAAGGCACATCCTAATGGAGACCTTTTACAGCTCACACAGTGGGGAGAAACAAAGAAACTGACTGGCTGGTATACGAAACGTATCGCAGTGGGAGAAAACGGCGAGATTCATGGTGTTGCACAACTTTTATTTAAAAAGATTCCACGTACGCCTTATACACTATGTTATGCGTCGAGAGGATTTGTTGTCGATTATTCCGATCAACGTGCGGTCAAAACTTTGTTAGTAGAAGCAATTAAAGTTGCAAAACAAGAAAAAGCCTATACGATCAAAATCGATCCTGACGTTGAAGTAGAACAAGGTATGACAGTCGTTCAAGATTTGAAATCACTCGGGTTTAGACATAAAGGGTTTAAAGACGGGTTATCAAAAGACTACATTCAACCACGTATGACGATGATTACACCGATTGATAAGTCAGATGAAGCGTTGATTAAGAGTTTCAATACAAATCATCGGTCAAAAGTTCGCGCTGCAATGAAGCGTGGCACAACGGTTGAACGTGTTGGTCGTGAATACTTAGGGATTTTTGCCGACTTGATGAAAGAAACAGGTGAGCGTGATGGCTTTTTAACACGTGATGTTTCTTACTTTGAAACCATTTATGATGCGCTTCATCCAGATGGTGATGCAGAGTTGTTTCTTGTGAAGCTTGACCCGACGCACGTATTAGAAGTGTTGCGCGCGGATAAAGCACAGTTAAAAGCTGAAGAGGCGGCATTGTTAGAAAAAAATCAAGAGAACAAAAAAGTACGCAACAAGTTAAAGGACGTACAATTACAATTGCCAAAGAAACAGCAAGCAATCACTGAAATGGAAGAACTTGAACAAAAGCACCCTGACGGCGTTTATTTATCAGGTGCGTTATTGATGTTCTGCGGTAAAAAAGCGTATTACCTTTACGGTGCATCTTCAAACCAATATCGTAAGTTTTTACCAAATCATCACATGCAAATTGAAATGATGAAATATGCACGTGAAAAAGGTGCAACGACTTATGACTTTGGTGGTACGGATAATGCACCAGACAAAGATTCTGCGCATTTCGGTTTGTGGGAATTCAAACGTATGTGGGGAACGTACTTAAGCGAAAAAATCGGGGAGTTTGATTACGTTTTAAACCCTATTTTATATCGCTTGATTGAACAATTTAAGCCACAAGTGACGAATATGAAAATTAAAGTCGTGCGTAAATTACAAGCACGTAAGAAATAGTTGACGAACATGTGTCCATCTCATATTGCATCTAAGAAAGAACGATATAGAGATGGGCTTTTTTGTGGCGTCGTACAGTACGAATCGGTACAATAGTGTAGATTGCAATAAAGTTTGTTTTGAAACTAAAAGGAAAGACATTGGCTACGAAGAAAAGGCGTTCGTTCCTTTGTCGAGGTGTACGCAACGTGTTCGTACACCAATCTTATGAGAGGGGTAACAAATAGTGGTAAAAAAGCTAATTGATTTTTCATTGTCGAATAAATTTGCCATTATGCTGATGGTGTTACTTGTCATATTAGGTGGCGTGTTCGCAAGCTTTAAGATGAAGTTAGAGCTGCTGCCAGATACCGAACCACCTATGTTGACAATAACGACAACGATGCCGGGTGCAACACCTGAAACGGTCATGAAAGAGGTGAGTGACCCGATAGATGAAGCGATTCGTGGCATGTCAGACGTATCAAGTGTGAAAACTGAGTCACTTGCGAACGCATCGTTGATAACCGTCAAGTTTAATGAGCAAACAGATATGGACCGTGCGGAACAAGATATTGATAAAGTCTTGAAAAAACTAGAGTTTGAAGAAGGGGTTGAAAAGCCTGAAATTCAACGTAACTCGCTTTATGCGTTCCCAGTCGTTGCGTATTCTATCCTGCACGAAAACAATGATATTAAACAAAGTACACAAGATGTAGAGAACAACTTAATTCCTAAACTTCAAGAAATAGATGGTGTGCAACGTGCGACAGTCAATGGACAAACGAGTCGCCGCGTGAACATAGAATTTGATGATAAAAAATTAGGCACAGCAGGGCTTAATCAAAAACAAGTGATTGATTATATAGAGGCAGCAACGAAAGAAGTGCCACTCGGCTTGTTCCAATTTGGCGATACAGAGAAATCTATCGTTATTGACGGTCAATTTGCCTCTGTAGACGCATTGAAAAAGATGGAAATCCCGTTATCTATTGCACAACAGCAAAGTGATGATTCAGAAGGCGCATCCGCACCAAGTCCGTCATCACAAACAAATGCGTCACAGCAACAATCCATTCCATTACAAGATGTTGCGAAAGTGACGTTAGCAGATGAACGTGAATCGATTTCACGTACGAACGGTAAAGATGCGGTAGACATCCAAATTATTAAAGCGCAAGATGCCAATACTGTTGCAGTTGCGAAAGAAGTAGATAAGACGATTCAGCAGTTTGTCGATGAACGTAAAGATTTAAAAGCTGTTCAAATTATGGATACAGCCAAACCAATCCAAGACTCGTTGAATACGATGATAGAAAAAGCATTGATCGGTTCAATCGTCGCAGTGATTGTGATTATGTTGTTTTTACGCAACTTCCGTATGACAGCTATTTCAATTGTGTCAATTCCACTATCACTTTTGATTGCGATGGTTGCATTGAAGCTCACTGACGTATCATTGAACATTTTAACGTTAGGTGCGTTAACAGTGGCAATCGGTCGTGTGATTGACGACTCCATTGTTGTTATTGAAAATATCTATCGACGACTGACGCGTTCTGATGAACCGTTATCCGGTGACCATCTTATCGTTTCAGCAACGAAAGAAGTGTTTATTCCGATTATGTCATCGACGATTGTAACGATTGTCGTATTTGCACCGCTTGCATTTGTAACGGGAATGGTTGGACAAATGTTCCGCCCATTTGCTTACGCTGTTACATTTAGCTTGCTCGCATCGTTACTCGTATCAATTACGATTGTGCCAGTGCTAGGCTCTGTCTTTTTCAAACGCGGTTTACCTAAAAAGACGACAGCCCATGTTGGCGTTGTCGGACAGCGTTATAAACGTATATTGGGATGGAGCTTAGATCATAAATGGATTGTGATGTTGATTAGTACATTCTTATTAATCGCAAGTATCGGTCTCGGTGTGATGAAAGTAGGTACAAGCTTTATTTCGGCAGGCGACAATAAATTTATGGCACTCACATATTCGCCAAAACCGGGGGAAACAGAAGAAAATGTATTGAAACATGCAGAAGCGGTAGAGCGCTATCTACAGAAAAACAAGTATGTTGAGAACGTACAATATTCTGTTGGGGGCGCTTCGCCTGTCGATCCAACAGGTAGTACGAACAGCATGGCGTTAATGGTACAGTATGACACGCAAACGCCGAATTTTGATGAAGAACCTGAACGTGTGTTAGATCATATTAAAACATTCAAACATCCGGGAGACTGGAAAAATCTTGATATGAGTACAGGTGCCACATCTAATGAATTAAATGTTCAAGTAACAGGGCCTTCACCAGAACGTTTAGAAGGCACGGTTAACAAAATTACAAAAATGATGCAAAATATTGATGGCTTAACGAATGTGAAAGCAGACTTAGCTGAAACGTACGAACAGTATCAAGTCAAGGTTGATTCGGACAAGGCTGGAGAATACGGCATTACAGCAGGTCAGCTTGCGATGATGTTAAATGCCAACATTCCTGATACGACTGTGTCAAAAGTGAAAGAAGACGCACAAACTTATGATGTCGTTGTGAAACAGAAAAAAGAAACAGAATGGACACAGCAGAAACTTGAACAAACACCTATTCCATCTGCATCCGGAGAAATTGTGACATTGAGTGATATTGCAACGTTAGAAAAATCATCGACGCCGAACAAGCTTATTAAAGAAGGTGGCGATTATGCGACAACCATTAAAGGTACAATTTCTGGTGATGATGTAGGAGCAGTTTCTCAAGATGTGATGAAGGGGCTGAATAAAATTGATAAACCGAATGATGTGAAGACATCACTTGGTGGTACGAATGAAGATATTGAATCGGCATTCTCGCAATTAATGTTGGCGATGTTAGCCGCAATCTTAATCGTCTATCTCGTGCTAGTGCTAACGTTTAAAGGTGGCTTAGCACCATTTACAATTCTGTTCTCATTACCATATACAGTCATTGGGGTTGTGCTTGCACTTATTTTCACAGGCGAGACGTTATCTGTACCAAGCATGATTGGTATGTTAATGCTGATTGGTATCGTTGTAACGAACGCGATTGTATTAATTGATCGAGTGATTAACAACGAAGCAGCGGGCATGCCGATGAAGGAAGCGTTACTAGAAGCAGGCGGTACACGTATTCGTCCTATTTTAATGACAGCAATTGCTACAATCGGTGCATTAATTCCGTTATTGTTCGGTCAAGACAATTCTGTGTTGATTTCTAAAGGTTTAGCTGCGACAGTGATTGGTGGGCTATTATCTTCAACACTACTAACATTAATTGTCGTACCAGTTATTTATGAAGTGTTATTTACCCTTAAAAAGAGATTGACGAAAAAGTCTGAAAACATTGACGTACGTTAATTCCTTCTGTAAGATGAAAATATTATAAAATCTCGTTGCAAGAGATCGTGAAGCTGAGGCATACATAAGTGTCTCAGCTTCTGCTACATATAGGGGGGATAGCATGGCATACACAAGTATATTAAAACAAATTCCAGACAGTTATTTTGGAAAAACGATGGGGCGTAAAGTCACCCACGGCCCGTTACCGCTCATCAACTTGGCGGTTGGTATTCCAGATGCAGACACGCCACAACGTATATTAGACGCATTAGCTGAGGCGATTGTGAAGCCTGAAAACCAAAAGTATTTAGCATTCCAAGGAAAAGCACATTTTAAAGAAGCGATTGTCGCATTTTACAAGCGTCATTTTGGGGTAACATTAAATCCGGAAACAGAGGTGTGTTTATTTTACGGCACAAAAAATGGTTTAGTCGCATTGCCCACGTGTGTTATCGAACCAGGCGATGAAATGCTACTGCCGGATCCCGGCTATACGGACTATGAAGCGGGTGTACATCTAGCACATGGGGTGCCGAAACGATTGAAGTTATCGCCAGTACACCATTATTTACCGCAGTGGGATGATGTGGATACGTCTCAAACGAAATTGATTTATTTGACGTATCCGAACAATCCAACAGGTTCAGTTGCCACACCAGCATTTTTTCAAGACACGATTGATCGTTTTCATGGCACACCTACAAAAATTGTGCATGATTTTGCGTATCAAGCATTCGGTTTTGATGCACCGAATCCAAGTATATTGTCCGCTAAAGGGGCGAAAGATGTTGCGGTGGAAGTTTTTTCGTTTTCTAAAGGGTATAACATGTCAGGCTATCGTGTAGGGTTTGCTGTTGGAAATGCTGAGATCATTGCTAACTTACAAAAATACCATACACATACACAAGCAGGGATGTATGGCGCATTGCAAGATGCGTGTACAGTCGCTTTAAATGAATGTGACGATGTGTTAGAAACGCAAAGTGAAGTATTTCGTAAACGCCGTGATATGATTGAAGATGTACTGACAAAACACAACATTCCACATGAGCCGATTACAGGTGGGATTTTCTTATGGTTGCAATGCCCACCACGTATGACGAGCGATGAATTTATTGCGTATTTATTACAAGAACAGTCGATATTGGCAGCACCGGGACATCCATTTGGCGAAGAAGGGGAAGGTTATGTACGTGTGTCTTTTGCCATTGACGAAACACAGTTGACAGAAGCACTCGAGCGTTTAGCGACGCTCGAATCGTTATACAATAAATAAAATAAAGAGCCTTTAATGACCCTCATCGTGTAAGGGAAACATTAAAGGCTTTTATGTATAGATGTAGCGTTTAAACGACCATAATTGTTACAGCAATATAGACGAGTAAGATGAAAAGGGTCATCATATTTAATATTTGGACACCTTTTTGATCTTGTTTGTAATGTTTAAAAGCTGTAACTTCTACGTTACCTATGAGCATAAGTAATACAGCTAACAACCACCATGTTTCAGATGGGTAATATAAGAGTGATGTTGCGACAACAATGATAAGTAAAACAGCCATTAATAAGCGCAAAATTTTCGGTAACAATATATCCATTTTAAAAATACTGATATATGCCACGATGAGATACATCAATGGTAACAGAATAAGGTAAACTAACATTGGGATACATCCTTTCTATGAGCCAACCATTCGGATAGCTGTGCCAAAACATAGCAAAATGATATCGGTATAGCTCAGAAAATCCATTTTGCTGTGATTGCCAGTCATTTGTGAAGTCGAGTGTATATGTTTTAATGCTTAAACTGAATGTGTAGCTATGTACGGAGCTTTGCGCGTACTTCAGCAATTTGTTTCTCAATCGCTTCGAGTTGCTTAATGAGCGGATCTACTTGTTGTGCCGTTGATTCTCGCTTTTCTAAATCGCCTTGTAAACGAACATAATCCATTTTAAGCTCTTCTAATTGTTGTGCTAAGTCCATACAACATCCTCCTTGTTTCAATTGTAATAATTATAGCATGTTACCATTGCAATAATAAAACTTTTTACAGTACGATATATCAGTAGTAATCAAATGTTAAGGGGGGAGATACATGACTGCGAAATTTTTAACGATATTATTACTTATTGCGATTGGTTATATATTAAAGCGACTTGGCTTTATTTCAGGTAAAGATAGCCGCGTCATCTCGACGTTAGTGTTGAACCTGACGTTGCCAGCCGTTGTAATCGTCAATTTAAATGACGTCGTACTTACGCCATCACTATCTATTTTACCCGTGATGATGGTGGTATACGGTATCATTGCGAAAATACTGATCGTTATGATGTTTCTTAAATACAATAATGAAATACGTGGTACGGTTGCGATCATGATGGGCAGTTTAAATATTGGTATTTTTGCATATCCACTCGTTCAACAAATATGGCCCGACAAAGGACTTATTTATTTCGGTATGGCTGACATCGGTGGTGCAATCGTTATGTTTGGGATGACGTATTTTGCGGCATCCTACTTTAAAAATGTGAGTGGTGGACTAGATCCTAAGAGAATGGTAATGAACTTAATCAAATCTGTGCCACTCATGACATATGTTGTGATGCTATGCCTCAATCTCGTTCATATCCATTTACCAGACCCAGTCATTCAATTTTTCGATGTTATCGGCGCAGCTAACTTACCACTTTCTATGATTTTGCTCGGTGTACTTATGGACTTTAAAATAGACCGTCGTTTTCTACCGCTTACGCTTAAATATTTAGGTGTGCATTATGGCTTCGGGTTTTTATGCGGCACACTCGTTTACTTTTTCTTGCCAGTTAACGATGAGATGATCAAAACGACATTGCAATTGATATGGCTCATGCCTGTTGGTGTTGCCGCGTTGTCTTATGCGATGCAATTTCGCTATCGCACATTACCGGTTATCGCTATGGCGAGTAACATTACAATCGTTATTAGCATTATCATTGTGTATGTGTACCAAGCCCTCTTTGTTGGTGGATAAACAGTTCATTAAAAACAACACTTAAACTTATGGTATTCATGTTTAATATGGAAACCGAGCGTATCAAAGCGAGAGACGAGTTCGTGATTTTTACTTCTAATTTTAAAGTGAACACTGTCTAAGCCGTCGCGTGTACATGCAAGGTATATCGCATGCTGAATCAAGTCAAACGCAATACCTTTTAATCGGTAGTCTGAGTGTGAAGAAAAATATTTAATTTCTGCACAGTGATTGTCACGGTCGTATACAAGATACAAGTAGCCTTTTAATAATCCTTCAGCAACATATAAGAAAAGCTGATGGTCATCGTCGAGCGTCTCCGTAATCTCTTGTGCAGTCATGGCATGATGTACAAAGGTCTTTTCGTGCAACTTTTGAAAATGACGAAAATAAACGGGTACATAATCTATAATCAGATGGGCTTGTTCTGTTTCGCCCAAGTCGTGTGACGCTTCTAAATAATAGTCAGTGAACGTGTAGGCTGCACCGATAGACTTCATATAAGCTTTAATAGCAGGATGTGCCGTTGAATAAGCGAAATAATATGTTGAAGGGCGTGCATGATGTGCTGTTGCGTCGTCAAACAACTTTTTCAAATCAGACTCTGTAAAAGTTGCGCCTTGTTCATATATTGGCCCAATGACTTGATATCTATTGTCGGCATAGGGCGTGCAAATAAGGACCATTTGAATATGTCCATCGTCTTCTGTGACGTGGAGCGTACTATTATCGTGTGCATTGGATAAGTATGTGCATAACGTTTCATCGTCATGGACAGGCAGTTTGTGCGTATAGGACTGGTTGACAGAGAGATTCGCTTGAATAAACGAAGCGATACGAGAAATATTTGGAATGCGTTGCGTTTTCATTGTCTGCCCCCTAATGTATCAATTTATCTTTATTATAAAGTTTTTATGTAGTAAATCAAAATATCGACAAGTGAAGCGGTACAGAAAGCTAATTTTGGCAAAAAGATTTCTGTACCCCCGCATCAGCAAGCATGTATCGAGGTTGTAAGCCAAGCGATTAGGATTTGTGAAGAATCCGAGATATGCGCAAAATTGTTTTCTAATTTTGTTGAATTGCGGAATTTTGCCGCGCGAACACGGACAATAGAAGTTTTGCAGTAGCTGACTGATATGTGCTTTGTAAGGGGAATACAACGAAATCAATATTTCTGTAGTGCACCCCAAGGTTGTTAAAACACATTTTCACTTCAGATACCTACTGCTATTTACTGACTTATTTACGAGAAAACACCCCCTAAATCCCAGTTCCAAAATACAACATGGTACAATCAAATTAAAAGACGTAAAATTAATAAATGAAATATAGAATAAGCGGCATATTTTAAAAGGAGATCAATTATGAAAGCATTAATTTTAGCTGAGAAACCGTCAGTCGGTCGTGATATTGCGAAAGCTTTACAAGTGAATACAGCGAAAAATGGTTATTTCGAAAATAACACGTATATCGTGACATGGGCGCTTGGTCATTTAGTAACCAATGCGACGCCAGAGCAATACGATAAAACATTACAACAATGGCGTATGGAAGATTTACCGATTCTTCCAAAACATATGAAAACCGTCATTATTAATAAGACACGAAAACAATTTAATACGGTACAACATTTAATGAAACGAGAAGATGTCAAACAAATTATTATTGCCACTGACGCTGGTCGTGAAGGTGAGCTCGTTGCACGTCTTATTATTGATAAAGCACGAATTCAAAAGCCGATTAAACGCTTATGGATCAGCTCTGTTACAACAAAAGCAATACGTGATGGTTTTAAACATCTCAAAGATGGCAAGCAATATAACAATTTGTATCAAGCGGCATTGGCGAGAAGTGAAGCGGATTGGATTGTCGGTATTAATGCGACACGCGCCCTTACGACGAAATATGATGCACAATTATCACTCGGACGTGTACAAACCCCAACGATACAACTGGTACACCTTCGCCAACAAGAAATTAAGGCGTTCAAACCACAAGATTACTTTACGTTAGCGATTAACTTAAAAGGTGTTAAGTTTGACTACCAACATGATCGACGTGTGCTGGACCGCCATAAGTTGGAAACACGCGTTGAACAAATAGCGAATACACAAGCGGAAATCATGTCTGTCGAGACGAAACAAAAGAAAGCTTATCCAAATACTTTGTTCAACTTGACGGATTTGCAACAAGCCGCGTATCAGCGCTATCATCTTGGTGCAAAGCAGACGTTAAATACGCTGCAACAACTTTATGAACGTCATAAGCTTGTAACGTATCCGAGAACAGACTCTAATTATTTAACAACGGATATGGTAGGGACTCTGAAGGAACGTTTACAAGCGACGATGGGAACGGAATATCGTGACGTGGCGAAGTCGTTAGTCCAACAAAAGTTTGATGTGAAAGCCAAGTATATCAATAATCAAAAAGTATCAGACCACCATGCGATTATTCCGACGGAGGTACGTCCGAACATGCATGACCTAACACCGACTGAGCAAAAGGTCTATTTACTTATCGTGCAACGCTTTTTGGAAGTGTTATCACCACCTTATCGTTATATCGAACAAAAAGTGATTGCACGTGCGGGAGATGCCACGTTTGTGAATCAAATGCAACAGCCTGTTGAACTCGGCTTCAAGCGTGTACAAACGACGGCGATGCGCCAGGACGAAACGCCGAAGTTTGAGAAGGGAGAGCGCTTGAAGGTGCAGGAACCGGTGATTCAGACACATCAAACGACTCCACCGCCTTATTTCAATGAGGGGACTTTGTTGAAAGCGATGGAGCGCCCAGATAAGTTCTTTGAGTTGCGCGACAAGAAGTCCGCTCAAACGCTGAAGGCAACGGGGGGCATTGGTACGGTTGCGACACGCGCAGACATTATCGATAAATTATATAGTATGAATGCAATTGAAAGCCAAGGCGGCAATATTAAAGTGACTTCAAAAGGGCGACAAATACTTGAACTCGCACCGGAAGCACTTACGTCCCCGTTAATGACCGCTGAGTGGGAAGATAAGTTGTTGCGTATTGAAAAAGGACAACTTCAGCGCAAGCAATTTATCGGTGAAATGAAAGATTTCACGAAACAAATTATTGAAGAAATTAAGAATAGTGCGCAACAGTACAAGCACGACAATCTTACGTCAGCAGAATGCCCAACGTGTGGCAAGTTTATGTTGCGTGTTAAAACGAAGAATGGCTCGATGCTCGTTTGTCAGGATCCGAGCTGCAAGACGAAAAAAGATGTAAAGACACAAACGAAAGCACGCTGTCCACAATGTAAAAAACGTTTAACGAAGTTCGGTGTCGGTAAGCAAGCAACGTACCGCTGTAGCTGTGGCTATACAGAAACACAAGAACAAATGGACAAGCGTTTTAAAAAAAAAGGTAAAGACAAAGTGTCTAAACGAGAAATGAAAAAATATATGAAAGATGAGCAATTGGAAAACAATCCATTTAAAGAAGCGTTAAAAGGATTGAAAGGATAAGTGTCCGAAAATCGAACATAATCTCAAAAAAATGATATAAAGTTCGTATTTGTTATTGAAATTCTGTAATGCCCGTATTAGAATAAATGAGTATTTTAAATAAAGGAGCCAATTACAGTGAGACGATACTTCCGCTTTGATGAGCACCAAACGAATTATAAACGAGAAATTCTTGGTGGTCTTACAACATTTTTATCGATGGCATATATTTTAGCTGTCAACCCACAAGTTTTGAGTTTAGCAGGCGTTGATGGTATACCTGCCGACCAAAAAATGGATCAAGGAGCTATTTTTGTAGCAACAGCACTTGCAGCCTTTGTAGGTTGTATGTTTATGGGACTAATTGCCCGTTATCCAATCGCACTTGCACCAGGAATGGGATTAAACGCATTTTTCGCGTTTACAGTTGTTTTAACAATGGGGATTCCATGGCAAGTTGGTTTAACAGGCGTATTCTTTTCAGGATTATTCTTTGCAATTTTAACAGCAACAGGTTTGAGGGAAACGATTATTAATGCAATACCATTTGAAATGAAGATGGCCGTATCTTCAGGTATCGGTTTATTCATTACTTTTGTTGGTTTGCAAAGCTCAGGCATTATTGTCAACAACGATGCGACACTTGTAACACTAGGTAAAATTACAGATCCACCTGTTTTACTCGCCGTATTCGGGATTGTCATTACAGTGATTCTTTACGCGAAAAAAGTTTCAGGTGCCATTTTCTTAGGTATGGTCTTAACAGCGATTGCAGGGCTGTTAACGCATCAAATCGCACCACCGACAGGCGTAGTAGGTAAAATTCCTAGCATCGCCCCAACATTTGGTGCAGCCTTTGAATCATTCCAAGATCCAGCACAATTATTTACGATTCAATTTTTAATCGTTATTCTAACGTTCTTGTTTATCGACTTTTTCGATACAGCAGGGACAATCGTAGCAGTTGCTTCACAAGCAGGATTTATGAAAGACAACAAGTTACCACGTGCAGGACGAGCACTTTTTGCCGATTCATTAGCTACAATGACAGGTGCAATCTTTGGTACAACAACGACAACATCTTACATCGAATCAACATCAGGTGTAGCCGTTGGTGCGCGCACAGGACTTGCCAGCATTGTTACAGGTATCTGTTTCTTACTAGCATTATTCTTTAGTCCTTTGATGGCGGTTGTAACATCTGCTGTCACAACGCCAGCACTTGTTGTAGTCGGTGTTTTAATGGCATCGAACTTAGCGGAAATCAGTTGGAAAAAATTTGAAGTAGCAGTACCAGCATTTGTTACGATCATTATGATGCCTTTATCATATTCAATTGCAACAGGTATTGCGTGTGGATTTATTTTCTATCCAATCACAATGTTATTAACAAAGCGTCAAAAAGAAGTACATCCAATCATGTACGGATTAATGGTTATCTTCATCTTATATTTTGTTTTTGTTCACGGTTAAACAATAATAAAGCGTCGATACAACTCAGTTACGAATTGTATCGACGCTTTTTAATATTAATGACAAGTTCCTTCATATAATATAGTTATTTCAATCTCTTACGTTGTGGGTAATCATCTTCATATACGACACGTGCATGCGCGTTCGGTAAGTAAACAGGTGTTGCGAATAAAATAAATAACAAAAAGATAAGTAACGCAAGCATTAACCAATGGAGTAACATACCTAAAAACGGAATGATTGCAATACAGTTAACGATTGCACCGATGAGCGGAATCAATACCATTGGGCGAATTGAGTTTTGTTTATCAAAAACTAAAATTAAAACCATCACAACATAAATGAAAATATTAAACGCTAAAGGCTGCCATCCGAGTGCTAATACATACCAGCCACCTAAAAATGGAAAACCCGCAATAAATTCAGAAATAAGTGCAATCAAAGCTAATATAGTTAACGATGTTTTTATATTTTTGGTCATAAGCTATACCTCACAAATTAACATTTAATTATTTCTATTATAATCAATTTAACAGCAAAGAACAAAAAGAAGTAAGCATTCGTAAAATTTTTTTGCATAAATGGTTGAACTCAACGCCCATATACAGTAAAATGACATGGTATGTGATTAGATAAATTAATTTGCAGGAAATTGTTGCCAAACGGTGCTATTTCTTGTAAAATATCTAATGTTGGACTTTTTAATGCGATGAAGCGAAAGGTTACTGACACACCCGGCCGCTTTGCCATGGCGTTGTGCCAGATAGTTTTCGTGGAGAAGTCTATCACTTTTATGAAGACGAAATAAGGAGGGTAAATAATGGCAAAACAAAAAATCAGAATCAGATTAAAAGCTTATGACCACCGTGTCATCGATCAATCAGCAGAGAAGATTGTCGAAACTGCTAAACGTTCTGGAGCGGACGTATCAGGTCCTATCCCATTACCAACTGAGAAATCAGTTTACACAATCATCCGTGCGGTGCATAAGTACAAAGATTCACGTGAGCAATTCGAACAACGTACACACAAACGTTTAATCGACATTGTTAACCCTACACCAAAAACAGTTGACGCTTTAATGGGCTTAAACTTACCATCAGGTGTAGACATCGAAATCAAATTATAATTAAAATTTTTTAGGAGGTGGACTTTCGATGACCAAAGGAATCTTAGGAAGAAAAATTGGTATGACTCAAGTATTCGGTGAAAACGGAGACTTAATTCCTGTAACAGTAATCGAAGCAAAAGAGAACGTAGTATTACAAAAGAAAACTGAAGAAGTTGATGGCTACAACGCGATCCAAATCGGTTTTGAAAACAAAGAAGCATATAAAAAAGGTAGCAAAACGAATAAATATGCAAACAAACCTGCTGAAGGTCACGCTAAAAAAGCTGGCACAGCACCTAAGCGCTTCATTCGTGAATTCAGAAACGTTAATGTTGACGAATACGAAGTAGGTCAAGAAGTCTCAGTAGATACATTCGAAGTAGGCGACGTAATTGACGTAACAGGAACTTCAAAAGGTAAAGGTTTCCAAGGTGCGATCAAGCGTCACAATCAAGCACGTGGACCAATGTCACACGGTTCTCATTTCCACAGAGCACCAGGTTCAATCGGTATGGCGTCAGACGCATCACGTGTATTTAAAGGACAAAAATTACCAGGCCGCATGGGTGGTAATACTGTAACTGTTCAAAACTTAGAAGTTGTTCAAGTAGATACGGAAAACAGCGTAATTTTAGTAAAAGGTAACGTACCTGGTCCTAAAAAAGGTTTTGTACAAATCCAATCAGCGATTAAAGCTAATAAATAATTAGTAGCGAAAGGAGGAAATGCATAATGGCAAATTATGATGTATTAAAAGTTGACGGAACTAAAGCAGGTTCAGTTGAACTTAGCGATGCGGTATTCGCAATCGAACCAAACAATGATGTATTATTTGAAGCAATTCAATTACAACGTGCTTCATTACGCCAAGGAACTCACGCGGTAAAGAACCGTTCAGCAGTTCGTGGTGGTGGACGTAAACCATGGAGACAAAAAGGTACAGGTCGTGCACGTCAAGGTACAATCCGTGCTCCACAATGGCGTGGTGGTGGTGTTGTATTCGGACCAACACCAAGAAGCTATGCATACAAAATGCCTAAGAAAATGCGTCGCTTAGCATTAAAATCAGCACTTTCATTCAAAGTTCAAGAAAATGAATTCAAAATCGTTGACAGCTTCAACTTAGAAGCACCAAAAACAAAAGAATTTAAAACAACTTTAACAAACTTAGAATTACCTAAAAAAGTTTTAGTTGTCACTCTTAACGATGTAAATGTTGAATTATCAGCACGCAACATCCCTGGTGTACAAATCACAACACCTGAAGGTTTAAATGTATTAGATTTAACACATGCTGACAGTGTATTAATCACTGAAGAAGCAGCTAAAAAAGTTGAGGAGGTGCTCGCATAATGGAAGCAAGAGACATTTTAAAGCGCCCCGTAATCACTGAGAAATCATCTGAAGCAATGGCTGAAGATAAATACACTTTTGACGTTGATGTTCGTGCAAACAAAACACAAGTCAAAACAGCTGTAGAAGAAATCTTTGATGTAAAAGTTGCAAATGTCAACATCATCAACTACAAACCTAAGAAAAAACGTATGGGCCGTTACCAAGGCTATACAAACAAACGCCGTAAAGCGATTGTTACATTAAAAGAAGGTCAAATCGACTTATTCAACTAAAATCAAATTACCATTAAGGAGGTAAACGACAATGGCTCTTAAACATTATAAGCCAATTACTAATGGTCGTCGTAATATGACTACATTAGATTTCTCTGAAATTACAGAGTCAAAACCTGAAAAGTCATTATTACAACCGCTACCGAAAAAAGCGGGTCGTAACAACCAAGGTAAATTGACTGTACGCCATCACGGTGGTGGACACAAACGTCAATACCGTGTGATTGATTTCAAACGTAATAAAGACGGAATCGCTGGTAAAGTAGATTCAATTCAATACGATCCAAACAGATCAGCGAATATCGCGTTAATCGTATATGCAGATGGTGAAAAACGTTACATCATCGCACCTAAAGGCTTACAAGTAGGTCAAATCGTTGAAAGTGGTTCAGAAGCCGACATCAAAGTTGGTAACGCACTTCAATTAAAAGACATTCCTGTAGGTACAGTAATTCACAACATCGAATTAAAACCTGGCCGTGGTGGTCAAATCGCGCGTTCTGCTGGTGCAAGCGCTCAAGTATTAGGTAAAGAAGGTAAATATGTACTTGTAAGACTTCGTTCTGGTGAAGTACGTATGATTCTTTCAACTTGCCGTGCAACAGTTGGACAAGTTGGTAACCTCCAACACGAACTTGTTAACATCGGTAAAGCTGGTAAATCAAGATGGTTAGGTAAGAGACCAACAGTTCGTGGTTCTGTAATGAACCCTAACGATCACCCACACGGTGGTGGTGAAGGTCGCGCGCCAATCGGCCGTCCATCTCCAATGTCACCTTGGGGTAAACCAACGCTTGGTAAGAAAACACGTCGTGGTAAGAAACGTTCAGACAAACTTATCGTACGTGGACGTAAGAAAAAATAAAAATAGCTTATTTGGGTGTGCGGCGTAATCGCTGCACGCACATAATAAGAAAGGAGGCGCCATTATGGCTCGTAGTATTAAAAAGGGACCTTTCGTCGATGAGCACTTAATGAAAAAAGTTGAAGCTCAAGGCGATAGCCAAAAGAAACAAGTAATCAAAACTTGGTCACGTCGTTCAACAATTTTCCCAAACTTTATCGGACATACATTCGCTGTATACGATGGACGTAAACATGTACCTGTATATGTAACTGAAGATATGGTTGGTCACAAATTAGGTGAATTTGCTCCAACACGTACTTTCAAAGGACATGCTGCAGACGATAAGAAAACAAGAAGATAAAACATTTCTAGTAAGTAGAGGAGGAAATACGAATGGAAGCAAAAGCGGTTGCTAGAACTATCAGAATCGCACCTCGTAAAGTACGATTAGTATTAGACCTAATCCGAGGTAAAGACGTAAGAGAAGCAGTAGCTATTTTGAAATTAACAAATAAAGCTTCTTCTCCAGTAGTAGAAAAATTATTAATGTCCGCTTTAGCTAATGCTGAACACAACTATGGTATGAACACAGACGAATTAGTTGTTAAAGAAGCTTACGCTAACGAAGGACCAACTTTAAAACGTTTCCGTCCACGTGCTCAAGGACGTGCAAGTGCTATTAACAAAAGAACAAGCCATATCACTATCGTAGTAAGTGACGGTAAAGAAGAAGCTCAAGAAGCTTAATCAAATCATTAAGGAGGGAACATTGTGGGTCAAAAAATTAATCCAATCGGACTTCGTGTTGGTGTAATTCGTGACTGGGAAGCTAAATGGTATGCAGAAAAAGACTTCGCATCACTTTTACACGAAGACTTAAAAATTCGTAAATTTATTGATAAAGCATTGAAAGACGCTTCAGTATCTCACGTTGAGATCGAGCGTGCTGCTAACCGCATCAACATTGCAATTCACACTGGTAAACCAGGTATGGTAATCGGTAAAGGCGGTTCAGAAATTGAAAAACTTCGTAACAAATTAAACCAATTGACTGATAAAAAAGTTCACATCAACGTAGTTGAAATCAAGAAAGTTGATCTTGATGCTCGTTTAGTTGCTGAAAACATTGCACGTCAATTAGAAAACCGTGCATCATTCCGTCGTGTACAAAAACAAGCAATTGGTAGAGCAATGAAACTTGGTGCGAAAGGTATCAAAACTCAAGTATCAGGTCGTTTAGGTGGCGCTGACATCGCGCGTGCTGAACAATATTCAGAAGGAACTGTACCACTTCATACATTACGTGCTGACATTGATTATGCACATGCAGAAGCTGACACAACTTACGGTAAGTTAGGTGTTAAAGTATGGATTTATCGTGGTGAAGTTCTTCCTACTAAGAAAAATAGTGAAGGAGGAAAATAATTATGTTACTACCAAAGCGTGTAAAATATCGTCGTCAACATCGTCCTGACACAAAAGGTCGTTCTAAAGGCGGTAACTTTGTAACATTTGGTGAGTTTGGTCTTCAAGCAACTACAACTTCTTGGATCACTTCTCGTCAAATCGAATCAGCTCGTATTGCTATGACACGTTACATGAAACGTGGCGGGAAAGTTTGGATTAAAATCTTCCCTCACACGCCATACACACAAAAACCTTTAGAAGTACGTATGGGTGCTGGTAAAGGTGCGGTTGAAGGCTGGATCGCAGTAGTTAAACCAGGTAGAGTATTATTTGAAGTAGCAGGCGTATCTGAAGAAGTTGCGCGTGAAGCACTACGTTTAGCAAGCCACAAACTTCCAGTTAAAACGAAGTTTGTAAAACGTGAAGAATTGGGTGGTGAATCAAATGAAAGCTAAGGAAATTAGAGACTTAACCACTTCAGAAATCGAAGAGCAAATCAAATCTTCAAAAGAAGAGCTTTTTAACCTACGCTTTCAATTAGCTACAGGTCAATTAGAAGAGACTGCACGCATCAAAACAGTAAGAAAAACGATCGCGCGTCTAAAAACTGTTGCACGTGAAAGAGAATTAGAACAAGGTAAAGCAAACCAATAATAGTTGAAAGAGGAGGTTACTAAAGTGAGCGAAAGAAATGATCGTAAAGTTTACGTTGGTAAAGTTGTTTCAGATAAAATGGACAAAACAATCACTGTTTTAGTTGAAACTTACAAAACACACAAACTATATGGTAAACGTGTTAAATACTCAAAAAAATACAAAACACATGATGAAAACAATTCAGCTAAATTAGGAGATATTGTTAAAATTCAAGAAACGCGTCCTTTATCAGCGACAAAACGTTTCCGTTTAGTAGAAATTGTCGAAGAATCAGTAATCATTTAATGACTATTTAAAGAGATAAGGGAGGTATAATCATGATCCAACAAGAAACACGCTTAAAAGTAGCAGACAACTCTGGTGCTCGTGAAGTTCTTACAATCAAAGTATTAGGTGGATCTGGCCGTAAAACAGCTAACATCGGTGATGTCATCGTAGCAACTGTTAAAAATGCTACACCTGGTGGCGTTGTTAAGAAGGGTGATGTTGTTAAAGCTGTTGTAGTACGTACTAAATCAGGCGTACGTCGTAAAGACGGTTCATACATCAAATTCGATGAAAATGCATGTGTTGTAATCCGTGATGACAAAGGCCCACGTGGTACTCGTATCTTTGGACCTGTTGCACGTGAATTACGTGATGGAAACTTTATGAAAATCGTTTCCCTTGCACCAGAAGTACTTTAATTAGTAATCATTTATAAACAAATTCAAGGAGGTGCCCACATGCATATTAAAAAAGGTGACAATGTTATCGTTATTGCAGGAAAAGACAAAGGTAAAACAGGTAAAGTTGTAGCAACTCAACCTAAAAAAGACCGTGTAGTTGTTGAAGGTGTTAACATGATCAAAAAACACCAAAAACCAACGCAATTCAATCCTGAAGGTGGAATCTTAGAAACAGAAGCTGCTATTCATGTTTCTAACGTACAAGTATTAGACCCTAAAACAAACGAACCTACTCGTGTAGGCTACAAATTTGTTGACGGTAAAAAAGTTCGTATCGCAAAAAAATCTGGCGAAGAAATCAAGTCTAATAAATAATAACAGGTGAAAGGAGGATCCACTTTGAATCGTTTGAAAGAAAAATTTAACTCAGAAGTTACAGAGAACTTAGTTAAAAAATTCAATTACAGTTCAGTAATGCAAGTACCTAAAATTGACAAAATCGTTGTGAACATGGGTGTTGGTGACGCAGTTCAAAACTCTAAAGTATTGGACACAGCTGTTGAAGAATTAACAGCAATCACTGGTCAAAAACCATTAATCACAAAAGCTAAAAAATCAGTTGCGACATTCCGTTTACGTGAAGGTATGCCAATTGGTGCAAAAGTAACATTACGTGGTGAAAGAATGTACGAATTCTTAGATAAATTAATTTCTGTATCACTTCCACGTGTACGTGACTTCCGCGGTGTATCTAAAAATGCATTCGACGGTCGTGGTAACTACACATTAGGTGTTAAAGAACAATTAATTTTCCCTGAGATTGACTATGATAAAGTATCAAAAGTACGTGGAATGGATATCGTTATCGTAACGACTGCTAACACTGACGAGGAAGCTCGTGAATTGTTAACACAATTCGGTATGCCATTTCAAAAATAATCTCTGAAGGAGGCTAAATAAGTGGCTAAAAAATCAATGGTTGCTAAGCAACAACGTAAACAAAAGTTCCAAGTCCGTGAATATACACGCTGTGAACGCTGTGGTCGTCCACACTCAGTATATCGTAAATTTAAACTTTGCCGTATTTGTTTCCGTGAATTAGCTTACAAAGGTCAAATTCCTGGCGTACGTAAAGCTAGCTGGTAAAATATTAAACTCTTGAAAGGAGGCAACAAACTATGACATTGTCAGATCCAATTGCAGATATGCTAACTCGTGTAAGAAATGCAAACATGGTGCGCCATGAAAAATTGGAGTTACCTGCATCAAACATTAAAAAAGAAATTGCTGAAATCCTTAAAAATGAAGGTTTCATCAAAAATGTAGAATATATCGAAGATGATAAACAAGGTGTTATCCGTATATTCTTGAAATATGGTTCAAACAACGAGCGTGTTATTACAGGCTTAAAACGTATTTCTAAACCAGGTTTACGTGTTTACGCTAAAGCAAGCGAAATGCCTAAAGTATTAAATGGCCTTGGTATTGCATTAGTATCTACTTCTGAAGGTGTAATCACTGATAGAGAAGCTAGAAAACGTAACGTTGGTGGCGAAGTATTAGCATACATTTGGTAATATTAAATAAATAAGGAGGTGCCATAACATGAGCCGTGTTGGTAAAAAAATTATTGAGATCCCTAGCGATGTAACTGTTACTATCGATGGTAGTACAGTTTCTGTTAAAGGACCAAAAGGTGAATTATCACAAACTTTAAACCCAGAAATGACTTATAAACAAGAAGAAAACACACTTGAAGTTGTAAGACCATCAGATTCTAAAGAACACAGAACTGTTCATGGTACAACTCGTGCGTTAATCAATAATATGGTACAAGGTGTATCTAAAGGATACGAAAAAACTTTAGAACTTATCGGTGTTGGTTACCGTGCACAAGTTCAAGGTTCTAAACTTGTATTAAACGTTGGTTATTCTCATCCAGTTGAAATCGAAGCTGCTGAAGGTATTACTTTCTCAGTAGAAAAAAATACGACTGTCAAAGTTGAAGGTATCGACAAAGAATTAGTTGGTGCAACAGCATCTAAAATTCGTGACGTTCGTCCACCAGAACCTTATAAAGGTAAAGGTATTCGTTACCAAGGTGAATATGTTCGCCGTAAAGAAGGTAAAACTGGTAAATAATAAATAAACTCTATAGAAAGGAGTATTGACATGATCAGCAAAATTGATAAAAACAAAGTACGTTTAAAAAGACATGCACGTGTTCGTACGAAATTGTCAGGTACTAGCGAAAGACCACGTCTTAACGTATATCGTTCAAATAAACACATCTATGCACAAATCATTGACGACACTAAAGGCGTAACTTTAGCACAAGCGTCTACAAAAGATAGCGGCGTAGATACATCAGCGACTAAAGTTGAAATGGCAACTAAAGTTGGTGAAGCAATCGCTAAAAAAGCGAATGAAAAAGGCATCGAAGCAGTTGTATTTGATCGTGGAGGATACTTATTCCACGGACGTGTGAAAGCATTAGCAGATGCAGCTCGCGAAAATGGACTTCAATTTTAATTTAAAGGAGGGACAACTCAATGGCTCGTAGAGAAGAAGAAGTTAAAGAATTTGAAGAACGCGTTGTTACGATCAACCGTGTTGCGAAAGTTGTTAAAGGTGGACGTCGTTTCCGTTTCACAGCATTAGTAGTAGTAGGTGACAAAAATGGTCGCGTTGGTTTCGGTACTGGTAAAGCACAAGAGGTACCTGAAGCAATCAAAAAAGCAGTTGAAGCTGCTAAAAAAGAACTTATCACTGTTCATCGTGTTGACGGAACTACTCCTCACACAATTACTGGACGTTTCGGTTCAGGAAGTGTTTTAATGAAACCAGCTGCACCTGGTACAGGTGTTATCGCGGGTGGACCAGTTCGTGCCGTACTTGAGCTTGCAGGTATCACTGATATCTTAAGTAAATCATTAGGTTCTAACACACCTATCAACATGGTACGTGCGACTATCGACGGTTTACAAAACTTAAAAAATGCTGAAGAAGTTGCCCGTTTACGTGGTAAATCAGTAGAAGAATTATACAATTAAGGAGGGAAACAGATAAATGGCTAAAATTCAAATTACCCTCACTCGAAGTGTTATCGGTCGTCCTGAAACACAACGTAAAACTGTAGAAGCATTAGGTCTTAAAAAAATGCACTCTTCAGTAGTTGTTGAAGACAACGATGCAATTCGTGGACAAATTAACAAAGTAAGTCACTTAGTAACAGTAGAAGAAAAATAATTAAGGAGGTGCCGAAATGAAATTACATGAATTAAAACCATCAGAAGGTTCACGTAAAGTACGTAACCGTGTCGGCCGTGGTGCGGGTACTGGTAACGGTAAAACAAGTGGTCGCGGTCAAAAAGGTCAAAAAGCACGTTCAGGTGGTAGTGTAAGACCAGGTTTCGAAGGTGGTCAATTACCATTATTCCGTCGTATTCCAAAACGTGGTTTCACAAACATTAACCGTAAAGAATACGCTATTGTTAATTTAGATCAACTTAACAAATTTGAAGATGGTACTGAGGTAACACCTGAATTATTAATCGAAACAGGCGTCGTTAAAAGCGAAAAATCTGGTATCAAGATTTTAGGTAATGGTTCATTAGAGAAAAAATTGACTGTTAAAGCACACAAATTCTCAGCTGCAGCCAAAGAAGCAATTGAAGCGAAAGGCGGAGCACACGAGGTGATCTAATGTTTCATACGGTTGTAAACTTCTTTAAAACAAAAGAAGTAAGAAACAAGATTCTTTTTACTCTTGCAATGTTAGTAATTTTCAAAATAGGTACGTATATTCCAGCACCTGGTGTTGATCCAGCAGCTTTTGATAATCAACGAGGTTCTCAAGGCGTCACTGACTTGTTAAACACGTTTGGTGGCGGTGCCTTGAAGAACTTTTCCATCTTTGCAATGGGAATTATGCCTTACATCACAGCTTCCATTGTTATGCAATTGCTTCAAATGGATATAGTACCTAAGTTTACTGAATGGGCGAAACAAGGTGAAACAGGTCGTAAAAAGTTAAGTACTTTCACACGTTATTTCACAATTGTTCTAGCGTTCATTCAATCAATAGGTATGTCTTTTCAGTTCAATACTTATTTAGATGGTGCATTAATTAAGAACCAAAATGTTTGGTCATATCTATTAATTGCAATTGTTTTAACAACAGGAACTGCATTTTTAATGTGGTTAGGTGAACAAATTACGCAATATGGCGTTGGTAATGGTATTTCTATCATTATCTTTGCAGGTATCTTAGCATCGTTACCATCAGCATTAATCCAATTTTACCAACAAGAGTTTATTGGACAAGATGATGTAACATTGGCTTGGTTGAAAGTCGCAGGACTTATCATCGGTATGATACTTCTTACAGTAGGTGCCGTTTATGTCTTACAAGCGATTCGTAAAATACCAATTCAATACGCTAAGAAACAATCCAAAATGCAACTCGGTTCACAAGCAACGTATTTACCTTTGAAAGTAAACTCAGCAGGTGTTATTCCTGTCATTTTTGCAATGGCAT
This sequence comes from Staphylococcus microti, assembly GCF_000934465.1. Taxonomy (GTDB): domain Bacteria; phylum Bacillota; class Bacilli; order Staphylococcales; family Staphylococcaceae; genus Staphylococcus; species Staphylococcus microti. The sequence continues at coordinate 9,626 of NZ_JXWY01000031.1, read as the reverse complement.
TTTTCTTGTTACCAAGAACTTTGACATTGTTCTTCCCTAAAGCGGATTGGGCGAAAACGATTGGGACTTACGCGGACCCATCTCATAACATTGGGATGATCGTATATGTTGTCTTAATTATTGCATTTACTTATTTCTATGCATTCGTTCAAGTTAACCCAGAGAAGATGGCAGAAAACCTGAAGAAACAAGGTAGTTATGTTCCGGGTATTCGTCCGGGCATTAATACTAAAAAATATATTACGAAAGTCCTTTATCGCTTAACGTTTGTAGGGTCAATTTTCTTAGCAGTGATTGCCATCTTGCCAATTATTGCGACGAAGTTTATGAACTTACCTCAATCGATTCAAGTGGGTGGTACAAGCTTACTGATCGTTATCGGTGTTGCTATCGAAACGATGAAGAGCTTAGAAGCACAAGTGAATGAACGAGAGTATAAAGGCTTTGGTAGACGTTAATTTTTAGGAGGGCATATATGAACATTATCTTAATGGGATTACCTGGTGCTGGTAAAGGAACGCAAGCGAGTGAAATAGTTAAGAAATACCCAATCCCTCATATTTCAACAGGGGATATGTTCAGAAAAGCGATCAAAGATCAAACTGAACTTGGGAAAGAAGCTAAGTCATACATGGATCGCGGCGAACTTGTACCAGATGAAGTTACAGTAGGAATTGTTAAAGAACGCATCTCTGAAGATGACGCGAAAAAAGGATTCTTATTAGACGGATTTCCTCGAACAATTGAACAAGCTGAAGCGCTTAATTCAATTTTAGAAGAACTAGGTAGAAAAATCGACGCTGTTGTTAACATCGAAGTTCCAGAAGAGGAATTGATGAATCGTCTTACAGGACGTCGCATTTGCGAAACTTGCGGGACAACATATCATCTTGTTTTCAATCCTCCAAAGGTTGAAGGTGTTTGTGATCTTGATGGTGGTAAACTTTATCAACGTGAAGATGACAATCCAGAAACAGTTGCAAATCGTTTAAACGTGAACATCAAACAATCTAAACCAATTTTAGACTTTTACGGTCAAGAAGGGGTTCTGAAAAACATTGATGGTTCAAAACAAATTGATGCTGTTTCAGAGGATGTAATTCAAATTTTAGAATCACTCAAATAGAACGACTTGGATGCATTGCTCTTTTCATAAGTCGTTAGTATTGAGATTGAAACAATATATGTGACATGAATTAACGATAATGATGATTTTGAAGTGATATCCAGGCACTATAATCGAGTTGATATTCTATAATCCTTACAACTGAAAAGGAGGAGTTAATCAATGGCGAAACAAGACGTAATCGAACTTGAAGGTACAGTACTTGATACTTTACCAAATGCAATGTTTAAAGTAGAATTAGAAAATGGCCATGAGATTTTAGCACACGTTAGTGGTAAAATTCGCATGAACTACATTCGTATTCTACCAGGCGATAAAGTAACAGTTGAAATGTCTCCGTATGATTTAACACGCGGCAGAATCACATATCGTTATAAATAATTGTCACTCCATCATTGAAGGAGGTATAAAAATGAAAGTCAGACCATCTGTGAAACCTATTTGCGAAAAATGTAAAGTCATTAAACGTAAAGGTAAAGTTATGGTAATTTGTGAAAACCCTAAACACAAACAAAAACAAGGTTAATTAAAAGAGAGGTGTAAATATAATGGCACGTATTGCAGGAATTGATATCCCACGTGATAAGCGCGTAGTAATTTCATTAACTTATATCTACGGTATCGGTAAAGCAACAGCACAAAAAATTCTTTCAGAAGCGAACGTTTCAGAAGACACACGTGTTAAAGATTTAACTGATGATGAGTTAGGTCGTATTCGTGAAGTTGTTGATGGTTATAAAGTTGAAGGTGACTTACGTCGTGAAACTAACTTAAACATCAAACGCTTAATGGAAATCTCATCATACCGTGGTATTCGTCACCGTCGTGGCTTACCAGTAAATGGTCAAAAAACAAAAAACAATGCGCGTACGCGTAAAGGCCCAGTTAAAACTGTTGCTAACAAGAAAAAATAATAGGTAAAGGAGGCAAATAGTACTATGGCACGTAAACAAGTATCACGTAAACGTAGAGTGAAAAAGAATATTGAAAACGGTGTAGCTCACATCCGTTCTACATTCAACAATACAATTGTAACTATTACAGATGAATTTGGTAACGCATTATCTTGGTCATCTGCAGGTGCGCTTGGTTTTAAAGGTTCTAAAAAATCTACACCATTCGCTGCACAAATGGCTTCAGAAACAGCTTCAAAAGCTGCAATGGAACACGGTTTAAAATCAGTTGAAGTAACTGTAAAAGGTCCTGGTCCAGGTCGTGAATCAGCGATCCGTGCGTTACAATCAGCAGGTTTAGAAGTAACAGCGATCAAAGACGTTACTCCAGTACCACACAATGGTTGCCGTCCGCCAAAACGTCGTCGCGTATAATTTAAATTTTTTGCTTTGTCACATGTTCACAAAATTTATAGTTTATGCAAATCGACGTGTTTAAGGAGGATATGTAAATGATTGAAATTGAGAAACCTAGAATTGAAACAATTGAAGTTAGTGATGATGCTAAGTTCGGTAAGTTCGTTGTTGAACCACTTGAACGTGGTTACGGTACTACACTAGGAAACTCCTTACGTCGTATCCTACTATCATCATTACCAGGTGCGGCTGTGAAATATATTGAAATCGAGGGTGTTTTACACGAATTCTCTGCGATTGACAATGTAGTAGAAGATGTTTCTACGATTGTTATGAATATCAAGAAGCTTGCGCTTAAGATATATTCAGAAGAAGACAAAACACTAGAAATCGATGTCAAAGAAGAAGGCGAAGTCACTGCTAAAGATATCACACATGACAGTGATGTTGAGATCTTAAATCCAGACCTTAAAATTGCAACAGTTTCTAAAGGTGGTCATTTTAAACTACGTTTAGTTGCAAATACAGGCCGTGGTTACGCTTTAGCTGATCAAAACAATTCAAGTGATATGCCAATCGGCGTGATTCCTGTAGATTCATTGTACTCACCAGTTGAGCGCGTGAATTACACAGTTGAAAACACACGTGTTGGTCAAAGTTCAGACTACGATAAGTTAACTTTAGATGTTTGGACAGATGGTTCAATTACACCACAAGAATCTGTTTCTTTAGCTGCGAAAATTATGACTGAGCATTTAAATATCTTCGTTGGTTTAACTGATGAAGCGCAAAATGCTGAAATCATGATTGAAAAAGAAGAAGATCAAAAAGAAAAAGTATTAGAGATGTCTATTGAAGAATTAGACTTATCTGTACGTTCTTACAACTGTTTAAAACGTGCTGGTATTAACTCAGTACAAGAACTCGCTGACAAATCAGAGGCTGATATGATGAAAGTTCGTAACTTAGGTCGAAAGTCTCTTGAAGAAGTAAAACACAAATTAGAAGACTTAGGTTTAGGCCTAAGAAAAGAAGATTGATAAAGGAGGTTAACTCATGGGTTACAGAAAATTAGGTCGTACGTCAGATCAACGTAAAGCAATGTTACGCGATTTAGCAACTTCATTAATCGTAAGCGAACGTATCGAAACTACTGAAGCGCGTGCGAAAGAACTTCGTAGTGTCGTTGAAAAATTAATTACTTTAGGTAAAAAAGGTGATTTAGCGTCTCGTCGTAATGCTGCTAAAACATTACGTAACGTTGAAATCTTAAACGAAGATGAAACGACACAAACAGCGTTACAAAAATTATTTGGTGAAATCGCTGAACGTTATCAAGATCGTCAAGGTGGTTACACTCGTATCGTTAAAGTTGCACCTCGTAAAGGTGACGGCGCTTTAACAGTAATTATTGAATTAGTATAGATTAATACACACTACTACATTTAAAGCAAATGAGTGCAACGATAATGTCTGCCACATACAGATATTGTCTAGCTCAGGAGCATCCCATCCAATTAAATATTGATGATAAAGCGTGATCTCAATAGGATGGGGTGCGCGCTTTTTTATGCAAATACTTAGCATCATATTCTAAGACCTGCCATTGTGTGGGTCTTATTTGTTTTATCTACAATTTTTAAGGAATGTACAGCTCACGGGTTTTTATGTAAAATGGAAAGGTATTCTAAAATAAAAGTAAGCACGCTTTCGATGCAAACAAAGTAAAAGTATTTTTTAACAGGAAGCTTTAAAATAGCTTCTTTCAAGTGAGTAGCAATATAGGAAGGGCAGTAGCTATTAGCAGTGAAAACATTTTAACAAATTTGTTTTACTTCTTAATAATACGAAATAATAAGCTTTCTGTGCTATTCCATGTTGAAACAATTAGGGGAGTTTTTGGTATGTCTAACGAACCATTATTACAATTTCAAAATGTTTCATTTCGATATGACGAAGAGACGCCATATGTATTAAACGGTATTAATTTTGCAATCCATCAAGGTGAATGGGTGTCTATCGTCGGACATAACGGTTCTGGGAAATCGACATTAGCAAAGTTAATTGCTGGAATTGAAACGGATTTTGATGGTGAAATTCTTATCGAGAATAAATCAATTAAAAATACATTGTATACGGCTTTTCAGCATCATATTGGTATTGTTTTTCAAAATCCGGATAATCAATTTGTTGGATCGACGGTAAAGTATGACGTCGCATTTGGTTTAGAGAATCAACGTGTACCATATGAAGAGATGCACGAGATTGTGGCACGTGTATTGAAAGACGTTGATATGTATGACAAGCAAAATCATGAGCCGAGTGCGTTGTCTGGCGGTCAAAAGCAGCGTGTCGCCATTGCAGGTGTTTTAGCTTTAGAGCCAAAACTTATTATATTAGATGAAGCTACGTCCATGTTGGATCCTGAGGGGAAGAAAGAAATACTGGCAATCATTCAAGAACTCAATAAAGCGCATGGTGTGACAGTGTTGTCGATTACCCATGACTTGTCTGAAGTTGTCGCATCTGACCAAGTGATTGTGCTAAATAAGGGGTCTGTGGCGTTATCTGGCTCAGTGAATGATATATTTGTCCATGCTGATGACTTGGTTGCATATGGGCTGGATATGCCGTTTGAGATGCGTATGGCAAAGTTACTAGGATTGAGAACGGGATTTCTCACATATGATGAATTATTGGAGTGTTTATCATGATTAATTTTGAAGATGTATCATTTACATACCAACAATATACGCCCTATGAATATCAAGCGCTGAATCTCGTGACGACACATTTTGAACAAGGACGCTATTATGCGATTATCGGCAAGACAGGCTCAGGTAAGTCTACATTGATACAACATTTTAATGGTTTATTGAAACCGAGCCGTGGGAAACTGCATGTTTTAGACGTACCGATTACCCGTAAAACGAAAGATAAACTGTTGCAAGATGTGAGAAAACGAATAGGTATGGTATTCCAATTTCCAGAATCTCAGTTGTTTGAACAAACAGTCGAACATGAAATCTTATTTGGACCGAAAAACTATGGACTAGATCTTAAAAAAGCACGTGAACAAGCTGTACAGTTACTCACTCAGCTTGGGTTTGATGCTGAGGCAGTGATGCAACAATCTCCGTTTATGCTGTCTGGTGGGCAGATGCGTAAAGTTGCACTTGTGGCGATTCTTGCGATGGATCCAGATATTTTAGTGTTAGATGAACCAACGGCAGGATTAGATCCAAAAAGTAAGCGTCAAGTTATGCAGTTGTTTAAAGAGATACAATTGAAGGGGAACAAAACGATTATTCTCGTTACGCATGATATGAACGATGTGGCTGCCTACGCAGATGAAGTAAAGGTAATGACAAAAGGGCGTGTTATTTGCAGTCAACCACCTGAGGCACTTTTCAGCGATACAGCCTATGTGCAGTCATTACATTTAGATTTACCAGACATTGTACAATTGCAAAGAGATGTTGAAACACGTTTGAATACACGTTTTGAGCGACTCGCAATGACGGAAGAACAGTTTGCAGAGATGTATGCAGTATGGAGGCAAGAACATGAAAGATAAGTTAATTATTGGTCGTTATTTGCCAATTGATTCAATCATACATCGTTTAGATCCACGCAGTAAGTTTTTGTTCGTCTTTTTATTTATTGTCGTTATTTTCTTTAGCCACGATTGGCTTGCATATCTTTGGTTAGGTATCGTACTCTATGTATTTTTAAAATTAGGGCACATTCCATTATGGTTTTTATTAAAAGGCTTGTTACCACTCTTTTTCTTTTTAAGCTTAACATTTATAATGCATATGTTTTTGACAAAAGGGGGGACACGTCTGTTCGAATGGGGCATTATCTCGATTGATACGTACGGTTTACAAGAAGGGACGTTGATTGTACTTCGTTTATCGTATATTATGGTGATTTCAACCATTTTAACTTTAACGACGAGCCCATTAGATTTGACAGATGCTTTTGATCGTTTGTTTAAACCACTGCGATATTTAAAAATACCTGTATCTGCATTAAGCATGATGATGGCCATTGCATTGCGCTTTATTCCTACATTAATGGAAGAATTGGATAAAATTATGAATGCACAAAAATCACGTGGGGCTGCCTTTTCAAGTGGGTCTATGATGACACGCATCAAAGCGTTTATTCCGTTGTTTATTCCATTATTTATTTCGGCATTTCAACGTGCAGAAGAAATAGCGATTGCGATGGAAGTTCGTGGATATGATGCAAATGCGCAACGTACGAGTTACCGACGACTCGAGTGGTTATTCAGAGATACGGTTGCTTTATTATGTATTATTCCAATCGCAGTAGTCGCATTATTTATTCGTTATATTATATAGAGAGGAATTAAGGTTATGCCACGAGTTTTAGTGAAAATCAGTTATCATGGGGGACAATTTTTAGGATTTCAAATTCAAAATCAAGGACGAACGGTTCAAGGTTATTTTGAGAAAATACTAAAGCGTATGCATAAACATCCGGTACGCATACATCCTTCTAGTCGAACTGATCGAGGCGTACATGCCAAAGCGCAATATTTTCATTTTGATACTGACTTAAATATTGCACCAACACAGTGGCAGTATGCGATGAATAGAAGCTTGCCTGATGACATCTATGTGCATGACGTACAATTCGTTGATGAAGCCTTTCATTGCCGCTATGATTGCGTAGGGAAGACGTATCGCTATGCTGTTTACCAATCAGCACATCGTAATCCGTTTGTAGCACAATTGAAAACCTTTGAGCCAGCGCAGTTAAATATTGAGGCGATGAATGAAGCCGCACAACACTTTATAGGAACACATGATTTTACGTCATTTTGTTCGCAAAAAACGGAAGTTGAGAGTAAAGAGCGTACGATTTATGAAAGCAGAGTCGTTCAAACGAGTGAAGGTCTAGACTTTATTATTACTGGTTCTGGGTTTCTTTATAATATGGTACGTGTTATCATGGCATATTTGTTAGAGGTAGGCAAAGGAAGACGTGAAGCAGGCGATGTGCCACAATTACTCGCTGCGAAAGACAGAAACCTTGTACCGCATACAGCACCAGCAGAAGGACTTTATTTAGAAAAGGTTTATTTAAGTCCACAAGCGTTAAAAGAAGATTTTGGCGACGAGATTAAAATTCACTATAAAAAATCCACGCAAAATTTTTAAAACCGATTGACATTTACGCTGATAAATTATATCATAGTTAACGGTATTGTTTTATATCCACCCCACGATAAGCCCCGGAAACTTATTGTGTTACAAGATATAGAAGCAGGAAGATCAACAGTTAACGGAATAAATAATCGTTTTATAGGTTGTTTAATACAGCTGATTGAAATTAAAAAGAAACATCTATTCATTAGGAGGACTCAATTATGCGTCAAACTTTTATGGCTAACGAATCAAACATTGAACGCAAATGGTACGTTGTTGATGCTGAAGGACAAACTTTAGGTCGTTTATCATCAGAAGTAGCATCTATCTTACGCGGTAAAAATAAAGTAACTTACACACCACACGTTGATACAGGTGATTACGTAATCATCATCAACGCTTCAAAAATCCAGTTCACTGGTAAAAAAGAAACTGACAAAATTTACTACCGTCACTCAAATCACCCAGGTGGTTTAAAATCAATCACTGCTGGTGAATTAAGAGCGACTAACCCAGAACGTTTATTAGAAAAATCTATCAAAGGTATGTTACCAAGTTCACGTTTAGGTGAAAAACAAGGTAAAAAATTATTTGTCTATGGTGGCGCTGAACATCCACACGCTGCACAACAACCAGAAAACTACGAGTTACGTGGTTAATTAGAAGGAGGAAATTACATTGGCACAAGTTGAATATAAAGGCACAGGCCGTCGTAAACACTCAGTAGCACGTGTACGTTTAGTACCAGGTGAAGGTAATATCACAGTTAACGGTAAAGACGTACGTGAGTACTTACCATTCGAATCATTAATCTTAGACTTAAACCAACCATTTGATGTAACTGAAACTAAAGGTAACTATGACGTTTTAGTTAACGTTCACGGTGGTGGCTTTACTGGTCAAGCACAAGCTATCCGTCACGGTATCGCACGTGCATTATTAGAAGCTGATCCTGAATACAGAGGTTCTTTAAAACGCGCTGGTCTCTTAACACGTGACCCACGTATGAAAGAACGTAAAAAACCAGGTCTTAAAGCTGCACGTCGTTCACCACAATTCTCAAAACGTTAATATATCGTTTATATACAAGCACTTTCCACTATTATGTTGGAAGGTGCTTTTTTTGGAGTTAAAAGGCATTAAAGTGTTTACAGATTTTCGAGTAGAATAGAAAAACTTTCGAGTAAGTGAGAGGTAAGATAGATAAAAACCGTGGTAAAGCCTATGTTATCAAGGGATTTACGGGCTTTCGAGTAGAATAGAAAAACTTTCGAGTAAGTGAGAGGTAAGATAGATAAAAATCGTGGTAAAGCCTGTATTATCAAGGGATTTACAGGTTTTCGAGTAGAATAGAAAACTTTCGAGTAACAGCATAGTGAACTACAAGCAATAAACGTAAAGTCATACAATATACTTTATTTGAGCGATTAAATGCCAGTATTAGATTTATAGAGCGACGTGGATTTAAACGACCGGACGGTAACCGGACGATAGGAGCAAAAGCATAGAGCGACGTGGTTTTTAGCGACCGGACGATATAAATTTACTATCAAGGGGGTTTATTGTTACTTAGCGTTTTTGCGTCATTTTATGCATGAATTTATCACCAACTAAAAAATTATAATAGGAGATAACTTATGGTTTCATTTATCATTGCGTTGAAAAGGTTATTAAGTGCATTATGGGAAGCGGTCAACTTACCGATAGCAATAGGCATAAGTCGCCCATCCTCGATAGGTGGGTGATGAATGCCGTCCAGTATAAAGGTTATCTTTGGTAACTTGAAAATTGATATACATTGCAAATTGCCTTTTGGTTTTACTTGTGTTATTTTCATTTTACATAAGTAAAGCGTTAGTATAACAATGGCATTAGATACAAATAGTCATTTAGAATACCTTCTTCACTATCCTCTTATTTTGGCAACGAAATAGCGTAGACAAGTCATTGATAATGAAATATCTGATTACTTTAGTTGCGTGGCATTATGATAAAGACCCTATACACATT
>NZ_JXWY01000171.1 GCF_000934465.1 Staphylococcus microti | reverse complement strand
TGGGAATCCCTGTCGCTAGAGATAGAGTTATCCAACAAGCCATTAAACAAGTTATTGAACCGAAAATCGACCGTACATTCTCAAAACACAGTCATGGCTTTAGACCCAATCGTAGTACAGGCACTGCGCTTAAGCAATGTGCAACGTACTATGAAGAGGGCTATTCGGTCGCAGTTGATTGTGATTTAAAACAGTGCTTTGACATGTTGAACCACGATAAGTTGATGTATTTATTTGAAC
>NZ_JXWY01000170.1 GCF_000934465.1 Staphylococcus microti | reverse complement strand
GGTCTACGACCAAATACTCATTCGCCCTATTCAGACTCGCTTTCGCTACGGCTCCACATTTTCTGCTTAACCTTGCATCAGATCGTAACTCGCCGGTTCATTCTACAAAAGGTACGCCATCACCCATTAACGGGCTCTGACTACTTGTAAGCACACGGTTTCAAGTTCTCTTTCACTCCCCTTCCGGGGTACTTTTCACCTTTCCCTCACGGTACTGGTTCACTATCGGTCACTAGAGAGTATTTAGCCTTAGGAGATGGTCCTCCCAGATTCCGACGGAATTTCACGTGCTCCGTCGTACTCAGGATCCACTCAAGAGAGCACACATTTTCGACTACAGGATTATTACCTTCTATGATTAACCTTTCCAGGTTATTCGTCTAATATGTGCCTTTGTAACTCCGTATAGAGTGTCCTACAACCCCAACAAGCAAGCTTGTTGGTTTGGGCTCTTCCCGTTTCGCTCGCCGCTACTCAGGGAATCGATTTTTCTTTCT
>NZ_JXWY01000169.1 GCF_000934465.1 Staphylococcus microti | reverse complement strand
GTGCGCCCTTAATAACTTAATCTATTGTGATTTTGGCAATCGTTTACACGACACCAACATCCACCAGTTATTAATTATGTGAGTCGTCATTTGACGACTAGCGATAATTTTTTAGTTTCAAGCTTTCGCTATTCACTCGGTTTTTGCTTGGTAAAATCATTTATACTTACTTATCTAGTTTTCAATGTACAAGACAATTTGATTGGCAATCACTTGCATTAACAAGCAATTTCAATTCAAATTTTAATTTTGAATCCTCAAATAATGAGCATTCAAAACTGAATACAATATGTCACGTTAATCCGCTTATCACCTAAAGGTGATATTCCATATATTATCCTTAGAAAGGAGGTGATCCAGCCGCACCTTCCGATACGGCTACCTTGTTACGACTTCACCCCAATCATTTGTCCCACCTTCGACGGCTAGCTCCAAATGGTTA
>NZ_JXWY01000030.1 GCF_000934465.1 Staphylococcus microti | reverse complement strand
GTAGCCTTACTATTTCTGAAACTTTTTTGATTTTTGTTAGTCTTTTAAAATTATAAGCAACACAAATTAGGGCTGCTTCTGCACCTACAGATTCCAGCCCCTTTCCTAAAAAGAATGTATAACCGTAATATCTTTTAATAGTCCCAAAAGGGTGTTCTACAATATGTGACCTTTTTTTATAAATTTCATTATTATTCTCAGTTTCTCTCTTCACTTTTTCGAGTATTTCTTCATATTCCCAGCGCTGAATATTTCTACCCCTTACAGACTTTGTACACAAATGATGAGCAGAACAAGCTTGACAACTCTTTTCACCAATATACCTTTTATACATCATGCCATTTTTAGTTGTTTTTTCTGTAAAAGGAAGTTCTTTTCCTTCTGGACAAATATAAGAATCTGTATCTTTTTGATATTGGAATTTTTCTTTTGAGTACTGTGTCCCACCTAGTATATTTTTGGATTTTTGCGGTTTAATGTATACAGTATTATCGTCATCTACACAGTTTTTAATTTCTTTCATATTGTAATAGCCTGTATCAGCTAATATAATTCTATTCTTATCTTTTGTTAATAATTTGTTTGTTTTTGAAACCATAGAAGCTAATTGACTTTGATCATTTATGTCATTCACAACATCTAGTGTAACAATTAATTTATGTTTACTATCAACAGAAGATTGCATATTATAAGATATATCGATTTTCCCATTATTTTTCATAGCTCTTGAGTCTGGATCGGTAGTGGTTAATTGTTTCTTATTTTCTTTTTTCATTTCATTTTTTAGTTCAGTTAACTCTTTCTTTTTCACTTCATATCGCATGATTTTTGACTTAACCGATGAAACTGTTTCTTGGTTTAATATACTTTCCTCAGAAATCTTTTCTAGTTGATGTATATATTTATCAATTTTTTCATCTATATAATTTATCTTTTTCGTCAGTCCATTTGGAGTAATATAATTACTTTTACTATTTTGAGCAGTGATTTTTGTCCCATCAATTGCGATAATTCTACCGTCAATTAATCCCCATCCTTTTAAAATATATGTAAAAGTTTTCATGACTTGTTTAAAACTCTGACGATTCTCTTTAAGAAATAACGAGATAGTTCCGTGGTCAGGACAAATACTATTTACTAACCACATTAATTCAATATTTCTTTTACATTCTACTTCTAAAGATCGTGATGATCTAATTTTATTAAAGTATCCATATATAAATAACTTTAATAAATCTTTTCTCTCATAAGGTTGTTGTCCACGGTTGTTTTTACTATATTCTTTAATTCCTAAATCTTTCAAACAGAGAGACTCTACAAACGCATCAATTGCCCGAACAGGGTTTTCCTCCTCAATCATTTCATCTAAAGTTAATAATTGAAAGCTTACTTGATTTCTTGAA
>NZ_JXWY01000029.1 GCF_000934465.1 Staphylococcus microti | reverse complement strand
TGGTTCAATTGGATTACCTGTATTCGGATCTGTCGGATTTAATGGATCATTTGGGTTAGTCGGATCCGTTGGATCTGCAGGAATATATGGAATATATTTACCTGGTTCTTCTATCTTTTCTTTATAAACATAAGTCACATACTTTGTACCTTTTGTTATATTGCCAATTGGATCACCACCATTTAAATCAGATGATGCATAAATATCCCTCATTTTACTTATAGTTAAGTTGCCTTGATTTGACACTGTTCCAACTGGATACTCACCTGATGGTACTAATTCATATACTTTGTCACCAAAAACAATCTCTTGAGGACGATTATCAACCACTGTATCATATGGTGTATTAAACTTGGTATTTGGGGTATCTTCTACGGCTTCTTTGATTGTGTTTCCTAACTCATCAACATAATTAACTATTAAATTACCTTCTTGAGTAGTGTAATAGTATTCTACAGTATCAGGATATTCAAATCTATTTGAAATATCTAACGTTCTACCATTATCATATCTTGAATTAGTTACTTCTCCCTTTTTTAAGGTAACTGATGAACTAGATGCAGCATCACCACCATCATAGTCAGCAACAGATATAGCATCATTTGATGGTAAACCATCTTTTATAAAACGCACTTTTTGGAAGATTACTTGGCCACCAAAACCATGGTTAAAATACTTTTCTTCTTCAACATTATCAATGATTGTGTCCCTAATAGAATAATTATTAGGATTTAGTTCAAAATCATAATCACTATTTGGAAGGTTGTTTGCTTCTATTCTTCCTTTGTCTAATTTAGCTCCATTTATAGAATCAAATGTTCCTGGGCCTTTGGCATAAGTAAACCAAGCTTCTGTCTTAATAGTCCCTTCATCATCTATTACTGTATCTTTTCGATATAATGTCCCCCTACTCATTGTACTTACACTATAGCGAACATTACCTGATATTTTGGTGCTATACCTATTGATAAAACCATTTTTGTTAATAGGCATTTTAGTGGTATTAATATCATACCCTTCAATATCAATTGGTTCTGTTGTGTATTGACTTCTAGTCCAACCATATTGTGTATATGACGGTACTATTTCTCCCCCTAATTCATCATAATAATGCGTGGTTTGACCTTTCCAAAATGGTAAAGTTATAGGATAAGACACAACAGGATTCGTATACTTATCTATGTTTGGTCCATATATAGGAGTATAATCCGAGAAGTCTGCGTCATTAACTTTTAAAAATCTAAATTGACGTTTATCACCAGAAGCTATTACACCTATAAGTGTTTGATCGTCAATTTTTATTTGATCCCCATCTTGAACATTCTTTATATCTACAGTGGTCAAAGATGACCTTCTAGAATCATCGAATGTAGTTATAAAAAATCTCATAGGAGTTCCTTCTTGATCTATATCTTCTTTTCTAACAGATAGTACATATTGTTTTGCTCCATCATCACCCTTCATTACTACTTCAAAGGTATAATGATCGGGGTTTGGTGTCTTATTAATTGCATAAGGTAGATTAGACTTTTCAGGCAAATTGTTTTCATTGACACTGTATCCGTCTCTATTCTCTATATTTTCCTTAGCAGCTCTCAATACATGGGGAACTGTTTTTGAAGCTACCTGGTAATGTTTGTTTAAAGTTAATGCATTAATTTGGTCCCTACTCAATTTCTTATACAAATCTGGTGTCATTTCAAAATATCTAAAATCCTCTGCTTGTAACTGCTTTATTGTTTGAGGGCTTAATTCTTCAAAATCAGAAGTAGTAACTGTTCTTTCTTTAATTTGTACCGTATTATTTTCACGATCTTCAATTGTCTCATTTGGAGATATATTACTTACTTCTCCAACAATTCCAGGATTCTCTTCTACCTCATTTGAATTTGTTGGCATATCAACGCCTTCTAATGAGGTTGCTGCTCCTATAGGTGTATTAGTTTTAACCTCCATAAAAGAAGTATCTTTATCAATTTCATCAGCTGATACATCATTGGTTGTACTAACAAAAAACACTACACCTAATAAGACACTTGCAGCACCAAAATGATATTTTTTAATAGAAAAACGTTGCTTTTGATTTTTAAACGCACTCAATTATATTACCTCCTGAAAACAATTATTATACAAACATAATTTATTACAATATACCTCGTTTGTCACTAACAAAAACGATATTCTTTCGCACTAAAAAAGCAATTGTTTAAAAAAACATTCAAATTACAGTAAAATTTTCACAAACTATAAAAATGGTGTAAGGTACCATTAACTAAATAATTACCACTATGATGGTGTCATAGAGAGAGTTAAGGCAATGTCAAAACTAAGAGTATGGACTTTTATTTAAAATAAAATTATGAAAATGATTAGCTTTAATGAGTTTACCTTGATGCATATCAATAGAACGGTACCTAATTGGATGATTAAATATTACAGTGAACTAGACGATGTCGATATGTGGGTATATTTTGAATCGTATAATACACTCAGATTGATTTGTTTATCTGAAGCTTACTTACATGATGCGCTTAAGTTTGTTCTGAAGAATTGTTCTAATGATCTTATTTATGACTTCTATGTCTTTCTAA
>NZ_JXWY01000003.1 GCF_000934465.1 Staphylococcus microti | reverse complement strand
GATGCTAGAGGAAAATTTGATAGCTATATTGAAACTGTAAAGTCAGATTGTAAGGGTATTGCTGGTCGAAAGAGCAGTTTCTTATCAGACATTGATACTATCATTAATAATATTCAAGCACTATTTGATTTAGAGTATCAGACGCACTCATACATATTGTTAGCTACGTTTGATGAAAAAAGTAGCAGTGTGACAGATGAGGTGGCTACCCTGAATGATAGTATAGCGAATTATAAGGCAGCTGTCGTGAATGCTAGTGCGCTTTTTGGCCAGTTTCAAAATGCCTTAAAAGGAGACGCCTATACAGCTTTGTCAACACAGGTTACACAATCATTACAGACAAATCAGCTATTAGTCGCTGAATGTATGACACTAGGAACACAACTTTCTAATTTTGCGAGCGAGATATCAGAGGCAGAAAGCAGTGTCAGCTTTGAATAAGAGGTGAATTATGACTGCAGAGACGATACAATACGATGCTGGGCAACATGAAGCCTTCGCAAGTGAACTGAACAAAATAAAATCGAGTTTTGAAACGGTGGTAACCAACTTGAATGCAGTAAAAACGATGTCTAGTGATAATCTAGATGGCAATGCTGCTGAAGCCTTAGAAACAGCGGTGGATACACTCGTTAAAAAATTAGAGACTGAAAAAGAGAATTGGCAAACAACTATAACAAATGCAGGTAAAGTCAAAGAACTTTTGATAGATGCGGATAAGCAGGCCTCAAACTCAATTTCAAGTTGTTGATGATAAGAATCATAGAAAGGAGAACAAATGGCGGGATCATTTAAAATGCCATTGTCGGATTATTACACAACATCTTCTAATATCAAAAAAGAAGTCAGTAATTTAAAAGATGCTGTAAATGACAACTTTTTGGACTTAGTTTCGAAACATATTAGCAGTCTTGATAGTAGGGATCAGGCTTCTGTTGAAGCTATTGAAGCTTATACAACTGCTAAAACCGAGCTAACGACGATTGAAGACCATGAAGATAAACTTAGTAAGATGGCTTCTGAAGGAGAAGATAATCCACTTTATAGTGTTGTCACAATTGATAACAGTTATAGTACAACCTTTGCAGGCATTGATACGGGTGTTACATCACCAGCAGTCAAGTCTGCTATGGGGATTGTACGAGATGATATTGAGAGTGTCGCACGCTATAGAACATTTACAGATCAAATCAAAAAATACGGTGCGGAGATTGGAGATAAGGACTGAGTTCAACGGATGTTAGCACTCATGGATGTTAATCCTGCTAAAGCATTAGATGAACTCTATAACAATGAAAAATTTATATTAGCTATTTCTAAGAGTGATGCTGTTTCAGATTTTTTTATAGGGACGATGTCCTTTTTAGAAAATACCAAAAATATTCCTAAAAATTTGGTCAATAGCATTTCAAATAGTAAAGCATTTGTGGCATGGGTTAGTAAGCTTGATCTTAAAATGCAAGATAAAATTTTGGATGGTATGATTGCTCTCTCAGACAAGGGTTATAATCTCCTTAACAAAAGTGGTGAGATTGCAGGATGGGCTAGTAGGATTGCTAGTGGGAAAGTTGGAGCTATCGTTCGTGAGTTAGGTGAATCCAAGATTATTCAAGGAAGTAAAAAAGGGGCTGAGAAGCTAGGAGCTGGAAAGATCGGTAAAGCGATTTCAAGTAAAGCTTTTGCGATTGGTACAGTAGTGTTAGAAGGTGGCGTTAGAAGTGCCTCAGCCTATTTTGACAAAGATTCTGAAGCCTATCACAATGTAGGGAAGTCGGTAGTGAGTGGTACGGTTGATACGATAGCTAATGTAGGACCAGTTGATGGAGCGCTGTTGGGGGCTACTATAGGTGCGGGAATAGGTTTTACAGCTGGATTATTAATTCAAGGCTTCAAATATTATAATCCAGATATTGCTGATGATGTTAAGGAAATAGGCTATGATTTTGTGGATAATGTTTCTAAAGTTGGCAAAAGCGTCAAAACAGAAGTAAATCGTATGGTATCAAGTGCAGGTAAAGCTTTTGAAAAGTTTAGTTCCAAACCGTTAGCAGTAGCTTCAGGTTGGTTTGGATAGGAGAATGGGATGAAACAAACAATTTTTAATGCGTCATTGGAAGAAAGCATGAATTTGGTAACGGATAAGTATATCCAAACGTCTATGGAAAATGTCAAAGAGCATGGAGTGTGGAAGAAAATTATTGGGACTTTAACCCTACTATTTATGATGTACTTATTTAGTTTTATAACTAGATTAGATAGCCTTTCTTCTAATACATTTCTTTCATTCAAAACTAGTTTTATAACTAAGATGATTGTATTTAATGCGGTATTTGTTGCTTTTATTTACTTCATATACATTTTTAAAAATATAAATTTGAGATATAGACAATATAGTATATACGGCAGTTTTTTAAGCATCATGTCGTTGATTTTCCTTCTTGAAGCTTTTATAATTTTAGTATCATTAGCAACTTCAACCTTGGGCTGGTGGATAGGAACTTTTGGATATACTGTAATATTTGTTTTTGTATTGGTGTCAAGGTTTAAATGGTTGATTTTCTTTATAAAGGGCAAATTATATGGCGCAAGTCATAAAGAGAATAAAGCTTTTAAATTACTTGAGACATTTTCTCAAGTATCGCAAAAATACGGCCCTATTTTACTATTTTTGATCTTTATTCTACGTTGGTTTTTTCCCTCAAACATGATGCAGGAAAATGACTTTGTACGGTTTATCATTGTTTCCTTTAGTCCGTTAGGGATTTTTATACCACTATATTTTACAATCTCAATGCTAGCCGAACACTTTCAAGGCTATTACCTCAAAAAATACAGTGAAGATTACCGTCAGATGTCAGGCTATTCTATAGAAGAATGGTATGGTAAAAAGTCAAAGATGTATAGAGATAGTGTGAAACAGAATGATGATTTAGAGTAATATAGATTGGAACAGTTGCCTCAGTTTTATAGTTTTTCGTTAACTGTAGTGGGTGACTTATAGCTAACGTCTAGAGAGAATCGTTTTGGTTCTCTCTATTTTCTTTCATACAGCCCTCTCACAACCTTGGTTACCGCCGTTAGAAAAGGTGATTCCAGTGGAGAGCTTACGTCCTGGTCACTTTAAGGACTTCTGGGCTAAAGGGCTTCGTCCTTTAGAAGCGATGATTGGTTTTGTGGATATTCCTAGCCGTCAGACCCAAGAAGCCGTTAGTCATCGCTTTGAGACAGATGGCCACTTGGTCATCTACTCAGCACCAGGCATGGGGAAATCCAGCCTCCTTCAAACCATGGTTATGGACCTTAGTCGCCAACTCACTCCAGAGCACTTGCACGTTTATCTCTTTGACTTTGGGACTAACGGGCTCTTGCCGCTCAGAGACTTGCCGCACGTGGCTGATAACTTCTTGTTAGATGATACTGAAAAACTAACCAAGGTTATGGCTCGCTTTAAAGCTGAGATGGCTGACCGTAAGAAACGCTTTAGTCGCCATGCGGTCTCTAACATCACCTTCTACCGTTTGATTGACAAATCTAATAATATCATATTTTATTTTAATGGCTTGTAGTTATTTATTATAGCTGAAAGGATGGTAACTAATGTTAAAGTTAATCAATATCGGTTGGCAATCAAATCGAGTTGTTTATGTTGATAAGGAAACTAAGAAATTTTATAAATCTGAAACTAGCAGACATTCTAATCATATTTTTTTCTTAGTTCCAATTGCTAGCACTCTTCTAGGAGGAATAATTTCTAATATTAGTTTAGTAATAGGAGAAACTAGTGACCAATTTCGTTTAGGAATACTTTTTCTCTGTTATGGAATTACTTTTATTATTTCTATTCTTGGAAAGAAAGTATTGATTAAGCAATGGTCACTACAACTTTATTATCCAAATGTTTTTCAAATACGAGAATTGCTAGAAAATGGGAAGAAACAAAGAATTGGTCAATTAATAATTGTTGGATTTATGATATGTTTTATTTTATTACTTTCATATGATTATTTAATATCTGGGAGTGTCAGACCATTATTGATTTCTACATTTTTAGTTGGTGCAACATCTTTACTAATTTGGGATTGTTCGCCATTGGACCGTAGAAAAGTGATTAGACAATTAAAAAGGGAGATACAAAATTGATGATTATTAATCGATTTCCTTTATACAATAATGATGGGAAAATTGGTTACTTTGACTACTCAGCTTGTATTTACCCAACCGGAATATTTGATAACAAGTCTTACTTTTTCAATGAAGAGAATATCGAAAAAGTTTGGTTTGAAGGTTATGTTGACGAATCAGAAGAGGTGTTACAAAAACGCTTTGAGACAAAAAAATCATCTATCATCCACGCTTAGAATTAAAAAAGAGTAATTACAAAGTTTTTGAAACTAGGACGAAAAATAAAATGTTACATAGTAAATGATGATAATCTTCTTTTATTCATCATTTTCAATTCATTTATATAAATTTTGTACAGAAGTAAGAAAGGTTTTTACTTTAAAATGAGGGAGAACCTGGTCTATGATTTCTTCTTGTTTCATTGTCAATTATAGTGATTGACTTTTAGCTAACACCTAGAGGGAATCGTTTGGGGAGCCCACTGAAAAAGTCAAACTGTAGAACTTTGACTTTTTCAGTGGGCTCCTAATTTAGGTCTCTATCTTTTATTTTTTTGATGTGGTTTTATGCCGAGAAAACTTTTGATATGGAAAAGAGCTATATGTTATTACAGCTTGTCTGTAAAAGTTGGTGGTGTTTGAATTGGGATTAAACCAAGTTAACACCAACTAAAAAACATATAGCTCAAAGGTTTCAAGTCAAAAGGAAATTGGAATAAAAATAAAAAAGAGTTACAGCATTCGCGACCAAAGTTTGTGTTGTAACTCTTTTTCAATTTAAAATTGAGAAGGAGTTTTTTTATGAGAAACAAAATAAAGTTTGTTGATGGTTAATAACAAGCACAATAAATCAGATGAAAAGTATATAATACAAAACTATAAGGATACAAAGGATATTTTACAAACAGTGATGAAAAGGATATACTATAGGTAAGTTGAGAAAGCCATTGTGTTATCGACATGATGAAACACCAAACGCCATCTACTACTGCTATAGTAGATGGCGTTTTTAGGTGTTTGGTAATTAATGGTCATCAACGTTTACGATTATCTAACCAATATTTGTAAGTCGTAAGTATTACACCAACCAAAATTGGTGCAATAAGAGTTGAGAAAACTATTGTTACAATCGACATGACTTTACACCTCCTAACTTGTCCTATTTCAACAGTTAGGATTGTTGATGACATTTGATATTATAACACTTCCGATATACAGAAAATAGATTAATAGTGAACTTGGCGAAAAACGATTGATTTTGATACATTAGAAACAGCGTATTTCATTAAATAAATGAACAATACCAAAAGACGATATTTCTTGTCAATTTTGTGTGTATTTTTCCTGTTTTAATTAGTTGGGCACTTGTACTGTTGACACCGTTCGAGTGCTCTTTTTGTTTCATAAAAACTAGATCTATTTGATTTTGAATACAATCCGTGTGTAGATTTTTATAAGTGGTCAAAATCACTAAATAAAAAATGGAACTGGGCAAAGAAATTTAGATGTTATCTATAAATTTGTTACGATTATAAATAACATTTTCTAGAACCACGATATAATCTTGCTTTTCGTCTAGTACACACACCTTCTTTTACTCTATAACATCTCATTGATTGTAATAGTTATTTGTTTTTTATTCATAAACTACGAGGACAGCTAAGCAGTTTACGTGGTTTTTGATTCTAATTAAGATAATGAAATCATTTATCGTCTATAGAAGGAGCTACATCTACCTAGACTAAATTAAAGAGTTCTGTTGCAAAGTTACAAAAATAAATTGATAAAATACATATAAAAATACACAATAAAAGATATACAAATATATACTGAAGGAGAGGGTTGTATGGTTATCACAAATACTAGAAAAGTTAGAAAAATTGGTTCCAGCAATGTGGTTACTTTACCTAAAGAA
Source organism: Staphylococcus microti (assembly GCF_000934465.1). Classification (GTDB taxonomy): domain Bacteria; phylum Bacillota; class Bacilli; order Staphylococcales; family Staphylococcaceae; genus Staphylococcus; species Staphylococcus microti. The sequence goes on along the minus strand of NZ_JXWY01000003.1, from coordinate 836 downwards.
ATCTTAGAACAATTGAATATACATGAGAGCGAAAAATTAGCTTTTAACATAGAAAATGGCAAATTATTAATAGAAGCGGTTAAAACATTAGAACCAAAAGAAGCAGATATTTTAAGTATTGCGGAAGAAATCAGTAATCAATATGACAAAGCTTTTAAATAATTAGGGAATCGCTAGTAGGCTGAAATACACGCGCTATTTAACGGAAAAGGAAATTATCATATTAAATATATATGTTATAGAGAAATATAGCCCTCCCAAGAGCCTATAGGTGTTAAAGAAACTAAATCATTAAATATACTGGTTAATGCACCTAAGCAATATGTATTTGGACATGAATAGTACTACAATAATGGTCCCGACAGTTTTTTACTTAGTTTAGGCAGAAGTTGTTCATCTATTATAGATGGATGACTGGTGCTATGATATGAACGGAAAACAAGTATCACTTTACACTCCTCTTCTCTGTGTCTGAATTGACGCTTGAGAGATAGATGACTCTATCATCGAAAGTATATAAGCACAGGTGCTTACTTTCGACAAATTGAACGATTCAATTTTTAGAGTCTAAAGAGAAATATTTAATTGTAGTAATATGGCTTTTGAGATGTACATTCGCTATTTTAGTTATTAGTAAACACAAAGCGAACCACACAACTACTTATGTCTTTTAGTCCTAGTAGTATAGTAGTGAAAGGTGTAAATAGAAAAAGATGATAGTAGAGAATAGCTGAGATATTTGTTATTATAGATATAAATAAAATGTAATTAACAGAATCAGAAAAGAGGTTTGGTTATATGACAATAGTAATAACGATTGGTTGTTTTAAAGGGGG
>NZ_JXWY01000168.1 GCF_000934465.1 Staphylococcus microti | reverse complement strand
CCAGACAAAGTTCTCTTTTTTCTTCTTTGGTTAGTTTCTTTTTAGAAGAGTTGTTTTGAAGTTTTTGGGATTTTAGCTTCTTCTTAATCGCCTTTATTTTTTTCTTGTCATTACTTTTCTTTTGTTTAAACATTTGAAAAATAATAGATTCAAGCTAGTACTTATGATTATTATTCAAGCTGTTACTTGTGATGTTATTTGAGTTATCATGTTGTTTATCGTTAA
>NZ_JXWY01000167.1 GCF_000934465.1 Staphylococcus microti | reverse complement strand
AGAGATAAGTAGTGGAACGAAAAAGGGTATATAAGTGTGTACAGTAAATCTTAGGTGAAATGAAAGAAATGTATCGTGAGTCTCCATCCTTGATGGAGCTTGTTGTAAGACCAAGTAACATTGAAAAAGCAATTAAGAGAGTTAAGAAAAACAAAGGAGCACCAGGAATTGACGGTATGAAAGTCAGTGAACTGAATGGACACTTTGTGCAATACTTTCCACAAATTAGAAAGAAACTGCTTGATGGCACATATAAACCACAAGCAGTAAGGAAAGTTGAAATCCCAAAACCAAACGGGAAAAAGCGTGTGTTGGGAATC
>NZ_JXWY01000166.1 GCF_000934465.1 Staphylococcus microti | reverse complement strand
TCACGTCTGAGTTTCTTTTCCATTTTAGCCGTGAATTTATGATTATCAATTTTTTGACCATCAGAAAGGATCGCAAAATTCGTAATACCCAAGTCAATACCAATTGCAGAATATGATTTAGGTAATTCATTTATCTCTTCTTTACATAACAAAGAAATATAGTATTTACCACTAGCATGACGTGATATTGTCGCTGACTTAATAATCCCTTTTGGTTGTCTGTGAAGTTTAATTCTGATTAAGGATTTTAATTTAGGAACTTTGATAAATTTATCATCAATCAAAGCAAC
>NZ_JXWY01000165.1 GCF_000934465.1 Staphylococcus microti | reverse complement strand
CTTTCTTTTTAGCTAACAAAGCACGCTTTGACAACTTACGTTGCTCACGTCTGAGTTTCTTTTCCATTTTAGCCGTGAATTTATGATTATCAATTTTTTGACCATCAGAAAGAATCGCAAAATTCGTAATACCCAAGTCAATACCAATTGCAGAATTAGATTTAGGCAATTCATTTATCTCTTCTTTACATAACAAAGAAATATAATATTTACCGCTAGCATGACGTGAAATTGTTGCTGACTTAATAATCCCTTTTGGCTGTCTGTGAAGTTTAATTCTGATTAAGGATTTTAATTTAGGAACTTTGACAAATTTATCATCAATCAAAGCAACTGTCCCATTTTGATTATTCGTTGTATAACTCTGAACAGGGTTTTTCTTACTTTTGAACCGAGGAAATCCGACAGATTTATCACGAAAAAAGT
>NZ_JXWY01000164.1 GCF_000934465.1 Staphylococcus microti | reverse complement strand
GCAGAAGCAGCCCTAATTTGTGTTGCTTATAATTTTAAAAGACTAACAAAAATCAAAAAAGTTTCAGAAATAGTAAGGCTACTTGCAAGTTGATTTTATAGAAGTATTAGATACTCCTCCATATTTTAACCAAAATGTAAGAAGAAACCTTTCTGATTTCCTCTTACATTTTATTTGTTAGACAGTCTGACGCTTGGTGGTGTGAGAGGACGAATAGTCAACTAATGGCTATTCTCCTACTCGATTT
>NZ_JXWY01000163.1 GCF_000934465.1 Staphylococcus microti | reverse complement strand
TTTCACTTACTGACGTTGAGTTACTCATGCTCGTAGAGTCGCTCTCACTTACTGATGTTGAGTTACTCATGCTCGTAGAGTCGCTCTCGCTTACTGACGTTGAGTTACTCATTGAAGTAGAGTCACTTTCACTTACTGATGTTGAGTTACTCATGCTCGTAGAGTCGCTCTCGCTTACTGACGTTGAGTTACTCATGCTCGTAGAGTCACTTTCACTTACTGACGTTG
>NZ_JXWY01000028.1 GCF_000934465.1 Staphylococcus microti | reverse complement strand
TTCTTTCATTTCACCTAAGATTTACTGTACACACTTATATACCCTTTTTCGTTCCACTACTTATCTCTCTATAAGCTGCCGGTATCTACCGTTTTCTGTACGTCGTAAATCTATAACCTCCATTCTTTACCTTGTATGAATATTGTTCAGTCCTTCAGTATTTCTACCTACTATGACCTCTGCTGACTTCTCATCATTCGTTGTTACTACGGCATTTCTGTCGCTGATGAGACCTCCCCGAGTAAGAGTAATCACTTTCCACTCACATCACTGCATCATTTACTATATAGAACTCGGGTAGTATCGGACTTTATCGTGTTAGGCAGACTCGTCCATTCTACATAGCCTTAATATGATATTTCTGTTCGTCAGCGCGAGTGTTTGCGTCCGACTTCCTTCAGATTCCACCTCACGATGGACACCCTTGTCTTTCGCTAACAGTTCCTACTACCAAGCCTGTAACGGACTTTCACCGTCAAGTTATTACCCATGCCGGGCGCACAACAGGTAACCAAAGCTAAGTATTTAGCTTTGGAAATGCTTATATAGATTAAGTTGCTTTAAACATTCTGCCATTTGATGGTGCGCTGTACTGTAGTTCAATTTCTTTCTGGGATAGTCGTTCATATATTGTTGTATGCTTTTTATAAGCGTTGTCGAAACGTCAGACAAATCATGTGCTTTTGGAATAAAACGACGAATCATTTTATGTTGGTTTTCACTTGTTCCACGTTCATATGATGAGAATGGATGTGTGAAGTATATATTCGTCATATGGCTAAACTCTTCGTAGAGCGATGCGAATTCTGAACCGTTATCAGACGTTATAGATTTAAAGATTTTGGGTGCTTTTTCCCCCAAGGAATTAAACAAGTTTTTCAATGCATTGCATACCGCATCAGCACTTTTACTACCTATGATTTCTAATATCTCAAATCGTGTTTATCTCTCAACAAGTGTTAAAATAACGGGTTTCGTTTTGTCTTTTGTACCTATTACAGTGTCAATTTTCCAGTGACCAAAAGATTCACGTGATTCTATCTCTCTGGGACGTGTCTCAATACTTGGACCAAGTACACGATGATGAGGACGACTATAATAACTATTTCTAGTAGAGTGACGTCTTTTTAACTTTTCTAGTAAATCGATGTTCTTAGTTTCCATGATTTGTTGATCTATCCAAGCATACATTGTCGTTGTTGATGGAATTTCTTCCTTTTCAAAACACTGTTGCTTATGTGCATATGCCACTACTGCGCCTCAGGAGACCAATGTTTCTTCTTCATAAGATGGTCTGCCCATGGAATAAATGTTGGATTCTTCTTCCACAATGGGCGAGCGCCACATTGTTGTCTATTTTGACGATAACGTTTTTCTCCTAATGAAGAAAAGTATATTTGTGGCTCATATTCATAGACTTTATGTTGAGTTTTTTGTCGTTTAATTTGACGTGCTGTACCTCTGTGAATTTCATTATGAATTGTTTGAGATGCACGTCCTAATTCACGGGCGATTGCACGATTTGAAAAGCCTAAGTTTTTAAGTGTTTCAATTTGAACACGTTTTTCATAACTTAAGTGTGTTCCTTTACGATTTGTCGTGTTAGAATAAGTATGCGTCATGTGAATTCAGTCCTTTATTGATTTGGTGTGGTAACCTCAATAATAACATGAAATTCACGTGGCGTTTTTTATTTATAGGTGGCTAAGTTGATTATAAAATCCACCAAAATAATTCGATAAGGAGTACTTGAAATTCAATCAAAAACGATGTTATTCCAAAATTGTTCAACCACAATAAATTGTACACCAAACTAAGAGCACTATTTCGCCTTAGTTGTGATTATAATCCAAAGAATAATAATTACTTCTAATTAACTTTCCACTATAGAAGCTTTCAAATTTCAAAATATATTATTTAGTCAGAATATCTCGGGAAAATTAAGTGAACCAATACATCTATGATAATAAGTGTTGTTAAGGTGTTATTCCAAATAAATAAGTGAACTTCTATGTCTTTTGTACTTAATATAGGTGTAATACCATATGTTAAAATACTAATAAGCGTAGCTAAAGAATATATGATTATTCTAAATGATTTATTACTAAGAAATGGTTTGTTAGAAAATCTCGAAATCAAATACTGCACCGTATACATCATAATAAAGGTCATAAAATACATGCCATATAGGTAACCAGATTGTTTATCATTTACAGAATCTAGCTCTGGATAGAATCCAGTAAAAAAAGCAATCAATAAAAGTATAGAATAAAGAAAAAGGTATATCATTATTTTATTGCGAGAAGGTATATTGCTTGAAAATTTAGCTATTTTTAGTTTACACAAGCATTTTTCATAAAAGAAACATGCGAAATTAGGTATATTGAAAATAAATGTTAACAATAATGGGGTTAAAACCCATACTTTTAAAATTTGTACTATTAGTATTTTGATTCCTCTTTTCATTCTGGTGTTTGCTTTTTTCAAAATAAAAAGCGCATATGTCTCTATAATTTCAATAAATTTAAACTTCTTATAGAATTACCTTCATCAAATAATTTTTTACACACTTTTCCTTAGAGTAAATCCGCTTTCTCTAACAGTTCAAATATTGAAAATATTATCCCTAATACATCTAATATTTTAACAAAAATACTTAATAGATTAGGGGTTATATTGTCTGTATTATTTCCTTTTTTTACTTTCAAAGTATATAAAAGGCCAACAATAAAAAATACAGTTGATATCGATACTAAGAGTATAAATAGCAGAACTACAATAAAATTTTGGTTCTCTATTACAAAAATAGCTGGCCATATAAATGCAATACCTAAAATAGGAAACGAAAATTCTGTATAGTTGTCTTGACTTAATTGTATAGATAAAAACAATAATCCTATGAAAACTAAAATGATTCCAATTACTTCCCAAAAATTGTCTAATTTTATTTGCATCAAGATACCGAAAATAATGAAAAACGTTACTATACTATATCCCACCAAACTAGAATCCATATTATTTTTTTGACTCATATATTCATTCCTTCCTAGAAAAGGTGATTTTCATAAAAAATCTACAAATTATACATAGTAATGCAACACGTGAATTTCGTATTATTATTTGGGTTACCACAACAAATCAATAAAGAATTGAACTCACATAATGCATACTCATTTTATAATATGACAAAAACCTAAAGTAAAACTCTTGGGTTATGAATAATATATGCAAATTGAGGCACTAAACAGTTTTAACTATTCAAACCATTGCTCATGAACTAGAATCTATAATTTAAACAATTACTGATAAAACACAGGGGACACACACGACAAATCAGCCGCCGAAAGAATAACCTTAAAATTCACGAACATGAGCCACCTATTCACATAACTTCATTAGATGAAAAAATGCTAAAATTTTTAAGTTAATCATATCGCAAACAATTATTGATATAACACATAATATTGAATATACAAAAATTAGAATTATCGAAAATTCAATGCCTTCTTTTTAATACATCTATAAACTCCATTATACGCACTTTTATCAATATTCGAATAACAATTTTATTTGTTAAAATAGCTCTAACTGTAAATATGAATCTTCAAATGTATCATTTATCTGCTCAATTTGATTTGCAATTCTTGTAACCAGGGGAATGACCAAAGCATTACCCATGCAAAAATATCGCATTCTATCGTTCATTGTGTTTGTCCAATTATCTGGAAAACTATTAAGTCTTTCTGCTTCAATCGGAGTTAAAATACGATATTTACCATTATCATTAATCACATGCGTGCTTCTATTTATGGAACCTTCACTTGTCAACATCGTTCTAGCTGGCAAATCTAAGGAGTCCGTTTCAGACATACCACCTTCAGAAAAATAATATTCGTGACCTGTTTTAGAAATTCTTTTTATTTTTTTTGGTCCTCTTAAGTATTTAAATTTTTCAACTTGTGCTTCATTTAGAAAATACTTTTCGTCTACATTAGTTTCCAAAATTGCTTTTAATGGCGTCGGCTTTTCAATAATTGGTATTGTATCAATAGTACAAACTTCTCCATTTCTCATTATGCCAGAATTAAAATAAGTAAAACTGAAATCGTCTGAAACTTCTACTATATCTCTAGGGATTTTAGTATACGACACTCTATTTTTATTAGGCACTTTTTCAATTGGAAATGCTTGTGCATACAATCCACTTTCATAAATGATGTTTTCTAAGTCTTTATCTTTCATTAATTCTCCATATGAAAGATCTCTTTTGTACGCAAATATGAATACTCTTCGTCGTCGTTGGCTATTACCGTAATCTGCCGCATTGATAACTCTCCATTCAACATCATAGCCCAATTCATTTAGTGTGGATATCATTACTGAAAAATCTCTTCCTCTTTGACTGGAAGGAGATTTTAACAATCTGTCTACGTTTTCTAATAAAATAAATTTAGGGAATGTGTTTTGAATAAATCTAACAATTTGCCAGAATAAAACACCTTTTTTGCCTTGTATCCCTAGTTCACCACTTAAGCTTCTTGCCACCGAATAATCTTGACATGGAAAGCCACCAACAATCATATCTACATTTGTATCAGCCATCTCTTTGTCTGTTACTTTAGTTATATCAACATTAACATGCTGGCCTGTTGTAAAATGATGGTTATAGCATTCAAATGCATGTTGTACTTTTCGAGAGGGCTCCCATTGGTTAGCCCATGTTACCTCGAAAACTTTGTTGTTTGTATTCTCTAATCCAAGTCTAAATCCACCGACACCTGCAAACAACTCAGCAACTTTAATTCTTTCCATGTTAATTCTCCTCATAGTTTAATTGTTATCGATTATACCACAATGCGAACGATCGTTCTATATTAAGTGCTCATATTTAAATATTTTTGGCTATATTACTCCAATAACATTAAACAAGACCCTCTAGAGAAGGTCTTGTACTTGTTTCTTAATGTAATCATTGTTAATCCAGAAGCATTGTTTTGTCATCCAACAATCAGAGTAATTACTGTCATCTGGTTTATTCGTCCATTTTATAGGTTTTGGTAATTTATCAGCATGCTTACCCTTTTCACTATAGTCACTTTTAGATTCATGTGGACGTACATGACATATCATACGATCAGATTTTTTAATGAAATTATTTTTTATTCTCAATTGACCACTTTTAGTATATGTTCCAGTAAGTTCTACACCATTTCTAATTTTATCTACGGTGTCTTGCCAAACATCATACACTGGTCCTTCTATATCACTTTCAGGCATACTGAAAAACTTGATACCTTTAAAGATATCTTTGTCACCATCATTTTTAACAACAAAGAATAAAAATTTTGTCTCCAACAAGAATACATGCCAATCTGCACTTGGCATTCCTTCATCATCAAACCATGTTTCTTCAGCAATTTCAGAAAATGAAAAAGATGGGAATGACATACTTTCTTTGTTCACATTATTTTTATTAAACTTTACTGTCTTTAATTGTATACATGCCTTCTCAAATTCTTCTACTTTTGGAAATGACGTTGTTTTTTCATTTTTCCCATTCAAATTCAATATCCCCATTGCAATCCTATAATTAATACTTTTATCTCTTTTTTCAATTCCAAAATGATTCACTAACTCATCAATAGTCCAACCAATAAAGGGCTTAAATGCATCTTCAATTGTTTTTTCAAGTGAATTTTCTTTCAAAGTAAAAGTATCTTTAATTATCGAATCAACTTTTTTATCTCCTAAAACATAGTCATTTAAAATTGCACTCATATATCCAGTTTTAAAAGATAATGCTCTTTGCTTTGCAGGGATATCTGAATTTGGTTGTGTTCTCATAGACGATGCACTTTTACCTTTTGTACAAGCCGATAAATATGTCGTGTGCCTTTCGCTCAACTCATGTGCTTTACCAGCTTCTATAAATCCATGAATCGTTTCCCAATCATTTCTTATAATTTCTAAATCCACGGGATTATTTAACAATTCAAATAGTACCGTTTCTACAAGTGGCCAATCATCTCTCGGTACATTCTTGATATACTCATAAAAGCCAAGTTGAATAGCTTTATTTTTCTTTAAAAAGTTACTTGTCTCAAAATTCTCATGTAACATTTCTTCATAATTAATAATATTTAAAACTAAACGTTCTTTAGATCTATACTCACCAGATTTAATTTTGTATATTGGCGTTGCTTTCAGTTCAACTCCTGCTTCAACTAAATCAGGTCTACGGTCACTATTTTTCTGCACTCCAAACCAGCTTTCAAAAGCATCACCTACAGAATTTTTAGTTCCTTTTAAAGAATAACCACCATTTATTTCTTTAATTGTTAGCCCTACAGCCTCTCTTGCTCTATTATGAACTTCTTCTTTCGTTCGATATGTAACCAAACACTCCACGTCCTCATCTTAAATACTTTAATCTTTTCAAAGTGTGTCATTTTTAAGCAAATTTATATACTCACAAATAACATCTCCCATTTACATAAGCATACATTTAAATAGGTTTTTAAATTAGGTCTTTTACATTAAACAATATCAGATATTATAAACTCTCTCAAACAGATGTAACCCATCAAGTGTACATCACTATAATTGCGTATTGTCTTAATACTATGATTAAGCCGAAGACAAACAATAAAAAGAAACTTTTACAAACCACTAGATTATTCAAATCACCTTTATACAAGTACTTACATTATTTAAACTAGAAGAATCAGTGACACCATCCCTACCTATAAGTTTGGGTTAGATTCTTAGAAAAACAAAATGAAAAAAGTCAGAAAATGGGTAATTGCTACCTTAATTTAGGTCTTTGCTTTTTGAACTTTAATATCATTAATTTTTCCAGAATCAATTTATGTGGTACTAGCACATATATTGCTAGTAATTATTTTTCATCTATATTTACATAATCAATACTTATATCATTTTCTTTAAAAGCATAATTATTGCCTTCTATCAATTCTTTTTTTATATCCCTTATCTTACTTTTTAATTCGTTAGGAAGTTCATTTATCTTTTTATCTGTTTCACGCTCAAGATTTTGTATTTCTAAAAATGTTAAATCCGGATTATCATAATTTTTTTCCGTTATCTGGATTATATCACTTAATTTATTAACATTTTCTTGATAGTTTTTCTTTTTAACTCTGTAATCACACAAAGCAATTGACAATTCTATTAAAACTGGTAAAAATAAAGCTGACACAGATATAGCTATAAATAACGGACTCTCTTGCTTTATTGTATTTATATCTAAAAATTGTGAGTTCGAATGTTGGAAATGTTCTTCTTTAATCATTTTTACACCCAACATTTTCCATCTATTATCGTCAAACTGCACATATAATATTGGTTTGGAAAGTCTCCTGAAGCTCTCGGAAAATTCATTTTCTAATTTTATTACATCCCTATATTCATCTTTATTAGAACCAATATAATAAACGTATTTATATGCCTTATGTTTTTTGTATAAATTAACTGTTTTATTCAATTTATTTTTTATAGATTTTATTTTTCTTGGAGTATAAGACGTATACTTCTGAAGAAATTCATCAAGTTCATTGCTGGTAAAACGCCTTGTTCGTATAATACTATAAAGATTAAACAGCATCTCTTCTTTTATTTGAATAGACATCTTTTCGTTGTGCTCATTATAATTTTGATAAAGTTCTCTAAATATCTTAAACGTTTCTGACATCAACATAAGGTTAATATCCACAATAATCGAACTAAGTTTACCTTTATGATAAATACTGAGTAATGATTTTGAATCAATAATAAAGGGTTCATCATCAATATCCTTATACTTGTGATTTATTTTTGCAGATTCGTCCATAATAACTATATTCTTAATATTATTTAAAGCGATTATTTCATGAACCAATTCATTTTTGTAATGTTTTTCACTGATTGCATCAATTATTTGAGTTATTTGACGACTGCTATATAGGTTTTTCTTTTCTCCACTAATTTCTACTCTAATCTTATCTTTCATAATTTTCCTCCCACTTACTATTTGATTATTTTTTTTGTTTATTTTGAGCTGCCTTTAATATTCTTATAGTTTCTTTATCTCTATACTTTTCAAGTAACTCCTTTTCGCTTCTTTGATACTCCTCTTCCCTTTTTAAACAACTATTATTTATTTCTAATATAGCAATATTTAAAAGTAATATTGAAGTATTTACCCCCCATATAAGTCCGTTTTTCATATACTTATCAAGCAGACTAATGTCCTTGAAAAATATTGAAAAAAGTATAGCAAGAATAAAAGATAGTACCAAAGATAAAACAAAACATTTTCCTTTTACATCTTCTCTATTAAAAGATAAAACAAAACATTTTCCTTTTACATCTTCTCTATTAAAAGATAAAACAAAACATTTTCCTTTTACATCTTCTCTATTAATTGTACGTTTAATTGTACTTTTTAGTTGATTAAAAATTTTAATTACTGGATACAATATATTCATCATCAATATTGTAATTGTCCCTATAATTATAACTATAGGCGGGATTGTTTTTAGTTCTTCTAAACCAACTAAAATTGTTAAAAATATTAATATAGAAGATACACCTATAAAAAAGAAAAATCTAAAGTTCATGCTAAAACCAACTTTCTAAACGGATACTATATTTGCTTTTTTCAAAACTACTCTCACAGTATCTCGATTTCTTTATATATTCGAACTACAAATTTTACTGATAAGCAGTTCACAATACGATAACGGGAAGTAACGATTCATAAAAAGTCTATCTATATACTATATGGGAGCATAAATACAATAATATATATCAAATTCTGCACCGTTCTTTATATAGTCATCCCACCATCCACATTGAAACTAATCTTTATTCCCAACATTTACATATCCATTTTGTGTACCTGTTCTTCAGTCAATTCTTTGGCAACAAAATGGTCGTAAATATTTATAAACTCAATACCATTATCTTCAAGGTTATTTCTTTTCATAATGGCTAACACTTCTTCAATTTCACTATCTTTAGCAATATTGAATCTAGTACCTAATTCATCTATTGTTTTGTCATACACAGTATAATTCAAGTCATCTGTATAGCTGATACATTCACCTAAATTTTTCATTGTAGACCCTTTCAAAACATTAGCTGAGTGATTTGGCTTTTCTAGGTTCACTCGATATAATATGATATTTTCCCATTCCTAGGCTCGTCTTAATACCAACACCTGACAATTCACCAAAGGCAACTAAAAAATGTAGTAATTTCAAAAATGGAGATGGCCCGTTGACCTTTATAGTTAACTCACCCATAAAGGATGGAATTTTTACTTTTTCCAAATGAAATCTTGTACTTTTCATTCTATAGTCCACTATAAATACATTGTCGACTATGAAATCTAAAGTTTCTTTATCATACATTTGGTAATCACTGAAAAAACTATCGAATTGAATCATAATACTTCGAAAAAACATTTTTATTTCAGGTGAAATTGCATATTTGTTGTTAGATTTATAGGACATAGGCGTTACAATTTTCAATTTAATATACCTAGATAAGTCTTCATCACTTAGCTTGTTATTCATCAATTCTGTGACATCAATATTTTGTACATCAAATTTTTCAATGCTCAAGTGAAAGTCATATTGTTTTAAATAGATATATGTGTTCTCACTAAATAATTTTAGAAGTTGCGTACTTAGATCCTGATTCATACTTACTATTTCCCAGACTACTTTATCATCAATAAGAAACACTCTTTGTTTTAAAGGACTGTATGCGAAGCTGTGATGTAAGTATTCTGTCATTTCATTCGGTAAATAATCCATTAAAGCACCATGTAGTACACTACCCAAAAATTTATGCTGTATGTTTTGGGGTAATTTTAACTCAATCTGCAATTTTCTAATCATATAAACTCCCTAATTTTGTCATTTGCCTGTTTTACATATTCGAAGTCTCGAATATCTACCTCTTTAAATATATCAATTATCAATTTTTCAATAGCTTTAACAGCTTTTCTAATTTGATTATTGTTATTTATATTTATAGTATCTAGTTTATGTGCGACAGAATTGCGGTGCTTATTAATCTTCATGACATCATTTAGCTTATTACTCACACTTGAGTTTCCTTCAATACATGCAAGTATATCAATATATGCTGGAAGGCCCAATGTATCAAATTTTCTTAACTTTTTGTTGATTGAATTAAGATACACTTCATATTTCACACGAAAACTACTTTTTTGATTTAACTGTGGCCTATCGTAATTGTAAACGATCACATCTGGGTATTTAGTATTTATATAATATTCCGCAATATATTCAGCTATAGACTTAACACGAATTAAAACCTCTGCAATATCGCCCCTATCAAACTTCAACTTTAGAATCAGATAGTGAAACAACAGCTTTCTCAAGTCATCGTTACTATATTTTTCAGAGATATCTTTGAAAACACTATGTTTCTTTATACTGCTTGTTATTTCAGTTAACAACTCCAACAATATATCTTTATTTTTAAAGACTTCTTGTTGCTGAATCAGTGATAATGCACCTTCATAATCATAATTAGCAATTAAACCTAATATTTGAGATTTTACCATCGCTTCTCTAAAGCTGATAATTTCTATTTCTTTATAGCGCGGTTCATGGGCTTCTTCATTAAGATTAACCGTCTCAATGTTAACCGCGTCTAGCTCTTCCTTAGGTGTAGAATGACTTAAATTAGCATTACTCCAATTTTCAGGCGTAGAAACTTGAATACATTTTTTACGATGAGGATAAACAACATACTCCAAACATAATGTTGCCTCCATTTGTGGCGTTCCACTTGTTACATTCAACAATATTTCATCTTCAGGATATTCATCCCCTAATGATTTTATATACTCATGAAACTTTTCTTTATAAACATCAAAGTCTTGTGGATGTTCTATTGTATCCACAATTACTTCAACTTCAGTGTCTACTGATACTTGTTGAATAATCTCTTCCCACTCATATTCTTTATGACCTTTAAATTCACTTTTCCCTAGCCATAAAGTTTCAGTGAAAAATAGAACGACTTTTTTGGGTTTGAAGTGCCTAACTATATGCAACATGGCACCATCTCGACCACTTCTCCATGGATCAGAATTCCCTACTGGACTAAATAGCACTACCATCTACTTCATTCCTTTTCTTTTTCAGTTTGATAAAAAGATATTTCACACATCCCTTGTTGATACCACTTTTGTTCTTTTTGATTATGCGTTACTTTTAATGCTATGGGTACGTTTTTAGGTATAGACTTAAACTTCCCATATGACCATTTAAATCTTCTACTCAAAACATTAAAAATTTCTTCCTTTGCTTTATCAATACTATATAGCTGATACTGTAATGTTTTACTTACAAAACCTGGGCCACCGCCTAAGTAAACAATATTATTCTTATTTGGCATAGTTTCTTTTAGTACTTTACGTGCAATAGCTGAATGAGTAAAACCATCCAACCATTTTTTCTGATAATTATCAAAGAAATATTTAATCGCATCTTCTATCTCTTTAATAGAAAACGCATCGTCTTCAATAGTTATTGTTGTATTTATTTCCGTGCCAATGTCAATACATTCTCTATAAAGCGGCATAGGTTTATCAGTTTTATTCACATCTATTTTTTCGTATATTGCTAATGAAGAATTTTCAATAGGTAAGGAATCACTCACTTTTAACTTGCTATATAAACGTTTATCATCCGCATTATTTTGAATAGCTAACAACGCTGTTTTAATAGCCCCTTTAAGGGTACTTCCAGGAATGTACACACTTTTTTGTCCATCTCGAATCATAAGAGTAATATCATTTAAAGGTTTGCTTTTGTTACTACTATTTTTTTTACCTTGGTTAACTGGAATAGAAAAGTCAATAAAATGACTCCAATCTTGCTTAGAGATTTTCACACTATTTAAAAATGTTTTTAACTCCGCCTCCCTAGGGTGTCCTTTTGGTGGTTTGCGCATAAAAGAAAGATATTTATCTAATACCCCTTTATTCTTTAAATACTTTATTAATTTAGGACCATCAACATAATGGACTGTACTTTCATGGTAGTCATAAATATAGTCTTGTTTTTTTAGTGTTTCACCACACCCTATATGAACCGGTCCTATTGTTTTAATGACAACACCATACGTTTTTATCATTTTACTTACACCTCCAACCATAATGGCTTCGCATAACGATAAACAGGATGACTCCCTTGAACACCTACATCAAAAATATCTCCATCAAATTTATTAATGAATGCTGAACCTGGTGTAAAACTATAAAAACCTCTTTTTTTCAACAAGTTCTCTGAATAAGTTGGAGATTGAATAAAGCCTGATCGTTTAGATAATATATATCTTGCACCTTGACAACTACTTTCAATTTCACTCTCTTTTGCCATAGCCATAGACAGTAATATTTTTGTATCGCCCTTACTATTCATTAGCTCTAAGATTTCTTGATTATCAGAAAGTATTACTTCAAATCTTCCATATCCAGCAGAACGTTTACCACCCAAGCCTGAATATTGTAAAGACATTAATACTTTATTTAGTTGACATATAGCGTTCTCAGTACCTCGTGCAATAAAATATAATCCTGCATCTTCTTCAAATGTAAACGTCCCTACAGAAAAAGGCTCACTATCTTCACTTGAATCGTTCATTTGATTTATCAATGATACTTTTGTTTGAAGCATGTAGCGACCAACATTAAATATTTCATTTAAATCTTTTGCATCATCATCTGTTAACTTACCATCCATATACTCTTTATAATGGTACGTAGGTACATATTTTAATTTTTTAAATTCTTTATAGCTTGAAGACTCATTCGATCGCACCCGTATAAGTGGTTTGGGTAAATAGTAAATTTCATTTTCATATGGAAATGTGTCACTAATAACTAATTCGTTCATTAACCAATCAGTATTAATATTAAGTTGGAGGCATTCTATGAACAGTGCACTAAATAAGGTGTCAGCTGCTATCGTCATTTCTCCATCTGATAATCGCTTATTTCCAAAGTGAACAGGTGTCTTAAAATTCAACTTGAATACCGCTGTATCCATATTTTCACCTACTTTATTTCTAGATTAGAACTGTCAAAATCACCAATTACTGTTTCAACAGATATATTCTCAAATGAAATGCGACCGTTTCCTCTTGTTCCACCGCCACCAAGGTAATCACTTTCGAGTAGCAATATAGCTTCTCTAATGTTCTGAAAATCCCGGTCTACTTCTTCAGAATTTTCCACATTATAAATAAATGTGAAGTCAAACTCAGATCCACGTGTTACCCTTTCAATTTGTCTAGGGTTTGCTACTGCTGTTAGTCTATTAATTGTGTTTTCAAATTTCGTTTCAGTAAATGCAATATCTTTGCTTTCAAACTGCTGCTTCGTGTTCTCAGAATAGAATGCATCTGATATCTGTAGTCTTGCCCGCTTAATATTACCTTTATTACTTGAACCAAATAATCTTAAAATCTCATCTGAATCATCATTTGGACCTGTAGCATTTATATCGAGACCATGTTTTTTCGCTAATAACCAGCGCATTTTTCCCTTAATTGAACTTCCAGGGATAATTGGTAGTCTTGTTTGAGGATCTCTTACAACTGGTGAATCAATAGCACCAATCATACTACTTTCACCACCCCCACCAATATGTAAACCTGTAATCACTTGGATTTGTCCTGATATTTTAATTTTTGAATACATATTAATCCTCCTTTTGATAATACTTTGCGTATGCAACTAAAGCCTCGAAATATTTACAATAGTCTAAGAAGTACTTTTTAGACCTTTTTTCAATAACTTTATCAATAATTTGAATCATAAATGTTTTAGATAAAAATGTATCAACGGTTTTTTCACGACCAGCTTCATAATAAAATTTAACTTTTAAATATTCTAACTCATCAATAAAATCTGCTGATAACTCATCCCCTGCAACGTTAAACACAATCGTATGTAATCGGTTAACATTCTCTAACAGTCCTCTTAACTTGCTTGTTGTTAATCCTCCAAATATCTCATGCTTTCCATACTTAGTCGGTTTTGCATTTGCTTCCACAACTTTTTGTGCAAATTTAAGGTCAACGGTTTTTCCACTTGTTGTTTTTGCTAACTTCACTATATGTCAGCCTCCCTTGTTTGATATATATAGTACTCAATTGCTGTTATCAATTGTTGTTTTTCATTTTCATCTTGTGCCCATTGGAAGATTTGTGATGTGTATTCATCTGAAATTTTACTTCTCGCCAACAAATATGCTAATCGAGCAATATTGATAGCATCATTATCTCGCAATAGCATAATGATCTTATATAAGAATGCCTTTCCGTGTTCGTCGGAATTTTCAAATGCAAATTGCACAATTTGTAGTTTTTCTTGTAAGATGTCTTCGCTCAATTCTTTCCAACTATAAACCTTGTCTTCTACCCATAAGGCCACTTGGTTTTTATCTCCCACTTTCGCAAAACTTTCCAATTCCCCTGTTTCAAAAGCCATTTTTGAAATCGGATACTTGTCATGAAAGATACCAATGCCTGCTGAAATTGTTAACCTTCCTAAAGTGAAATCATTAAAGCGTTCTCTTATTTTGATACTGGCCGTTACAATATCGTCCCAAGATCCAATTAAAAACAAATCATCTCCACCAGAGTATATGGAAGTTATTTTAAGACCCTCTAAAATATTGTTCAATTCATACTTGAAAAACAAAGATAATTGTCGAGATAGCGTGGCAGTTCGTGAGATAGAATTGTATTCTTTTGGAATCCCATGAATGAACGTATTCCCTAAATTATCAATATCCGCACGTAATACACCTAGTCGATGAATACCTTCCATCCTATCAACATAACTGCTAATCCCTTTATTTTTAGTTTCTTGATGTGCACTAGCATAATCATAGTCACACATCCATATGTTTCTGGATACTCCCACACCAACATGAGGTTGATTTTTACTATAGATTTGAATATCTGTCGCTTTAGAAGCGAGATTTTCTACTGCTGTATAATCAATCACCGATAACTTTTTCTCAAAAGGCATTTTTAACACACCTTTATTCGACAGTACAAAAAATGATTTATCCCTTAAATCATTGGAAATATTGATAATACCTTCACAAATAGAACATAATCCATCATCATTAATCTTTGTATCACTTCTCAAACATTCTTTACATTCTCTTTCCCCATCAGAAGTCGTTTTATTAAACTTCAAAATATCTTCTGCCGTATATTTATGAGACTTACTATCTGATAATTTCAAGCTCAAGTTTCGCCATATGTCTTGATAGGTACCGTTTGTATTCATTAAGTCTTCACCACTACAAGGTTCATAAGCCATAGAAACAGATAAATCTGTAGTGAATTCCTTCATAAACCAAGACTTTAGTTGCTTATTAAAACTTGATATCTCTGTTCTTAGCTTCTCAGTATTTGGCAGTAATAAGTAGGCATGCCCTCCTCCAGTGTATAAAAGGTTCGCTCTACTTAAACCGACTATATCTAAAAATTGGTCGACAATTACTTCCAACATTAGTTCCAAATAAAAACTTCTGGACCTTAAACTTTTTAATGCTTTGCTACCACTAATGTTATATATAAATTCTTGGATACCACTCATATCCATACTTAATAAGATAAAAGCCTGCTCTTGATAAAATTTCTTTGTAGCTTCATAACTTGAAAATAATACTTTTTTATAATCTGTAATATTATTTTCTTCAAGATAATCATATATATTAGAAGCCAATGCGCATGTAATACGACTGTGGTCATATAATGAAATATCTACCAGTTGATTTCTATTCGTAGAACTCGGCACAAACTGCCATAAACTTTCTGTCCATTGTAAAATGGATGGGAAGAATGAATGATTAACTTTTAATTTTTGATTAATATCAAAGGTCATATCATTCATCAGTTCATTATAATCACTTGGTTTGTATCGAATATTTGCTTCGGTTGGATAGGAAATATGTTTATTATTATCAAAAGAGAGTTTCCACTCAGATGTGTTATCTTTATTACGGTTTACAACATTAAATATACTGTACAATGGTGTAAACTTATCAAACATCAGTTTATGTTCATTTTGAGACTCTTCTCCTTCTTCAATAAGGTCCCTTCTGTCTATACCACTCGCAATATTATCGGCGATATATGTAATATAAGCATTACTATTATTAGCAATTTTGGCATTTTTCAATTCTTTGTAATGGTGATATTGTACACTTTCTAATATTTCATTGTCATTAAACTCTTTGAACTGCTTTAAAAATTCTGCTCCTAACTTTGAATGCGTCCCTTTTGAAAAGCTGTGATCATTACTTCTATAAACAATTTTCCCTATATCATGTAACAGTGAACCGTACATTAATGTTGTTTTCTTATCCATATTTTCCTCCTTTTATAAAAATACAATACGTGGCTCTCTTTGAATAACAGGGTCGACATGCTTCCCTAAGATTGTTATTTGATGTTTATTCACCTCATCCGGTAAAAAATAAACTGTAATAACACCGTTATCTGGCAACTCTTTTTTTAGTATCTCTATAATTTTCTCACGTTTATAACCACTTTTAATTTGTCGTTCGTACAAACTATATTGTTTCATACTAAAGCCTAATTCTAACAATTGATGTCGATACTTACTTGCCTTACGTCTATCCATTTTAGTTTCTCTTGAAAGGTCAAATGCCACAAGAAGGTGCATTAACTTTCCACCCCAATCATTTGAGGAAGCTTTAAGGGCGTTGGGCTATTTTTTTCATAACATTGGATGAGTGATTGTACTGTAATTTTTATACTATCTAATAAATGAACTACCTTATTATCAATGATACATTTGTCATGAATGACTTCCAATAATTTCTTTTTCTCTTCGCTTCCAAAATATTCAGTCTTTTTGTCGTTAACAATTTCATAAACTCTATTATCAACAAAAGGTCTATAGGCTTCTATAATATCATCAGACAAATTAAAAGGATTCTCCATGGAATAATGTTTAATACCCATACTCATTTCAAATCCATGATAAGCTAATTCATTCTTAATAAAAGCTCTAATAATCGCATAACCATAATTCAAACCAGCATTCGTTAAATCATCATATCTGCCTCTTTTAAATTTATTCCCATACAGTGACTGAAAATAAATGCGAGCCGCTAATGCCTCTCTATTGTTACGATCGCCAGGTGAAACTTCTTTAGCGATAGCTGTTAACTCTTTGACTTTACTAGAAAAAACAAGGTTATTTTCTAAACATTTAGCCTGATTTAGTATCTTTTTCATCACAACTTTTTTCCAGATTCTATCTTTAGTTTTACTAAGCATCTGCAATTGTAAGGAAATTCGATTCAAACGAACCTTAGACCTAAAGTTCATGTTTATCTCTGTGAGTGGTGAATGCTTTTCATCACAAAATATAATAGGAATCTTATGTTCTATGCATTTAATTACTAACGACTGAGACAGATAGCAATTAGAATAATCAAATATTATTGCTTCTATTTCACTGAACAAAAAATATTTAAGAGACTTATCTCTTATATTTTTAAATTTCACACTATCCTCTTTAGCAGTAACAAAATATGGATGCTCAACGTAAAGAATATCTTTCATTCATTTCCTCCATTCACCCTATTAAAGCAATCTACCCCTTTATTTTATAAAATATCCAAACTTTTTGGAAGCGTTTTTTAATCACTGTTAACATTTTCCTCTCTGTATCATCTGATTCAATACAAAACATGGTATTAGAAGGTTTAAAGATGTCTTAGGGAGCGGGACAGAAAGCTTATTGTTACAAAAAGCTTTCGTCGTCTCGCCCCAGCAAGGGTGACTAGAAGTATAAAAAGTTTTTTAAACATATTTTCACTTCAGACACCTACTGCCAATTAGTGCTTTTTCCCTAATTATTTAGGATGATTTTCCTTATGTCCCAGCCCCTTCTCTATTTACAAGTCAATGGCGACTCGATGGAACCAATGTTCGAGTTCTCGTCCCCTATTTGATGGGGTTCTTCTCTATTATCGACTAGACAACTTTTTATTAATGGGATTCGGGTTCTCGTCCCCTTTTTGATGGGGGTCTTCTCTATTGTGGCTTTCTTTAGATTATATTAAACCATCTAATTAGTTCTCGTCCCCTATTTGATGGGGTTCTTCTCTATTAACAAGATCCAAAAACAGCATTTCTTGAATTTATCAGAGTTCTCGTCCCCTATTTGATGGGGTTCTTCTCTATTATGTAATAAATCCACTCGATTTCATTAATTATGAGTTCTCGTCCCCTTTTTGATGGGGGTCTTCTCTATTCAACAAGTTTTTGAATGAAAAACAACCAACTTAAAGTTCTCGTCCCCTATTTGATGGGGTTCTTCTCTATTATGTTTGGTTCATTTATAAAGACGGCGGAAAAATCGGTTCTCGTCCCCTATTTGATGGGGTTCTTCTCTATTCATATAAAGCTATTGAATAAATAATTTCATAAGATAGTTCTCGTCCCCTATTTGATGGGGTTCTTCTCTATTAATAAAGAATATCAAAAGCAATTAAAAAACAAACGTGTTCTCGTCCCCTATTTGATGGGGTTCTTCTCTATTATTTACTAAATTCAACAGAAACATTCTTTTTACAGTTCTCGTCCCCTATTTGATGGGGTTCTTCTCTATTCTAAAATACTATCTATAATGTTATTCATATTATTGTTCTCGTCCCCTATTTGATGGGGTTCTTCTCTATTTACAGTTTTGTTTTTAAGTTTAAAGTATAGGAGTTCTCGTCCCCTATTTGATGGGGTTCTTCTCTATTCTAGGCCATGACTTAAAAATATCTTTTTAGAAGAAATGGTTCTCGTCCCCTATTTGATGGGGTTCTTCTCTATTTTTAGAATTTCCTTTTCCATTTCTTTGACAAAATTTGTTCTCGTCCCCTATTTGATGGGGTTCTTCTCTATTTGATAATACTACTAATCCTATAGTTTCAATGCTTCAGGCCATTATTCATTGTCTTAATTAACGGCCAATTGCTCTCAGTTATTCTACTATTTGTCTTGAATATGGGCAAATAATAGAGTGATTTCTCGTTAATTCACTTTAAATATAAAGAAATCACTAAAACTTATTATCTCTAGTATTATAACTGATAATTAATGAAAATAATAGAATCCTTCTATATGTCATTCGAACTGTTCTGCCTATGTCCATTGACTCATAACTTTCTCAAATATTTTAAGACCCTAGCTATAAATACCCATAAATCCACAGATTCACTGATGTAATTCGTCTAGATTCAACCACTTCTCTATTAATATAAACACTAAAAATTTTTGATGATTAACATATTTAGTGATTTAGTTGTATAATTTCATTATAAACTACCATATTCTATTAAATGCTTATATATAGAGAGGAGCATCATGATGGCAAGTTATAGTTGTTTTGAATTAGAAATTGATAAGAAGCAGATTTTAAACATGGATTCGTTAAATCGTAATCAGCGTAATGCGCTGGACGAAAAAAATGTTATTTACATTTATAAAAGTGATAAGACTAAAAAAATTTACATTGGTCAAACGAAGCACTTTAGTGAACGTCATAAACAACACTATAATGGGACTAAAAAGAAGTTTAATAACTCTGAATTTAACAAAGTGATGATTTTGACTTCAAAATACTTTAATTTATCAGCACTGGATGATGTTGAAAGTCAATTAATCACATACTTTTTGGAAGACAAAAAATCATCAAAAAAGAGGTACATAGATTTTGATGAAAGTCATGTTATCAATTTAACTAATGGCAACTATGTTAATGCCTACAAAGAAAAAGAGAATGTCGAATCAGAAGTGCTATTGCCATTCTGGGAAGATGTTTTATATCCCGATTGGGTTAAAACACCAAGTATAGAGGAGTTACGCACAAAGTCGTTAGTCAAATATAGTCCAATCAAAGTTTTAAGTAATGAACAAAACGAATTAATTCAAGAAATAATAGATAATCCTAATCAAAGTTATGTTATTAACGGAGATGCTGGAACAGGCAAGACTGTCTTATTAACACATACAGTTGCCCGACTATTAAATGAGACTAATAAAAGAATCGCTGTAGTTGTCCAACCAAATTGGAGAGATACTGCCAAAGAAATATTTAAAGTTTTTGGATTGAGTAATAGTAACTTAAGCATCCTTTCCTCAACACAATTAATAAATAAATATTCCACTCAACCTAATAAGTTTGATGTGGTAATCGTTGATGAGTCCCATAAGATATCTCGAAAGTATCCAAAACAAGATAATTCATTTAACACTGTATATAAAGGTGATTTTATTAATTGTGCACATCATTTAGAGTGTATTCAAAAAATTGGTGCCAAAATTATCTTAATGTATGATGTATTACAAGCAATTAGACCAGCTAATATCACAAGAAATCAATTTGCTGAAGCAACCAAAGACTATGAATACAAGTATTTAACGACACAATTTAGAATACAAGCACCTGAAGGGAAAAGTTATACATCTGATGATTACATTAACGGCATAAAGTACTTACTCTATAAAGATACTGGCCTATTAAATAAAACAAGCTTTAATCCTAACTTTGATCGTGATGTGTTTAAAGACACAAGTGACGATGCTTACTTCGGTTACTTCAAAGAGCAACCTCTTCATAGTTTAGTTGATTGGATTGAAGAAGACAGAAATTATAATCCTGACCATATTAACCGTATTCTTGGTGGTCTGGTTGAAAAATGGAAAATTTCTGATGGTAAAGATCCTTCAATTACACATTGGCATGAAGGCGATATCAAACGAAGATGGAACTCTACTCAAGAAAACTGGGTTAACATTAAAGACGTCGATGCCGAAGATCAAATCGGCTCTGTGTTTGCGGTACAAGGTATTGATTTAAATAAAGTTGGTGTCTTAATAGGGAATGACTTACAAATTGATGATAACGGTAAACTATACGCCGAAATATCAAACTTCCATAACGTAAACGGCGTGTTTCCTATGAATGATAGAA
Source organism: Staphylococcus microti (assembly GCF_000934465.1). Classification (GTDB taxonomy): domain Bacteria; phylum Bacillota; class Bacilli; order Staphylococcales; family Staphylococcaceae; genus Staphylococcus; species Staphylococcus microti. Next base: position 17,317 of record NZ_JXWY01000028.1, on the reverse strand, counting down.
CACCAGAAACAGATTTTGAATTTACACTGTTTGTTTTAAATATTTACTACGTCCTTTTAACAAGAGGTATTGATGGTATTAGACTTGGTTTCTGGAAGAACGAAGCTTTTATGAATTATTTAGAAGAAACACTTGAAATTAACTAACTCACTTTCGAATAATTGCTAAAGAGCACTGAACTTTTTAATTTAAGATTCAGGGCTCTTTCTTCTTTATTCTCCACTCTCAGGTACAGGATACTTTTCGTTATTTTTAACAAGTTTCTTTGCGATAATGTCATCAATATCAAAACCTAGATTATCTGCCATCATGTAACTATAAATCAAAACATCTGCCAATTCTTCTTCAAGACGTTCTCTATTATTTTGAACGACTTCTTCATGATTTTTCCACTGAAATAGTTCAAGTAATTCAGCCGCTTCAATACTAATTGATAAAGCTAAATCTTTCTCATTATGAAATGGTCTCCAGTTGCGTGCATCTCTAAATTCATTGATTTTGTCCATACTATTTCCAGCCATTTTGAAAGCCTCTTTTCTCATTAATTTAATAGTAATTCTTCATTTTTATCATAACACACCGAATTATCTTCATTGTATGTTACCTTTTTAATAAATCTTATCGAGGAGGTGCAACAATGCGTGAAAAACTCATAACCGGCTCCATAATACTCACTTTATTGCTCGGCGCAATGATTCTTAGACTACTTGGTATCTCAGATATTGCTTTTCTTGTGTATACATTCGTTACGATTGTTATTATCTCTCTACTCTTTATACTTATGCGTCAGTGATAAATATTGAGGTTTTGTTTTTACAATTTTCAGAATTCTATTTTTATGTTATTCTTTTAATACTCAAAACTTCAATAACAAAGGGGGCTTTTTATGACTCATCTACGTAAACCACTGGCATTAAAACCTGGGGATACTGTGGCACTTGTCTCTCCGTCTTCTGGGCTTGCTGGAGAAGACGAGATAGCACACCGTGTGACAACAGCTATTCAACGTTTAGAACAAGATTTCCAACTCAAAGTGAAAGTGATGCCGCATGCATTGAAAGGGTTGGATTTTGTACAAAAACATCCACAAAAGCGCGCTGAAGATTTGAATAACGCATTTGCAGATCCAGAAGTTAAAGCCATTATCACTTTTATCGGTGGTAACGACTCAATTAGAGTAACAGAGTACTTGGATACCGACATCATCCAAAACAACCCGAAAATCTTTATGGGTTATTCTGATGCAACATCACTCCATTTATTCTTATATCAACATGGCATTGCTTCCTTTTACGGCCCTGCAATACTCACTGACTTTGCAGAAAATGTTGAAATGGATGCCTACACGACGCATTGGATTCGCAAAACATTATTTCAAAATGAACCACTTGGCACTATTCCAACTTCGCCGTATTATCATGAATTTGGCTTACTATGGAATGAAAACACGCACCACACACCACGACCAAAAGTGGACAACCACGACTACGAAGTCATCAATGGACATGGAATAGCAACAGGGCAACTATTGGGTGGCTGTATTGAAAGTTTAAATAAATTGAAAGATACTCATGTCTTCCCTAACGCTGACACCTTTAAAGACAAAATTTTATTTCTTGAAAATTCAGAGGAACCACTTTCCGTCCCATTATTAGCTGCATTTATTGAATTTCTCGCAACATCACATATTTTAACTAACATTAATGGTATTATCATTGGCAAACCACAAAATGGCGAACACTATGAAGCATACAAACGCACGTGGCAAGCGATGTTAGAAGACTTCAACTTACATGACTTACCCGTTTTCTATAACGCCAGCTTTGGTCATAATGAACCAAAATGTATCATTCCATATGGGGCAACAGCTGAACTTGATACCACTAATAAAACATTTACGATTCTAGACAGTGCTTGCCAATAAAAACAAACAGCATGCCGTGTACAATACATCTTGTACATAACATGCTGTTTTATGTTTTCTATATTCTTTTAAACACTACAATTGAAGCCCCAGCAAAACACCTCAATCGTCTTATCTACAAACTAATATTGTGGACCATTTTGAATTGCGACGACATAGCCATTTTTCGTATGGACATAAATACTGTAGCCATTATTTGGATTGTTATCGTATAACATCGGGCTTCCGCCACCCATTTTAGGATCACCATGGAAGTTGGTAAATGTCTGTGTGGCGACATTATCTGGTGTCACATAAACAGCTGACACTCTGTCGTTAGAATCATAGGCCACACCCATATTGTTAAATTTCTCAATAACCGTTGAATCCAGTAGCTGTATCATGCCGGTAGACTGCCCTGCAATTTGTTCGATTTGCGAACGTGTCATGCCTACTTTAAAGCCATTATACCCACCAACGTTTGGTGTATTCATAAAGTCTGCACTAAAGCTATCTGTTAAAACATTGACAGACGTCTGTGCGCTTGGTGCCTCGTTCCAACTTGGTGTCTGGGGTGTCTCCGAATCATTTTGCGCTTGCTGTGTGGCTTGATTCGCTGTGTTGTTTTTATATATTTGAAAGCCCGCAAATCCGATTCCTGCTAACAGAACTAAAACACCAATAATGCCAAAGATCCACGGCCATGGACTGCGTTTCTCTTCTTGAACATATACGGCTGGTCTCACATTAACTGGTTGCCCACAGTTATTACAAAACCTTTGATTTTCCGTTAAGGCATGCCCACATTTTGTACAATATTTCATCGTTATCTCCACCTATATTTCTTACTCTGGATTACCGTGCTCATCATATTTCGTCACAGTGCCATCCGGATCAATAATATACGAACCTGCTAGCTCTCCTGTTTCTTTATCTAAAATTGAGAAGCCCCAGCTACCGTCTGACATTTTTTCAGGTTCTTTAAATGTATATGTGTCAGTATCTAAGAAGTCGCCTTCATATGCTTCCACTAAATCAATCACGTTATCACGCGTTACAGTTATTTCTGAATCTTCGCTTGATGAACTTTCTTCTCTACCACTATCAATGCCTTCATATGCTTCTGATGGACTTGGCTGTGGCGTGCTTTGTGTAATGTACTGTGCCACATAATTAATATCTGATTGAGATGCATTTTTAATCGTCAACGTATAGCCATTGTCGATAATTTTTTGTGACTCTCTCAAAGAAAAATCATCTTCAAACCAACGATCATCATGAAAATGACCCGGTGCATTATAGACTGTAATTGTTCCATCATGATTATCTTTAAAAGTTATAGAACCTGCCGCTGTCGGTGAGGCAGACAATGTAATCGTGCCTTCTGGATACGTTGCCGTCGCATCCGCATTGTACGGATTCACAAGCGTTCCTGCAACATCTACTGGTGTATACGAAACATCGCCTTGGTTAAACGTTTCGATATTGTCTCGAACTGTTAACCAAATTTGGGCATAGTATTCGCGTGTGTTCTGATCATAAATATATGAACCTTGTCCATTCGTGTTTTGTTGATTGTTTTGATTTGAACTCTGGTTATTCGCACCATTCGTCGACTGATTGTTATTTTGATTATTTGGCGTTAAAAAGTTACAACCTGTTAATAATAAGGTACTTGCGACAACACCAACGAGGAATGATTGTTTTTTCATAAGGGCCTCCACTATGTTTATTTATAAATTAATTATACATTGCACACATCAAATAAATAAACTACATTTTGTGAGAAATTTCATGATAAAACATAAAAAACTACCGATTGAGAGATTTCCCTAATCGATAGTTTATATCTGTTACTTATGCTTACTCTGGTCGTCCTTTTTCGTCATACTTCGTTACAGTGCCATCCGGATCAACAATATATGAACCTGCTAATCTACCTGATGATTTGTATAAAATGGAGAACCCCCAACTACCATCTGCACGTTGTTCTGGCTCTTTAAACGTATATGTACTTGTGTCCAAATAATGCCCTTCATAATCTTCTACCAAATCAATCACATTACTGCGTGTGACTCTAACCGGTGTTCTTTGTGACACAGACGGCTGCTGACTGATTTGTGGTCCGTTGTTAATAGGCTGCTGTTGCACAGTTTGACTGCTCTGTACATTCCCGTTATCTTGCATATTTTCACTGTTTTGTGTATTGCTAGTAGTTTGATTATTGGCTTGGCTTTGTGTCGTTGATGGATTTAACACCACACTTTTATACAATTGAAGTCCTGCAAATCCCATCCCGGCTAAGAGTATTAAGATACCGATAATACCGATAATCCACGGCCATTTACTACTTTTCCCTTCTTGAACATACATTGCAGACCTTGCATTCACTTGATGCCCACAGTTCGTACAAAACTGTTGTTGCGCTTTGAGTGGACTTCCACAATTCGTACAATATTTCATAACTTTTTCTCCTATAATTCTTATTAATTCCATTACATGTCATCATATATTTTCCAACTCATTATACCTTGTAAAGTAGTCGCAAATAAACATTATTTTCTAAAAATGACCATGTATCTTCTCTCAATTAGGAAAAACTGCCGATAACATCATAGGCTTATCGACAGTTGTATTTTTTACTATGCAGTTATTTAAATAGGTTGCCCTTTTTCATCATATTTCGTCACAGTACCATCTGGATCAATAATATATGAGCCTACCAGGTTGCCAGCTTTGTCTAAAATTGAGAAGCCCCATCGGCCGTCTGGCATCTGTTCAGGTTCTTTGAATGTATACGTACTTGTATCTAATAAATGCCCTTCATAATCTTCCACTAAGTCGATTACATTACTGCGTGTCACTGTTGTACTTGATGAACTACTGCTTGATTCACTGTTTGCTGTAGTCTTTCCACTTGATATCGGTGTACTATTCAAAAAGCGGCTGGCAACATATGCAATATCTGACTCTGATGAATTTTTAATGGCTATTCTTTGCCCACTATTCATCATTTTCTGCGTTTCTCTTAATGAATAATTATCATCTTCAATCCACTGAAGATCCTGAAATTTAGATGGTACACCATAAACTGTAATTGTCCCATCATTATTATCTTTGAAAGTAATTGAACCTCCTGCTGTAGGTGTCGACATTAATCGAACTACGCCTTCGGGATATATTGCTGACGCATCCGCATTATTATAATTAACTGGCTCACCTGAAGAATCATACGCGTCATATGTTATCGACAATTTGTCAAAACTTTCAATATCATCTCGTACACTTAACCAAATTTGCGCATAATATTCTTTCGTGTTTTTAGGATAAATGTAGCCCTTATTCTCATTTTGTTGTGATGCCTTGCTTTGCTCTGTTTGATTGTTCTCACTTTCATTCCCTTGCTTTTTTTGCTTCGAACTTTTGTCATTTTGATTCGCCGACTGTGTGTTAGATTGTTTTGGTTTTTCATTATTGTCGTTATTTAAAAACCCGCATCCTGATAATAATAACGTACTCGCAACAACACCGATTAATATATTTTGCTTTTTCATGACGCCCTCCTGTATATTGATTTACTATTTTAATTATACATTCTTTCAACACTATATTTCTACTGTTTTTAAGATTTCTCCAATATTTTCATTTCTTCCTATATTAATAAGTTGTATAACGCTTTATTTGTTAAAAACTTAAATAAATATATGTGTTGTTTTTATATAGAACAACTGTATATAAAATGCAATATAGTAAAGAATATAGACTATCATGTCATCAAAATCGGCTAAATTTAATGTAAAATTTAATAAATAATCACTCATTATAAAAATGTTTGTTTGTAAAAAATATGAGTAAGTTATTGTATAAAAATTGAAAAGATACTAGCAATAGAAAATAAAGTTTGTTAGAATTTCATACTTTGGTGTCTTTGATTTGGACATATACTTCAAGTGGCCTGTGCAAACTTTTATGATTGTACAACAACCCAATCATATTTTGATTATTTATTAGTTTATGACGACATACGCGCTTGTTCTGAACTTTTTACTCTTCAAAGCGGGTGGTTTCATGTATGTATCATAGACGTGTAAAGGGGAGAGTTATGGATTATAAACAACGAATTTTGAGCGATAACGTAAACATACAGTCAAGTTTTGAGCATATCGTTATTTATTATATTTTGTCTGGAGAAGTCAGAGTAAGTAAAAATCATACAGCTAAAATTTTTCAAAGCAATGAGTTTTTCTTAGTCAAACCGTTTTCTCCACCTATTATTATTAACAACGATGGGGAAATTTTAGAATTAACGATTAACAAACGCAGCTTTAACCGATTTTCACTATTAAACTCGAATCAAACTTATACAAAAGAGTTAGATTTAGATGATATTGAAATGGCAATCAAGCATGAAATTACGAGCATTATTCATTCTAAAAATGATACGACGCGATTTCATTCTGATTTACATATGATTCGATTGATTAACTATATTCATTTGGGTGGTTATAACAATAATTACTCGAATGTGACGAATCCTTTAATTATCAATGTGTTGAACTATATTAATGAAAATTATAAAAGTCCGTTGACAGTCAGTAAAATCGCAGAGCATTTCTATGTGAATACGAGTTATCTGTCACGACTTTTTTCAGAAACATTAAATATTCCACTACTGAAATATATACGTAAAATTAAAATGTACAATGTTGCATCTGATATTATTACGTTAGGATTAGATCAAGATATTTGGAAAACGTATGGCTTTAAATCTTATGAATCTTATTTAAAAAACTTCAAAAAGACCTTTGATATGACGCCATCCGAATTCTTAAAAGATCATCTTTCTAACAATATAAGAAAATAATCATAAAACAACGCCACCAGTATCACTCATTTTGAGTCGCTACTTGTGGCGTTTTTGGCATTTTAAAACTAAAAATACATGCACATTTTGTGAAAAAAACTGCCGACAAAGCAAACACTTTATCGACAGTTTTATATGACTTATATTACATTTGTTCAAACATGATACATTCAATTATTTTGCATCTTTTTCTTTACGACGACGACCGAGTAAGAATAGTCCGCCTAATGCTGCAAACAAGCTACCAAATAATGTTGTATTTGTTGACGTATTACCCGTTTCTGGCAATGTTTTTGTTGCTACTTGGTTAGAATCTGTTGCTGTATTTTGGTCTTGTGTAGCTGTCATTGTTGGGTTCTGTTGTGTGCTTACTACACCACCATTGTTAGAACCAATAACACTACCTGTGTTGCCTGTGCTACCACCTTGTAAACCTGCTTCTACAACGTCATCAATGCCATTGCTATTTGCATCATTTACTTCTGGTGACGGTACAGCATGTACTTTATCTAAGCGTTCTTGTAACCCGACTCTCCCTTCGATACCTGCTGGGATATCATCTAATGCTGTTTGAGCTGCTTTCTTCGCCGCATCAACTTTCGCATTCGCTTTGTCAATTAATGCTTTTTCTGCTGGTGTGACAAGTCCGTCTTTCATTACTTCTGCTAACTTGTCTTCCGCTTCTTTCTCAGCTTTTTCTGCCGCTTTCACTAGGTCGTCTGCTAACTTCAATTTCGCATCGTTTTCATCTGAAATGCCATTTGCGTTCGCATCATTTATTTCTGGTGACGCCACTGGATTCACATTGTCTAAGCGCTCTTGTAATTCCACTTTCCCTTCGATACCTGCTGGGATATCATCTAGGGCTGTTTGAGCCGCTTTTTTCGCTGCTTCAATCTTCGCATTCGCCGCATCTACTGCTGCTTTTTCTGCTGGCGTTACAAGTCCATCTTTTGTTACTTCTGTTAACTTGTCTTCCGCTTCCTTCTCAGCTTTTTCGGCTGCTTTTACAAGGTCATCTGCTAGTTTCAACTTCGCGTCGTTTTCATCTGAAATGCCATTTGCGTTCGCATCATTTACTTCTGGCGATGCAACTGGATTCACATTATCTAAACGCTCTTGTAACTCGACTTTCCCTTCGATACCTGCTGGGATATCATCTAGTGCTGTTTGAGCTGCTTTTTTCGCTGCTTCAATCTTCGCATTCGCCGCGTCTACTGCTGCTTTTTCTGCTGGCGTTACAAGTCCATCTTTTGTTACTTCTGCTAGCTTGTCTTCCGCTTCTTTTTCAGCCTTTTCGGCTGCTTTGACAAGGTCATCTGCTAACTTCAACTTCGCGTCATTTGCGTCTGTAATACCATTTGCATCTTTGTCGTTTACTTCTGGTGACACCACTGGATTCACATTGTCTAAGCGCTCTTGTAACTCGACTTTCCCTTCGATACCTGCTGGGATATCATCTAGTGCTGTTTGAGCTGCTTTTTTCGCCGCTTCAACTTTCGCATTCGCTTCGTCAATTAATGCTTTTTCCGCTGGTGTGACAAGTCCGTCTTTTGTTACTTCTGCTAACTTGTCTTCCGCTTCCTTCTCAGCTTTTTCGGCTGCTTTTACTAGGTCGTCTGCTAGTTTCAACTTCGCGTCATTTGCGTCTGTAATACCATTTGCATCTTTGTCATTAACTTCCGGTGACGCGACTGGATTCACATTGTCTAAACGTGTTTGTAAACCGGTCTTTCCTTCTACACCGTTTGGCACTTTGTCTAACGCATCTTGAGCTGCTTTCTTCGCTGCTTCAATATTCGCATTCGCCGCGTCTACTGCTGCTTTCTCCGCTGGTGTGACAAGTCCGTCTTTCGTTACTTCTGCTAACTTGTCTTCTGCTTCCTTCTCAGCCTTTTCTGCTGCTTTCACTAAGTCGTCTGCTAGTTTCAACTTCGCGTCATTTTCGTCTGTAATACCATTCGCATCTTTGTCGTTTACTTCTGGTGACGCGACTGGATTCACATTGTCTAAGCGCTCTTGTAACTCGACTTTCCCTTCGATATCTGCTGGGATATCATCTAATGCTGTTTGAGCTGCTTTTTTCGCTGCTTCAATCTTCGCATTCGCCGCGTCTACTGCTGCTTTCTCCGCTGGTGTGACAAGTCCGTCTTTCGTTACTTCTGCTAGCTTGTCTTCCGCTTCTTTTTCAGCCTTTTCGGCTGCTTTCACTAAGTCGTCTGCTAACTTCAACTTCGCGTCGTTTTCATCTGTAATACCATTTGCGTTCGCATCATTTACTTCTGGTGACGCGACTGGGTTCACATTGTCTAAACGTGTTTGTAAGCCTACCTTACCTTCTACGCCGTCTGGTACTTTATTCAATGCATCTTGTGCCGCTTTTTTCGCTGCTTCAATCTTCGCATTCGCCGCGTCTACTGCTGCTTTTTCTGCTGGCGTTACAAGTCCATCTCTTGTTACTTCTGCTAACTTGTCTTCCGCTTCTTTCTCAGCTTTTTCTGCTGCTTTCACAAGGTCATCTGCTAGTTTCAATTTCGCGTCGTTTTCGTCTGTAATACCATTTGCGTCTTTGTCATTAACTTCCGGTGACGCGACTGGATTCACATTGTCTAAGCGAGTTTGTAAGCCGGTCTTTCCTTCTACACCGTTTGGCACTTCATTCAATGCATCTTGTGCCGCTTTTTTCGCTGCTTCAATCTTCGCATTTGCCGTGTCTACTGCTGCTTTGTCTGCTGGTGTTACTATACCATCTCTTGTAACTTCTGCTAGCTTGCCTTCCGCTTCTTTTTCAGCTTTTTCTGCTGCTCTCACAAGGTCATCCGCTAGTTTCAGTTTAGCTACTGAATCATCTGTATTTGGCTTGTCGTTTACTTCAGGAGAGTTCACAAGGCTTACTTTATTCAAACGATCTTGTAACGCCGCTTGACCTTCTGTGCCCTCAGGTACTGCTTTCAACAACTCTTGCGCCGCTGCTTTCGCTGCTTCAATCTGCTTATTCGCTGCATCTACTGCTGCTTTATCTTCCGCAGTAACAATACCGTCTTTTGTGACCGCTTCTAGTTTAGTTTGTGCTGCTTTCGCTGCTTCTTCAGCTTTTTGGATAGCTGCATCTGCTGCACGATATTGTGGAATAAAGTTTTCTTCATAAATTTTTGCTTTTTGTTCTTCAGTTAATGACGTTTCTAAATTCTTTGGTAAATGGTACTGTGTAAATCTGTTAATCGCAAATGCACGCTCACCAATAGATGTTACACTTTCTGGAATATCTACTGTTGTTAATAAGTTCATTTCAAATGCAGATTTACCAAGTGATGTCACACCTTCTGGAATTGTCACACTTGTTAATTGGTTATTTTGGAAAGCTGATTCACCAATTGTTTTAATATTTTTAGGAATAATCACTTCTGTTAATTTATTATTTCTAAATGTTTCTTTCCCAATTTCTGTAATATTCTCTGGAATTGTCACGCTTGTTAATTCATTACTTCTAAATGCTGCGTCACCCATTTTCGTTACAGTACTTGGAATTGTTACTTTCGCAATTTTATTGTATGCGAATACTTGCGCACCAAGTGTTGTCACGCCTTCTGGAATCACAACTTCTGTCAGCTTGTTATTTTGGAAGGCTGCATTTCCTAATGATGTCACACCTTTTGGAATATCAATGCTTGTTAATAGGTTGTTTTGGAAGGCTGAGTTCCCAATTTGTGTCAAGTTTTTAGGAAGTGTCACACTTGCCAACTTGTTATCTCTAAATACGTGATCTCCAATCTTCGTTACACCTTCGGGAATTGAAACACTCGTAATTTCGTTATAGCCGAATGCTGTGTCTCCAATCACTTTAACGCCATTTGGAATTGTCACGCTTGTTAACTTATTGTAACCAAATGCTGTACTATCAATTGTTGTTACTGTCTCAGGAATCGTAATACTTGTTATTTGGTTTTTAGAAAATGCGTGTGCACCGATTGATGTTAACCCTTCTTGTAATGTAACACTTGATAATTGGTTGTCTCTGAATACGTGCTCACCGATCAATTTTACACTCTTAGGAATCGTCACGTTCGTCAATTTGTTTTCTGCAAATGCGTGATTGCCAATCTTCACAAGTCCTTCTTGAAGTGTAATGCTTGTAAGATCTTTATTTCTGAACACATCGTTTTTAATTTCTGTTACTTTTTTACCTTGTACTGTGTTAGGAATCGTTAATACTTTATCTGTTCCTAAGTAATCTGTAATTGTCGCTGTATTACCAACAATTAAAAATCTGTAGTCGTTCTCATCGACACTTTGTCCTTCAACATTTTCGCTACTTGCATTTCTAAACGCTCGCTTCACAGGTTTTGTCGTTGTGTTTGTTGTAGCTGTTCTTGTATTAACTGCTTTCGGTGTTTCTTGACTCGCACCACTTTGTTGAGTAGGTACAAGAGTGTTTTCTGGTGTCGTCTTACTTTCGACTGTTTCTGCACCTTTAGCCGTAATAACTGCTTGATTTTCAATAGTAGTATTTTCAACTGACGTGACTGTTTGTTGTGTTGGGACTGGCTGCTGATTGTCTTCAGTAACAGGGGGCTACTTTCTCGGTGTTTGTAGTATTTTGCGTTTCTTTTAACGCTGCTGGCTGTGTTTCAACTTTAAGTGTTGATTCTTTTACTACTTCAGGTGTTGTCGCTTCTGATTTTGATTCTACTGGTGCTGTTGTATCTTCTTTCTTATCTTCAACAACTGGTGTTACTTTATTACTTTCTACCTCTGGTGTCTCTTCTACCACTTCAGTCGTTACTTCAACATCTTGTGCGTCTACTACTTCTTCTGCTACAGGTGTTGTCGCTTCTATCTCTTTATCTTTCTCTATAATTGAAACGTTGCCTTTTTCAGCAACAGCTGTATTTTGTTCACTTGCTTGGGCATTTGGTGCACTCATTAAGAACATCACACCTACAAGTACAGATGCCGTTCCTACTGTGTATTTTCTTATCGCAAATCTTTGTTTATTGTTCATCAAATATCAACAACTCCTAAATTATAATACTTACTGTTCGGTCATTGTACACTACAAAATTAGTGCTCATGTAGGTTGCGTGCAATAAAGTAACAAAAGGCTTGTTGTTGGTAAAATGTGCAAACACCCTACCTCAATTTATTCATTTATAAATTGAAATAGGGTGCTTTTCTTTAAAACATTCTATATATCACTTATTCACTTACAGACTGTATGAAAAATTTCGCATGTTTGTAGTGATACACAATTTTTGAATAATCAAATGGAATGCCGGTTGCTAAATAGACGACTTGTTCCATATATAACCCGGGTGATAATACAGGTAAGTCTAAAATGGCCGCTTCTTCTTCGTTTAATTGATCAATCACTAAATAAACATCAGCAAATCCAACTTTCATTTTATATGCGGTTTCTAAATAGTTAAAAATAGACTGTTCTGCGATTTCTTTATTGAGATACGGAACGACTGCGACAGGAAAGTAAGACACTTCTTTACACAACTTTTCATCATCTGTATAAATGAGCCTTTCTACAAAATAAACAGGGGCATTCACATCAATATGTAAGTTGTTTGCCACTTCTTCATCGGCGACAGTTTGTTCAACTGTTAAGACGTCATAACGAACCGTACGTCCTTTAAAGCTACCACTAAATCCGCTTGTAACAAGTAAGCTCATATAGCCTTCACGGCGTTGACGTCTTACAAAAATGCCACTACCCCGCTGTTGAAAGATCGCCCCTCTCTTCTCCAATGTATCTAGTGCTTTACTAATTGTGCTACGGCTCACGTTATACCGCTTCGTCAATGTATCTAAACTATCTAGCTTTGTCCCCTGTGCCAAATTATGTTCATGAATATATTGTTCAATCTCATACGCAATTTGTTGATATTTATTCATGGCGTGACTCCTTTTTTAAACCTTTCACTCATTATACACAATTCAAGATAGTTACGCACTTGAATAATTGTACTGGTACAATTATAATGTTAGATAATAATATAGAGTTTTGATAGGAGATGAAGTTTGTGTCAAAAGCAGTACGTAACTATCAGCAATTAGCACGTGACATACTTGAAGCTGTTGGTGGCGAGGACAATATTATTAACGTCGCACGTTGTGCCACACGCTTACGCTTAGTATTAAAGCGTTCTGACCCCGAGTTTAAACGTAAAGTATCTGAACTTACGGGTGTCATTACCGTTGTAGAAAATGGGGGCCAATTCCAAATTGTGATTGGACAACATGTCGGCGAAGTATATGACGCATTTACCGCGATTACAAATGTTGAAGATACAACAGATGCGACTGTACAAGAAAAAGGCTCGATTTTGAACCGCGTTATTGCGACGATGTCTGCAGTATTTGCACCGTTTATTTATATTTTGGCGGCTGCCGGGATTTTACAAGGGACGCTCATTTTAATTAACTTAGCTTTCCCTGCTTTCCAAAAAACAGGTACATATGAAGTGTTTAGTTTTATTTCGTGGGCACCGTTTACCTTTTTACCCATTTTTATCGCATTAACAGCAGCGAAGCATTTTAAAGTGAATATCTACATTGCGCTCGCTTGTGCGATGGCTTTAGTGAGCCCGACATGGACTGAAATGGCTGGCAATATTGCGAATGGCGAGACGATCCGCTTTTTCGGTATTCCATTAAGTGAAACGGTCTACACATCTACTGTGTTACCACCACTTTTCTTAGTATGGGCATTATCTTACGTTGAACGTTTCTTCAACAGAGTGTTCCCAGACGTGGTTAAGTCGTTATTCGTGCCTTTATGTTGTATCGTAGTCATGGTACCGTTAACACTTTTAATTATCGGACCATTATCAACAATCTTTGCCAATGGTGTGGCGGGTGGTTACAACTACTTAGCAGAAAACTTACCAATTTTAGCAGCAATCATTATCGGCGCATTCTGGCAAGTCTTCGTTATTTTTGGTGTTCACTGGGGAATCACACCCGTTGTCCTTGCGAATTTTGACAACTTTGGGCGTGACTCCTTCCAGGCATATCAAACGATTGCTGTTATTGCGCAAGTCGGTTCAGTTTTAGGTGTTTTCTTTAAAGCGAAAGCACAAGAAACGAAAAAAATCTCATTATCAGCGGGGATTACAGGGATATTTGGAATTACAGAACCTGCCATTTACGGTGTGAACTTACGATTCAAAAAGCCATTTATTATCGGCTGTATTTCAGGTGCAATCGGTGCAGTTGTCGCAAGCTTCTTCAATCCGTACTACTATGTTTACGCTGGCTTACCGGGTCCACTTACAATTGTGAATACGATTAATAGCGAAAATCCTTCATCATTTATCGGCGTATGTATCGGTGTGGCAATCGCAATTATTTTACCGATCGTCCTTATTCAAATTTTCGGTTACGGCGAAGATAGTGTAGAAAAAGCAGATATTGAACCTGTTAAACTGAACAATGACACAGAAACAACGCCGACACAAAATGACTTAGAAACAATTGTACAGGCACCATTAACTGGTGATGTCATCGCACTTTCAGACATTGCAGATCCTGTATTTAGTTCAGGTTCAATGGGTGACGGCATAGCCATTCAACCGACGCACAATGAAGTGGTGGCACCTGTTGATGGCGGTATCGTGATGACAACACCGTCAAAACATGCGATTGGTATACGCAGTAACACAGGTATTGAGATTTTAATTCATGTCGGTATGGACACGGTGCAATTGAACGGCGAACATTTTGAATTACTCGTTCAAGATGGCGATGATATTACAGCAGGTCAGCCATTACTTCGCTTTGATGCAGACGCTATCAAACATGCGGGTTATTCGACAGTCACACCGGTCATTATTACGAACCATGGCGATTTTAACGAACTAATACCAACGACAGAAACAGCTGTACAACACGGCGATACATTAATAGAAGTGATTAAATAACACGAGGAGGCAATAACAATGACATTACCTAAAGACTTTTTATGGGGCGGTGCTTTTGCGGCACATCAATTTGAAGGTGGCTGGGACAAGGACGGCAAAGGGCCATCCGTTGTAGATGTACTTACAGCCGGTGCACACGGTGTACCAAGACGTATTACTGAGAAAGTGGAAGCACATGAGTTTTATCCAAACCATGAGGCGGTTGATTTTTACACGCATTACAAAGAGGACATTGCTTTATTTGCAGAAATGGGCATTAAAGTTTTAAGAACATCTATCGGTTGGACACGTATTTTTCCAAAAGGCGATGAAGCAGAACCGAACGAAGCAGGGCTTCAATTTTATGACGATGTGTTTGACGAATTATTAAAACATGGTATTAAACCGGTCATCACGTTAAGCCATTTTGAAATTCCGTTACATTTAGCACGTGAATACGGTGGCTTCCGAAACCGTAAAGTTGTAGACTACTTTGAAAAGTTCGCAAAAGTTGTGTTCGAGCGATACAAAGACAAGGTCGAATATTGGATGACATTCAACGAAATTAATAACCAAATGGACGTGAACAATCCGCTATTTTTATGGACAAACGCAGGGATTGAAATTCAGCCGGGCGAAGATGCACGTAGCGTGATGTATCAATCGGCACACCATCAATTATTAGCAAGTGCCAAAGCGGTCATTGCAGGCCATAAAATTAATCCAAACTTTAAAATTGGCGCGATGGTTTCTCATGTAACGGTATATCCATACTCTTGTCACCCGAAAGATATTATGGCAGCTGAAATTGCCAACCGAGAACGTTTCTTCTTCCCAGATGTGCAAGTGCGTGGAAAATACCCTACTTATGCGTTGAAAGAGTTAGACCGCCTTGGCGTGACATTACCAATCGAACCTGGCGATGAAGAGATTCTTGCGGAAGGTACAGTAGACTATTTAGCATTTAGCTACTACATGTCTACAACCGTAAAACACGATGTACAAAACAACGAAACGGACAATATTGCCAATGGTAGCCTACCAAATGGTGTGAAAAACCCATATATTGGCGCGTCTGATTGGGGCTGGGAAATTGACCCGGACGGCTTGAGATACGTCTTAAATACGCTATACAACCGCTATCAAATCCCATTGTTTATTGTAGAAAATGGCTTTGGTGCTGTCGATGAATTAACAGAAGACAACACGGTACACGATGCATCACGTATTGACTACTTTAAAAACCATATTAAAGCGATGAAAGATGCTGTGGAACTAGACGGCGTGGACTTGCTAGGTTACACACCTTGGGGCATTATGGATATCGTGTCATTTACAACAGGCGAAATGAAAAAACGTTATGGCATGATTTACGTGGATCGTGATGATAAAGGTAACGGGACGATGAAACGCTATAAAAAGGATTCATTTGAGTGGTATAAAAACGTCATTGCGACAAACGGTGAATCGTTGTAACGATATATGAATGATTGTGTAGGGGAGCGGGACCGAAAGCGTATTTTCTCGAAAAGCTTTCGTCGTCCCGCCCCGGCAAGGGTGACTAGAAGTGAAACAGGTTTGTTAAAACGCATTTTCACTTCAGACACCTACTGCCATTTACAGATTTTCACTTAATTATTTAGAGTCATTTTCCCTATGCCCCACGCCAACTTTTTTAACAGAAAGGATGGTTCGATGAAAGACATTCAATTACTTGCGCTAGATTGTGACGGAACGCTCGTTAATGACGACGGACGTATTACGGAACGGACACAACGCGCATTGATTGCAGCACAGCAACAAGGACTTACCGTCGCCCTTGTGTCTGGACGACCACGCACAGGTTTTCATTATGAAATTGACGCCTTACAGTTGCACCAACACCACGGCTTGATTGGTGCTTATAACGGTGGATTGGTGTTAGACGTTACCTCAGGCGAAACATGTTTCAAAAAAGGCATTGATGTTGAAGAAGCACGTGCCTTTTTGACAGCCTTAGCACGTTTTGACATCACTTATATGATTGATTATGATGGGAAGCTGTATACGAACACACCGGAAAATCAATACGTCAAACATGAATACAGTGCGCACCGATTAGAGCTCGTCTACGCACCAACACTGCATGAGACGATCGACTTTAACCCGGTCAAGATTTTATTAACACAAGACCCTGACTATATTGATGATATTGCTGACGACATTGATGTGTTGTGCGGTGAAACGCTGAGTACGATACGTTCAACACCCTTTTACTTGGAAATCACCGCACGTGGTGTGAACAAATCCAATGCGTTAGATCATATATGCCAAGCCATTGGTATCAGTAAAGCACACGTCGCAGCATTTGGCGATCAACTGAACGATATGGAAATGTTGCGGGACGCTGGTATCGGTGTAGCTATGGGCAATGCAACACCTGAAGTCAAAGCCATTGCTGACATTGTCACACACGATAACAATCACAATGGCATCGCAACGGTCGTTGAACAAATCCTCGATGCCAGAACACAATAACACTCTTACCTCTTGGGGCTGGGACATAATTCCCGGCTCTTTTTTTCGAAGAAGGCCTGATTAAATGTTTTTTGACATTTAATCAGGCCTTCGTTATAGATATTATTTAAAAAAATAAAGCACTTC
>NZ_JXWY01000162.1 GCF_000934465.1 Staphylococcus microti | reverse complement strand
GATCTGTCGGATTTAATGGATCATTTGGGTTAGTCGGATCCGTTGGATCTGCAGGAATATATGGAATATATTTACCTGGTTCTTCTGGTTTACCTGGTTCTTCTGGTTTACCTGGTTCTTCTGGTTTACCTGGTTCTTCTGGTTTACCCGGTTCTTCTGGTTTACCTGGTTCTTCTGGTTTACCCGGTTCTTCTGGTGTCTCTTTCAACTTGTAGATATAAGTAACATCAATATTACCTTTAACTACTTTACCAGTTTCTT
>NZ_JXWY01000027.1 GCF_000934465.1 Staphylococcus microti | reverse complement strand
AGAAAGAAAAATCGATTCCCTGAGTAGCGGCGAGCGAAACGGGAAGAGCCCAAACCAACAAGCTTGCTTGTTGGGGTTGTAGGACACTCTATACGGAGTTACAAAGGCACATGTTAGACGAATAACCTGGAAAGGTTAATCATAGAAGGTAATAATCCTGTAGTCGAAAATGTGTGCTCTCTTGAGTGGATCCTGAGTACGACGGAGCACGTGAAATTCCGTCGGAATCTGGGAGGACCATCTCCTAAGGCTAAATACTCTCTAGTGACCGATAGTGAACCAGTACCGTGAGGGAAAGGTGAAAAGTACCCCGGAAGGGGAGTGAAAGAGAACTTGAAACCGTGTGCTTACAAGTAGTCAGAGCCCGTTAATGGGTGATGGCGTGCCTTTTGTAGAATGAACCGGCGAGTTACGATCTGATGCAAGGTTAAGCAGAAAATGTGGAGCCGTAGCGAAAGCGAGTCTGAATAGGGCGAATGAGTATTTGGTCGTAGACC
>NZ_JXWY01000161.1 GCF_000934465.1 Staphylococcus microti | reverse complement strand
TATTACCTTTAACTACTTTACCAGTTTCTTCGTCACCATCTTGAACTTTTACAAGCACATACTCTTGACCATCTTTACCAGTGATTTCTTTCGGAATTTCAGTTCCGTTTTCGTTTGTATTGTATGTTTTACCAACTGGTGATTTCTCCGTATCCATTGTTGGATCTTTAATAACTTCTCCAGTCTCATTCACATAATGAACTGTTACTGTTCCTGCTGGAACGT
>NZ_JXWY01000160.1 GCF_000934465.1 Staphylococcus microti | reverse complement strand
ACTTTTTTCGTGATAAATCTGTCGGATTTCCTCGGTTCAAAAGTAAGAAAAACCCTGTTCAGAGTTATACAACGAATAATCAAAATGGGACAGTTGCTTTGATTGATGATAAGTTTGTCAAAGTCCCTAAATTAAAATCCTTAATCAGAATTAAACTTCACAGACAACCCAAAGGGATTATTAAGTCAGCGACAATATCACGTCATGCTAGCGGTAAATATTATATTTCTTTGTTATGTAAAGAAGAGATAGATGAATTGCCTAAATCTAATTCTGCAATTGGTATTGACTTGGGTATTACAAATTTTGCGATCCTTTCTGATGGTCAAAAAATTGATAATCATAAATTCACGGCTAAAATGGAAAAGAAACTCAGACGTGCGCAACGTAAGTTGTCAAAGCGTGCTTTGTTAG
>NZ_JXWY01000159.1 GCF_000934465.1 Staphylococcus microti | reverse complement strand
GTCAGTATTGGATTGGCCAAACAACAGTTATTTATGGTTTTTTAGCAACTTGTTTGGTTCTACCTGTTGTTTTCAAACGAGTAAGAATACATCCTTTACAATCATTAGTAAACCCCAATACAGCCACTATTTGTGCACCTTTTTCTTTAGTTTCAGCAGCTTATATAGTAGCTTTTCCTAAAACAAATTTATTAGTTCTTATTATCTTACTGATATTATCGCAGT
>NZ_JXWY01000026.1 GCF_000934465.1 Staphylococcus microti | reverse complement strand
CCCTTTCTTCTATAATGTTTGGACATGCTTCTACTCTCGCTTATAACCACCATCGTCGTTGGGGTTTGAGGTTCGGTCTGAACTTAGTTCATCCGACCGACAAAACCAAAGACTAACGACCTAGGTTACTTGTTGTCAAATAGACCATGGAATAAAGCAAACGAACTTGAAGAAAAAGTTACCACGTGGTAGAATTTAGTAAAATTTTAAGTGAGTAGGTGATACCATGGAAAATATTGTCCCTGTATCTGATATGCGTTATTATAATCAAACGCTTAGTGATGTTTCTGTTGGTTCTCAGGTCATCTTGACCCGTAATGGAAAAGCAGCGTATGCGGTCGTTGACATAGAAGAATGGCAACGTACTAAAGCGATGCTCCGACTATTTGAAGAACTGCAGAAAGGCTATCGCTCCCTGACTAATGAAAAAAACTATACGCCTGATGAATTAGCTAAACGGTTAGAGGTTGAGTGATGACTTATCAAGTGATAATCTCAAGTGAAACTGTCAGAGACATTGAGGAGGCAGTTTTCTATAAAGAGGGTCTAGGAGTTTACCCAGAAAATATTGTAAAGTTCAAACAAGCTATTGTTTCAACAATCAGAAAGTTAGCAGATTCGCCTAAAATTGGCTCTAACTTATCAGCAAGAATTGACGAAGAAACTGAGATTAGATATAGCGTGATTGGTGACTATATCCTATTTTATGAAATCGATAGTGAGATAGTCAAAGTACTGCGTTTGTTGCCAGCTAAAACCAACTGGATGAATATAATTCTAAAGTACTTGTGACATAATATCCGTTAGGGATACCTTAGCGATTTGGTTGGTGGTATTTGCAATTCCACCATGGTGAGCAAGTGGAAACATGGTCAAGAGGGGCACAAAAAGAGCGTGCACGAGTCTCATTAGACTGTACACGCTCTTAATGTTTACTTAAACAAAAAAGGGTTATACACTTCTATCTGCATACTGAGTATATAACAAAACCGCTTCTCAGCTTGTATCTTACTTTAACGAGTAGATAAAATCAAGCAAGAAATGTGTAACTCTTTTTCAAATCAAAAATCGAAAGAGAACTTTTGGTATGAATAACAAAATAAAATTTGTGGAAGTTAGCCTAAAAATCTTGGATAAATCCCCCAAATTTATGTGCCGTAAGTTGCCGTCTTCTACTTTCTATTATCGTGACCATGATAATTCTGAGGTTTTCCACCTAGCTGATGGAACCTTTCATACATATAATTAGAAAGCTCCTCGAACGCTCTATTTAAGCGATTGAAAGCATTTCTAGTGCCAACATATTCCCGACCTTCTAGTAACGCTCTTCTCATGAATGCTAGCGCTTTCGAAAATACGACGTTTAACTCGTATGATTGAGAATTTTTATTCCCACTTTGAAAATATTCTAATCCTGCACTTTTGATAGGCGTTAGAATCTCTAGAAGCGGTTGCGGGTCAGG
>NZ_JXWY01000158.1 GCF_000934465.1 Staphylococcus microti | reverse complement strand
TCATCAATTTGCACCTCTCAGTCATTAGAGTAGTTACTCAAATTATACATTAAAATAACCCTATAGACCGACACTCTTTTTTTAGTGTCTAATCTATAGGGTCCAGTTTATACATATGTTGTTCTATTCATTGTTGTTTAGAGTGTTCTTGTTGTCTCTCTTTTTAGACTTTCTAAGTAAACTCATTCCACCAAATAATGCTGCAAGACCGCCCATCAATCCATAACTGTTCTCTGATGATGTTTTACCAGCTTCTGGAAGATATTCTTTACCAGGTTCTATCATAGATGTACTATGAGACGCTAAACTTTGTGACATTGATTCGCTTGTATACATTGAAGTAGAGTCGCTCTCGCTTACTGACGTTGAGTTACTCATGCTCGTAGAGTCACTTTCACTTACTGACGTTGAGTTACTCATGCTCGTAGAGTCGCTCTCACTCACT
>NZ_JXWY01000025.1 GCF_000934465.1 Staphylococcus microti | reverse complement strand
ACCGAAGAAAATGGAGACAAAATCTTCTTTGAAAGCGAAGAAGACAAACAAATGTACTTAAATGACCAAAACAACAATATACAACCAAGAGCTGTTGGACTATCACAAAAAGTAAAAACTATATCCTCAACAAGATACAACATGAGATTTTCAGGATATTCTAATATGACTCCTAGTTGGACAAAAGCCTCAAAATACACAATACAAGCAGGTAGATCTTTGAAT
>NZ_JXWY01000157.1 GCF_000934465.1 Staphylococcus microti | reverse complement strand
GACGTTTAACTCGTATGATTGAGAATTTTTATTCCCACTTTGAAAATATTCTAATCCTGCACTTTTGATAGGCGTTAGAATCTCTAGAAGCGGTTGCGGGTCAGGTCTTAACCCCCTTTCTCCTATTATGTTTGGACGTGCTTCTAAAAGTAACTCGAACTCTCGCTTATAACCACCATCTTCTAAATCAGCGATAACTTCATCTATTTCTTTTTGGATATTTTC
>NZ_JXWY01000156.1 GCF_000934465.1 Staphylococcus microti | reverse complement strand
TGGGAATCCCTGTCGCTAGAGATAGAGTTATCCAACAAGCCATTAAACAAGTTATTGAACCGAAAATCGACCGTACATTCTCAAAACACAGTCATGGCTTTAGACCCAATCGCAGTACAGGAACTGCACTTAAGCAATGTGCAACGTACTATGAAGAGGGCTATTCGGTCGCAGTTGATTGTGATTTAAAACAGTGCTTTGACATGTTGAACCACGATAAGTTGATGTATTTATTTGAAC
>NZ_JXWY01000155.1 GCF_000934465.1 Staphylococcus microti | reverse complement strand
CAAACGCTGCTTGATCTTTGTGCTCTAAAAACGTCAAGCTAACAGATGCACCACCACCTGCTTTTGATGCAACAGACAAGTAGTCTCGTCCTGATGTAAGGAAGTATCTAGTATTTAACGGATCACTGTCTTTCGTCGGAATAATAGATACTTTCGCAATTGCATCCACTGTGTGTCCATTAGAAATACCAACATTACTTAAATACACATACGCTTCCGGTGTAT
>NZ_JXWY01000154.1 GCF_000934465.1 Staphylococcus microti | reverse complement strand
CATCAATTTGCACCTCTCAGTCATTAGAGTAGTTACTCAAATTATACATTAAAATAACCCTATAGACCGACACTCTTTTTTTAGTGTCTAATCTATAGGGTCCAGTTTAAAGCAAAGAACTATCAAAAACAAAAACGAAAAGTAGCGCGATTACATGATAAAGTAATGAACCAACGTACTGATTTCTTGAATAAGTTAAGTACAGAAATTATCAAAAACCACGATATCATCTGTATTGAAGACTTAAACACAAAAGGTATGTTACGTAATCATAAATTGGCAAAAAGTATTTCTGATGTCTCTTGGTCTCGTTTTGTGACGCAATTACAATATAAGGCTGAGTGGTACGGACGGAAAATCATTAAGGTAGACAAATGGTTTGCATCTAGTCAAATCTGTTCAAAATGTGGTCACAAAGACGGCAAGAAGTCTCTTGAAATCCGAAAATGGACTTGTACTGTTTGTCGTACACATCATGATCGAGATATCAATGCCAGTATAAATATCTTGAACGAAGGTCTAAGAATAATGGCATTAGCTTAAGTAGCATCAAGAACCGTAGGAACTACGGGGATAGCTTGGTAAATAAGAGACACCGCTGTTAGCAAAAAAATAAACTAGCAAGTACGCTCTATTCCCAAGAAGCTCCCACTTCAAGCGTTAAAAAATTTTAGTTTTAGCTAAGTGGTGAGTAGTTCACATATTCTTATCGGTGCATTACTGTTAATCTTTATTTTTATTTTCGGCGATTTACGTTTTATCGTCGAAACATTTACCGTATCCATTGGTGATTATATTTCAAATTTCGTATCGTACAGCTTACGCATGGATCCTTATTCAGGTGATAATGCCTGGATTCAACAGTGGACTGTCTTCTACTGGGCATGGGTCATCTCTTGGTCACCATTTATAGGTGGGTTCGTCGCACGTGTCTCACGCGGCCGTACGATTCGTGAATTCGTTATCGGCGTATTGATTATCCCACCTGCAATTTCTTTCACTTGGATTGCCGGATTTGGGGGCACAGCCATTAACTGGGTCTTACACAAAAATTCAAATATTGCAAAAGTCGTCGACAAGGACTATACCGTCGCATTGTTTGAATTGCTACGTCACTTCCCGCTCTACGAAGTAACAAGTGCATTAGCAATTATTTTAATCTTCACGTTCATCGTCACAAGCGCCGACTCAACGACACATATCGTATCCGGTATGGCAACAGGTGGCGTAGAAAATCCGAAACGTAAACATAAAGTCGTTTGGGGACTTTTAATCGGTGGTATCTCAGTTGCTCTCACAGTAGCTGGTGGTTTAACAAGCTTACAAACCGCTTCCGTCGTAACAGGGCTACCATTCTCTATTATCTTATTGCTGATGATTTTCTCGCTTATGCGTGCCTTGCATCGAGAACCGACCGAGCACTTCCAAATGACACATATCGAAGACGAAAAAGACTTCAGCAAAACAATTGAAGAACGTGAAAAAAATGATGAGATGTAAATAATAATTGTCTTAAAAGCGCTTAGGATTTAAGTAGAACTTGAACAAGTCATATTTCCCCTTAAAAGTTAGAATTCTATATTACTTTTAAGGGGAATTTTTATAAATAGAACGACTTTTTGTGTTGTTGTATATATTTAGAAACATGAAGAAATCATTTCTATTGCGCGACGCCTTGCAGCATAAGCCGAAGCGAGCAATAAAGAAACGATGGTACTTTTATTTATCTATTACAAAAGATAGGCAGCCTTTTTATATACATTCAGTACCTTCTTTACGTAAAACGACTTTTGCAGTGATTGTCACTATCCATTTATGCTGTTTTCATTTAATATAGACATATAACTATTAACGAAGAGGTGACGTTTCATGCGAATCGGTATTGATGCTGGTGGGACATTGATCAAAGTGGTTGTCGAACAAGATGATCAGCGCACGTATCAAACGTATTTATCAACACAACTAGAAGAGGTTGCGGCATGGCTCAATGATCAACCGTGTCAAGATATACATATTACAGGCGGGAAAGCTAAAATGCTTAATGATTTACTCGATTGTGATGCGAAAACTTATATTGAATTTGATGCTGCTGCGAAAGGGGTTCAAATTCTACTTAAAGAGCAAGGTACTGACATTGAACGCTATATTTTTTCAAATGTCGGCACGGGCACGTCTATTCATTTATCAGATGCGTCTGGTCAACAACGTGTTGGTGGGATTGGTACAGGTGGCGGTATGATCCGTGGGCTTGGCTATCTTCTAACAGAAATTAATGATTATGAACAATTGACGAATCTTGCTCAAAACGGAAATCGAGATATTATCGACTTGAAAGTAAAACATATTTATAAAAATGATACACCACCTATCTCCGGTGAATTGACGGCTGCGAACTTTGGAAACGTCCTTCACAACTTAGATGAAACATTTACGGATGCTGATAAACTGGCTTCTGTAATGGGTGTCGTTGGTGAAAGTATTACGACGGTTTCTATACATGTCGCACGTGAACATCATGCGGAAGATGTCGTATATATCGGTTCATCATTCCATAATAATCCATTACTCCAAAAAGTCGTTACAGATTATACGATTTTACGTGGTTTTAAACCACATTATTTAGATAACGGCGCTTTTTCTGGTGCACTTGGTGCATTATATCTTTAAAACAACAAAATGGGAACGCAAACCTTGTATGCGCAAGGTCGCCTTCCCACTTTTTCGTTTATTAAAATGTCAGTTCATTTGCTAATTTTTGTGCAGAGACAATCGTTCCTACGACGCCCGGCTTAATATCAATGGCAACGTAACGGTTATCATCGCGAAGTTCATCTAACCATTCCGCAAAGACTTCTCCTTCGACATCAATCAGTTCAAACGATTCAAAGTCTTCCTCTGCCACACTTTCGGCACGTTTACTCAAGCTCCATACAGGCATAAAGTGTGATTGTTCAAAGTTATCATTTTCATCATAGACAACTGCAAACTGCTTCATCCCTTTTTGCGTCAAACCATACACTGTGTCTGTTTTAGCGACATCTTGAACAAACTCACGAATTCGAATGTTGTCTAAGTCTGTCATAATCTCGTTCATCGCTTCAACGATTTTAATCTCATGACCGGCAGCATTTTTCGTCACATTGACCAATGCTTCGTCTTCTTCGTCGAACATATCGTCTAGTTCATATGTGGCAAAGCGGTCAATATCCATCGTCACAAGCTTGTCATACGCAATTTCAAATTTTTGTAAGTACTCTTCTGCTAATGACTCGCGTGTCCAAAAACAGAAGTACGGACGGTCTTGGTATGTGTGCTTAATAATCTTTTTGTCTTTAACTGCAATAAAAAATTGCTCGTTCGTTAATATATCTTTATAAAAACGTTCACTTTTATAAGACATGCTATAACTCCTTCACTTGTTCATTCTCTTCGTCTAAATCCAGTTAGTTAGACTATAACATACTTTAGACATATTACATAAGAGAATGATAAAGGTGCACTGACTTCGTAAAACGTTACCCTACTCGGCTGGTAATCCTGCTTGTTCAAGAAATGCACGTTCGTATTCAGCAATCGTTTCATCGCTGTCTGCATGCCAAATGCAACCGAATCTTGAATCGACATGACGGTCTTCGTACCAATCGCCGTCATAGTATGACAACGGGAAGAGGACGCCTTTTTTGACGAATGTTTGAATCGCCTCGAAAAAACGTGCGTTGTCCCCTTTTGCAACATAACTATAAAATTTATGATGCGTTCCTGTTAACGCTTCATCGAGCAACAACATACTCGTCGAACCGTTTTGGCGATAATTCAAATCAATCGCATAAACATCGCCATTGGCATCTTCTAAAATATCAAACCCTGCGATACCGACAAAACCTACCGCAACGGCTTTTTCCATTAAAGCGTGACCGGCGTCAATTACGGCTTGTGGCACATGTTGCGCGTTCACATTACCTTTATAAAAGCCATATTCATTCGTCAATTGTTTGGCCGCCCCAAGGTAAAGAATCCCTTTGTCCGGATGTTGGGCGAATTGAACGCAATAGTTTTCGACAGCTTCTACACATTGTTCAATAATTAATGTATCCGTGGCTGCTTCTGCCTTTTTCACACGCTCAATCGCACACTCTAACTCATCTTGCGTATAACAAATCATGACGCCGTAGCCACCTGCTGTCGGTAGCTCATCGCCCGGCTTAATAACAACTGGCAAATCCCACTGACGTACTGCTGGTTCAAAGTCTTCAAAAGCGACCACTTCACGACGTGGCAAATATTTTCCATCCGTCCACTCAGGTATTTTAGATTTGTTGTTAAGGTCAACAAATGTTTGCTTATTCATCGCATACTGTTGCGGTGGCACGATACTATCATCATGCACATATTGAAAATAAATTTTACGCCCTTCTTCCAATGATAAACGTTGTAACAGTTGCTCGTATGACTGCTGATCATTAAAATAATACAAATTATTAGGAATTGTATGGTTAATGAGTGCAAATAACGTTGCTAATTTGTCCGTCACACTTGCTTCATGCACAATGACTGGCATATCCGCAATTAAAAGTTCTCTCGCAGATAAAAAGTTGGATTGATGTTCGTCCGGTTCCAACCATGGATTGGAAATATAAGACGGTCGTGAGGAATACACAACATCATCTGCATACAACTGTGCCATTGTGACATGTGGATACTTATTTTTTACATCGGTCATAATAATTGCTCCCTTAATAAATGATGCTCATGCTGAATCATCTCTAGGTGTGCTGGATCTTCAATTAATCTTGCGCCCATCAATGCAATAATTTTTGCTCCTTTGATTAGCGCTTTATCTCCCATTGGACTGACTGCTGCTTCTCTAAAACGATGTGTATGGCCTACTAAGCTGCGTGGGCCAATTTTAACGTGTGGGTGAATCGTTGGGACAACATGGCTCACGTTACCTGTATCTGTCGAACCGAAACCAAAGTCATCATGACTCACTTCTTCACCGAGTTCTTCTGCGTATTCTTCAAATAATTGGTCTAACAACGGGGCTTTAATAAATTCATTTACGCCATTTTGAATTGGACCAAACTCATAATTACAGCCCGTTTGTAACGCCGCACCTTTCGCAATATCATGGACACGTTGCGTCAACACATCCAAAGATTTGCGAGTTGTGCCACGTGTATAGAAACGTGCATGTGTGAAGTCAGGAATAATATTCGCTGCTTTACCACCGTCTAGAATAACGCCATGGACACGTTCAGAAGACTGAATATGTTGGCGTAACTGTGCAACACCATTGAAGAAGCTAAGCATTGCATCTAAGGCGTTGCGTGCTTCATACGCATTTTCTGATGCATGTGCGCTACGTCCGAAAAATTTAATATCTAACACGTCTACTGCCAATGTATGAATCGTTGGGTAGGTTTCATTTCCCGGGTGAATCATAAGTGCAACATCGACGTCGATAAGCCCTTCTTTCACATAAGATGCTTTGGCTGAACCATTTTCGCCGCCTTCTTCAGCTGGACAACCGTACACGACGACTGTGCCACCAATTTCATCGACGACTTGCTTCAGCGCCACACCTGCAAGGACGCTCGATGTACCAATAATATTGTGCCCGCACGCATGGCCTAAACCTGGTAACGCGTCATATTCTGCTAAAAAGCCAATTTTAGGCCCCGGTTTATCAGATTGATACGTTGCGATAAAGCCTGTCGCATGACCTGCAATATCACGTTTCACTTCAAAATCGTGTCGCTTTAAATGATCAATTAATAAGCGTGATGCAAATAATTCTTCATTCCCTAACTCAGGGCGTTCATGTATTTGATGACTCATATCTAAATAACTGAGTCGATGATTATCGATGTAGTCTAATATTTGTTGTTTTACTGTAACCAAGTGAAAAACTCCCTTCAATAAAAAAAGTTATCAACCTTATCATCACGCAACATTTATCAAGTGCGGTATGTACAAAGTTGATAACCTCTTGTCCACGTCATTTATCTGTCAGCATACTTGCTGTTGGATTTAGCACCTTTATCGTCTCCGATGAGGTTGCAGGGTTTCACAGGGCCAATTCCCTCCACCACTCTTGATAAATTGTTATTTAATTATTACTCATTCTATCGGATTTATAATCATTTGTCATGTAATTTTTTCGATATTTTCAAAATTTTCCTCAGCATTTTTGTATAATACGCTTACATACAGCGAGCAGTCCCCTTTTACTTTTTATTGAATATGATAGAATAACGATAAATAGTAAAGGAGGCACGAGAATACTATGCCAAAAATGAATGTTGAAAGTTTTAATTTAGATCATACGAAGGTTGTTGCACCTTATATTCGTTTAGCAGGTAAAATGACAGGTGCAAACGGAGATGAAATTCATAAGTACGATATTCGCTTCAAGCAGCCAAACAAAGAACATATGGATATGCCTGGTTTGCACTCACTTGAACACTTAATGGCAGAAAACATTCGCAATCATACAGATAAAGTGGTTGATTTAAGCCCAATGGGTTGTCAAACAGGTTTTTATGTATCATTTATTAACCACGATGATTATGAAGATGTATTAGCTATTGTTGAAAAAACAATTCATGACGTACTTAATGCGACGGAAGTACCGGCATGCAACGAAGTACAATGCGGTTGGGCTGCCTCTCATTCTTTAGAAGGTGCAAAAGAAATTGCACAAACTTTCCTTGATAAACGCGATCAATGGCACGATGTCTTTGGTGAAGGATAAATCGAAAACGCAAAAAAACACGGATGCGTCATGGCACCCGTGTTTTTTGCGTTATTAAAGTTTACGTACCCATGCCATTAAGACAAATTGTAAAGGTAAGCGACCGTACAATGCCTTTTTAGACAGTTCTTTGTCGCCAAGTGGCAGTTGATGGCGTGCCATATAAATATTTGCTGGGAATACCGCCCATAAAAAGGCGATAATCGCATGTTTAAACCAGTAACCCGGCTTTTTCAATGCTAAGCCAATGCCGAATATAAGCTCCATCACGCCTGTCAGCCATACAATTTCACGTTTAAATGGCAAATAATGCGGGACGATGTTGCGAAAATTACGCTCTCGTTTGAAATGTAAATATCCTGCCGTTGTAAACAAGATAGCCAACAATTGTCGACTGATCCACTTCATAACATGTCATCCTCTATTCTGTAATGATTTTATGAATTAATGTTGGCACTTCGCCTTGATCACTAATTGTGATGTTATCATATAATTTTTGTTTCACTTGTTCAACATCTTCTTGGTTCGCATAGATTGTTAACAGTGATTCGCCTTCTTCTACTTTGTCTCCGACTTTTTTGTTTAATACAAGACCGACCGCTAAGTCGATTGTATCTTCTTTTGTTTGACGGCCTGCACCTAACATCATAGAAGCGATACCAATTTCGTTCGCAATCATTTCAGATACCACACCTGATTGTTTCGCTGGTAATTCAAATGTGTATTTTGCTGTTGGTAGTTTAGATGGGTCATCTACAACAGATGCATCGCCACCTTGGTTGCTTAAGAACACTTTGAACTTCTCAAGTGCTTTACCATTGTCAATCACGCCTTGTAACATGTCACGTGCTTCTTCTAATGTTTCCGCTTTTTCAGCTAAGACCACCATTTGTGAGCCAAGTGTTAACACTAATTCTGTTAAATCTTCAGGACCTTCACCTTTTAATGTGTCAATCGCTTCTTTCAATTCAAGCGCATTACCAATACCTCGGCCAAGCGGTTGACTCATATCAGAAATAATCGCCATTGTATTACGGCCTACTTGGTTACCGATTTTTACCATCGCATGCGCTAATTGTTCTGCATCTTCTACCGTTTTCATAAACGCACCGTTACCTGTTTTAACGTCCAGTACAATTGCGTCTGCACCTGCTGCAATTTTCTTACTCATAATTGATGATGCAATTAAAGGAATAGAGTTAACCGTTCCTGTCACATCACGTAGCGCATAAATTTTCTTATCTGCAGGTGTTAAGTTCCCTGTTTGTCCGATAACCGCAAGATGATCTTCATTCACTAACTTAACAAAATCCTCTTCTGAAATTTCAACGTGGAACCCTTCAACCGCTTCTAATTTATCAATTGTACCACCCGTATGACCTAATCCACGACCACTCATTTTAGCAACTGGAATCTCTAAAGCTGCTACTAAAGGCGCAAGCACAAGTGTTGTTGTATCGCCGACACCACCTGTTGAGTGCTTATCTACTTTAATCCCTTTAATATCTGATAAGTCGATTTGATCGCCTGATTCGACCATCGCCATTGTTAGGTCTGCACGTTCTTCATCTGTCATATCTTGGAAGAAAATCGCCATTGCTAAGCTCGACATTTGATAATCTGGAATATCACCTTTCGTATAGCCATCTACAAAAAACTTAATCTCTTCCGTTGTCAACGCATGTCCGTCTCTTTTTTTTGCGATAATGTCTACCATTCTCATGATTATTCTCCTCTTCTCTCTGTCGCATTTAATCAGCTTACTTGATATAAAACTTTTATTTTGTAAGCCTTTTCTCTTTTATTATATATGATTATGTTTCATTTGATAAATATTTCGGACTATAAATCGTAAATATTTTGATTAATATTTTTTATTGTGCAAATGGACGTCCAATCACATTTAGCAACTCTAATCGACATTTCAGACTGGGTCTGTTATCTTTAAGGTAATCCAATAAAAATAAATTATTCAAGGAGCTGTTTGTTATGACACAAGGTACACCACACATTCAACCAAACGGAACGAAAATTGCTAAGACGGTATTAATGCCAGGCGATCCATTACGCGCAAAGTATATTGCGGATAACTTCTTAGAAAATGTAGAACAGTTCAATGAAGTTCGTAACATGTTCGGTTACACAGGCACATATAAAGGGAAAGAAATCTCTGTAATGGGTTCTGGTATGGGGATTCCAAGTATCGGTATTTACTCATATGAGTTATACAACTTTTTCGATGTAGACACGATTATCCGCATTGGTTCATGTGGCGCAATGCAAGAAGATATTCAATTATATGACATCATCATTGCACAAGGTGCATCTACAAACTCAAACTTTGTCGATCAATTCCAAATTCCAGGTAACTTTACACCACTTGCAGACTTTGACTTAATTGTTAAAGCGAAGGAAAAAGCGGATGCCATTGGTGCGCGCACACATGTTGGTAACGTCTTATCTTCAGACACATTCTACAACGCTAACGCTGACTTCAACCAAAAATGGATTGATATGGGTGTCTTAGGCGTTGAAATGGAATCTGCAGGTCTCTACTTAAATGCGATTAAAGCAGGCAAAAAAGCATTAGGTATCTTTACAGTTTCTGACCACTTATTACGTGACGAAGCAACAACAGCAGAAGAGCGTCAAAACTCATTTACGCAAATGATGGAAGTTGCGCTTGAAATTGCTGAATAATTAATCTTGCTCATACAAACCCCACAACTTTTAGCGGCTCTCGCCTGCTCGTTGTGGGGGTTTTTTATTCGGGCTGTCCATCTTCTGTGATGGATATAGATAATTAAAAGTACCATCGTTTCTTTATTGCTCGCTTTCCTGCAGGCCTCGCTCGAACTAATAAACGCTTTAATTTAAAGCATTTAGAAGCGTTTCTGGATTTCTCGCTTCGTCTTATGCTGCAAGGAGTCTCGCAATAGAAACGATTCCTTCCTGATTCTAAATACATACTACAACACAATAGGGCCTTTATTCGCTAAGTGCTTCATCAACATCTTGACGTGTCGGAATCCCGCCTTGTGCACCTAATACGCTTACCGCAAAACGTGATGCCATATTTGCAAAACGCAATGCCGCTTCAAGCGATTGTCCTTCACTTAACGCTACCGCTAACGCACCGTTAAATGTATCGCCTGCACCTGTCGTATCAACAACATCACACGGATATGCAGGGACTGTATATTGCGTTTGATTGAAATACGCGGCACCGTCTGCCCCAAGTGTCACAATCAACTTATTTGGATATTGTGCTAACGCCTCGCCCACCTTGCCATCAAATAATTGCTGACATTCACTTTCGTTCGGCGTTATATACGCAATTTGATCAAGCAACTGCATATCAATCGGACGATACGGTGCTGGATTCAATATGACTTGCAAGCCAAGTTGTGTCGATTCTTTAATTACTGCTTCTACCGTTTCAGCAGGAATTTCTTGTTGCATAACAACAATATCACCCCGCTCAAAACGTTGTAATATTGGTAACACAACATCCGGTAAAATTGCATTGTTTGCTTCCGGCACGACAATAATACGATTGTCTTTATCATACAGCGTAATATGTGCTGTACCTGAATGTTCACCTGCAACCGTCTGCATATACGTCGTATTCACACCAGACTGTTGCAAATTTTCAATAATGGTTTTCCCAAACGCATCATCGCCTACCGCTCCAATCATATACACTTCTTGATTGCGCTTGAGACGTGCAGCTGCAACGGCTTGATTTGCGCCTTTTCCGCCGGGTGCCATTAACAAGCTATCGCCGAGCACCGTCTCGCCTTGATTCGGAATTACATCTGTTTGTACCGTCAAATCCATCGATGCACTACCGATAACAATAATATTTTGTGTCATCTGTCAAACCTCACTATTCTATGAAAAATGCTTGTTCGTCAGCAGTAGCTGTCGCCCACGTTGCAGACCAAAGCTTATCGCGATTGTTCGCAAAACAACGATAGCCAAAATCCCGTAGCGGTTTCGGCACACTCCATAACAACGCACCTAGCCACTTATAACTGTCCAACGCCCATAACATATGAACAATCGCCGTTGATTCATACGTCAACTGATCGCCACGTTGCAAAATCACACTATTTTTCGACGCAACTTTCGGATGTTTCCGCTCTAACATACGCCCTGCCTCACTTTTTAGTGGTACAAATTGATAGCTACGCGGTAAACCATGGCGAATGAGCCATATCGCATAGTTGTAACAGTATACACATTTATCATCATAATAAATAATTGGCATCGTCCTCACCTCATCTCTCATCTTAACGTTTCTATAAAAGAATGGAAAATAAATCTACTTACCTCCATATTATTACAAGTCTCAACACCCTAAAAAAGCAACAACACCCTATTTTTTTAGGCGTTGTTGCTCCACATTTATTGCATAGCGTTTTGCTGTTCGAAATACACTTTTTCTTCTTGTGTTAACTTAATAATTTTAAAGCCGATAAAACCGTAAATAATTGAAATAATCGGCACAATATAATTCAGTATCGCAAATGGTGCGTATTCAATAACATGGACGTTTAACGTTGTCAAAATGAACACACCACACGTATTCCATGGTACGAAAACAGATGTTAAAGTACCACCGTCTTCAAGCGCACGTGATAAGTTTTTCGGATGCAATCCTTTGTCGATAAATGTCGATACATACATACGTGATGGTACGATAATTGAAATATATTGCTCTGAACATGATAAGTTTGTTCCAAAACATGAAATAATTACAGATGCAATTAAACTACCTGTATTTTTCGCAAATTTCAAGACGACAGAAATCAACGCTTTCAACATACCTGAGTACTCGAGCAGACCCCCAAACGTCATCGCAACGAGCGTCAGCGAGATTGTGTAGAACATTGACTCTAAGCCACCGCGGTTGAACAATTCGTCAATTGTCTTGTTTCCTGACTCCAAGACGTACCCTGTTTGTAATGATTGTACAGCAGTTGCTAAAGAATCGCCTTGCACAAAGATTTGTGTGAAAAATCCGAGTACGATACCGAGCACAATTGCCGGAATGGCTGGTACTTTCATTGCTACTGCGATAATAACAATAAGCGGTACAAGTAATAACCACGGTGTGATGAAAAAGGCATCGTTAATCGCATTCATAATAGAATTAATACGCCCTTGATTCAAATGGTCGCTTCCATACATCTGACCAAGTATAAAAAAGGCAATTAAACTAATAACCAGGCCTGGAATCGTTGTATAGAACATATGCTTAATATGATCAAACAAATCAACATTTGTTAGTCCGGACGCTAAGTTCGTTGTATCGGATAATGGACTCATTTTATCGCCGAAGTATGCGCCAGAAATAACTGCCCCTGCGACCATACCTGGTGATAATCCCATACTAATACCAATACCCATGGAAGCAACACCGACTGTTGCCATTGTCGACCATGAGCTTCCGATGGCTAATGCGACGATACCACAAATAATAACTACTACAGCTAAGAAATATGTTGGCGAGATCAATTTCAGTCCGTAGAAAATCATGGCTGCTACGACACCGCTACCGATCCATGCACCGATAATTAACCCGACGAGCATGATGATGACAACCGCTGGCAATGCGTGTTTAATCCCCTTGTACATCATGTCTTCCACTTCATCCCATTCATAGCCATGGCACATCGTAATAATAATCGCAACAGATGTCCCGATAAGTAATGGAATATGTGGCGCCTGTTGCAGCTTTACAACTGTAAATAGCATCGCTGCAATCATAATACCGAGTGTCAAAAGTGCATACCAAACATTAATCTCTTTCTTCTCTCGTTTCTTAATATTCAATTTTAACCTCTCCCCTTCACTTATAAGTAAGCGATTACAATTATCATACTATTTCTCGAAAGAACTCGCAAGAATATTCAGAATGTTATGCACCACATAGTTTTAGATGTCATATATTTCACAAATAAAAAGAGGACAATAAACAACTGCTTTGAAAGTTGTCATTGTCCCACTCGCTTTTATCAAACTATTTTTTCACTTGAATAATACGTGTATATTTCAACATTTGTGTCGAATACTTTTCTTTCACTTCTTGCGGTGTTAAATATGTCACACCAACAATATGCCAGTTCGGGTTAAAACGGTAGAATGAATCTTTTTCACGACTCCATTTAATCATACTGCCATCTTTATTGTAACGCGGCAGTGTCATTTCATAGCCTTCTAGCACGTTGATAAACGTTTGGAAAATATCCGGATCAATGCGATTGAATTGATCAATGACCAAATATTGACGATCTGTTTTCGGCATTAAATCTGTAATAAAGCCTTCACGATAGTACAATGCACCGGCTTCATTTGGTAAATAACGTCCGTACAACATTTCTTCCATAAAATCTGGATGTCCCACCGTCATGACTGGTGTCGCATTCGCCTTTTCCACGAGCGCTGTCGCTGCTTTTAACCCTTCTGCTTTATCATCTGCCAATAATAAGATAAACGGCTTCACATCTTCATCTTTAGGCAACTCATAGTCCGACTTAACCGTCTCAAATTGCCCTTTCAAACCGTCATTCTCACTCATTTCCATCATCGCATGATACTGTGTCGGCGTTAAGCTCGCAATCGCTTGTTTCGCATTTTCTTGTAAAAAGTAGAGATTTTTTAATTTCGGATGCTTGTTGAGCGTCATCAAGCTAATCGGATGAATATCTTCCAAATAACGAATCTCAATCGCCGTACTATTCGTTCTACCCGCTTCAGGAGGTCGTGTATGTATATGATGTGCCACTTCTGCACGCCCAACGATAGACTGATTCATCTGTTTGTTATATACAATAATTTGGTCTCCGATTTCAAGTTGCGTATAGTGATGGTAACCATTGCGTTTAATCCCATTACGCGTATGCGTATAAATCGTATATTTCTCATCGGGTTCAAACGTCTCTGTTTCAGACATAAAGAAATAACGTGGAATCGTCACATCGCCTGTACCAAGCCCTTTAATCAACTCAAACTCATCATACGAGATCTTGTTAAATAGCGTTTCTTTCATATTATTCATGCGAAACTCTAGCGCTTCACTACGCTTTAAATATTCTGTTGTGAGTGGTTTAAATGTTTCATTAAACTTAAACTGAACGTGTATTTTATTTTGTGCACCTGTCATCACACTCGTAATTTCGCCCCAACCAAGCAAGCCGGCATCTGTTTGTACTTGGTAAAAGATAACTTTATCTCCTACTTGCGCTTGCTTGAACGCACGAAACCCTTGTGTCGGGTTGAATTGTGCCCCTGATTCAAAGACAGTGGTTTGTCCTACTAACGGCTCATTGTGATTCCATCTGTTATAACCACAATTTAACCAAAAGTAATTTGTTTCTGCTGTCATGGCAAATGAATCTCCTTCATCATATAGTTATCTTGTTCATTATAAGTGTTTATGTGTCAAACAACAACAGCTTTTCATGAGTTTCCTAAGATCTGCATGAATCCAGCAATCACTGGAAAGCCGTTCACTAAAATACCACCCAATTTCAACATGTTACTAATATCCGGATTCGGCAGTGTCCATAATGTTGCAATAATGCCTATCATCCCGATAATAACTGGGAAAACCATTGATGGAAACAAGCCTACGTTAAAAAAGATACAGGCACCTGAAATAATGCCACAAAGTAACGCAATATATAAACCAACTTTCAAAACGAACACCTCTCTTTTTATTAATGTTTTGGAAGCGAGACAAAAACGCTGTAGTATACTCAAACTGATTAAACCGCATTTTTACCTCAGATATATACTCTTCCCTCAGCAATTTCAAAGTAGTAATCTACCTACATCCACATGACATCCTTTTAACCGTAACACACACTCTCTCTGTGTATGCGCTTACTTGAACTAGTCCATAATATAGTGCTCTACCAATGTTTGACGCACCTCTGCTAAGTGACGGGCCATTTGATGTTTCGCCATTGCACCATTTTGTTGTTGAATCGCAGTTAAAATGGCAACGTGTTCTTCTAATAAGCGTTCCATTGTTTTTTGACGATTATATAAATAAATATGACGCGTCCCTTTCATCGTCTGTTGAATTAAGTCGGAAATATTATGCAACAATTCGTACAACAATTCATTGTCTGATGCTTTGGCAATTGCTAAATGAAATCGTAAGTCTGCTTCTTCCCCTGACTTGTCCATACGCATCGCTTGTGCCATATCTTCCAATGCCAATTCCATTTCTGTCAGCATTGCATCTGTTCGACGTTCCGCTGTAAATTGTGCTGTCGATAATTCTACCACTTCACGTAACTCTAAAATTTCTTTCACTCGTTTAGGCGTCAATGCTTGGGAAATAAAATCAAACAACTGTGGTGTTTTCTGCTTTACGAAGGTGCCATAACCGTGTTTAATCTCAACCAAACCGATAATGCGCAGTGCATTTAAAGCCTCACGTACTGAAGCATTACTCACGCCATAATCTTTTGCTAATTTTTGAATAGAGGGGAGGCGTTCCCCTTCTTTTAACACACCATTCTCTATTTGTTCAATCAACCTATTTGCTATTTGCTCATAAATTTTTGGGCGTGATATCTTCATCGTGTACCTCCTTGTCACAATCATATTTATTGTACCAAATTATGTATCGTTGATTGCACTGATTTCTTATTATGTCATACAAATGCAATATACAGATGCACTCAGAGAAAACGCTTAGCCTATTGTCATATTATCGCCACCATACCTTTATAATTTACATATATAATATAAATCGAAACCTACATTTAATTTAGTTATGCTATCATTTTGATTTTTACCATTTTTATTCCCAAATGATGTTATTTTTGATAAGGTGGAATATATGTTGAAAGGAGCGGTCATCCGTGTTTCATTTTACAAGTAAATTTTTCCAACACATTCGATCACAAAATAAAAAGTTATTTAGCATGAACTTGATTAATTTTGTCATAATGTTGTTACTCTTAACAGTCTCAACATTGCCAATAGCACTCGTATTTAATTTATGGGCGATGGCATTGTTTACCGGTCAAGGTGATACGAAAACATTAATTCTTGTTTCACTCGGTGCAGTGCTACTCATTATATTAATTTTCTTAATGCTTATATTCCCATTATTTACAGGAAGTATTCGCAGTGTGTACTATGCAGTCTCTGGACACAGTTCAGTTCAATGGTCACATCTATTCCAATCTTTCAAAGGGAAAATATGGCGTAAAAACCTATTAGTCGGTTTAATCGCAAGCGTGTTTATGCTCGTGTTAGCTATTGTGAACTTCTATTTAACAGCGGGATTAAATAAAATCTTTAAAGACTTGGTAACATCCGATTTTTCATATATGTTAGTATTATTCGTTATCGCATGTATCACAAGTATCTTCACATTGTTCGTTATCGTATTCATCGTAAATATGGTCGCTGCATTCGTGAAAAATCCTGAAGCAAAAGTACGCGATGATGTGAAAGCGGCTTGGCAAGGTATTCGCAATGGTCAAAAAACATTTTTATTATTCTTCATCGGCATCTGGCTTATCAATATCATTTTAATGCTTTTATCAGGGCCTGCTGCCGCTGCAATCCAACTGAACACTGCACATATGTCACAAAATGCGGCAAAGTATGTGGTATACGCATTTAATGTCGTATTGTTCATTGCGCGCTATGTGATTTATTTCGTTATCTTTGGATCGATTATCACGTATTTCCACCACCAAGGTCGAAAAAACGCATAATCACACTTTTAAAAACGTAAGTGTCTCTCATTTCAGAGCACTTACGTTTTTTTACGATTTTAATTATTTAATAAATGGGCGGCTAGGAAACGCGCAGCACCATCATCGTTGTTGTCAACCTCTGTTTCATACGCCGTTAACGCTTTAATCGCATCGTTTGCGTTACGCATTGCGACAGTCACACCCCCGACTTTAAACATCGTGCGGTCGTTATCACTGTCCCCAATAACTAATGTATCTGCAATGTCGATATTAAAATGGGCACACATTTCTTGAATACCTGTCCCTTTATTCACTTGATACGCCATCGTTTCCACATTGTTGGGTGTCGACTGCGAAACTTCAATTTTGAGCGTTTCCATTTGATCTTTCA
The DNA here is from genome assembly GCF_000934465.1 of Staphylococcus microti. GTDB lineage: Bacteria > Bacillota > Bacilli > Staphylococcales > Staphylococcaceae > Staphylococcus > Staphylococcus microti. The sequence continues at coordinate 14,858 of NZ_JXWY01000154.1, read as the reverse complement.
TCGCATTGCGAAATGTTGCTATTGTCTCTAAATCCGGATGGAATAAATAAATTTTTGAATAGCTCAAGCCACTCGGTAACGTCTCACGCCATGTCAATTTGCCTTCAACTGCTTCATGACGAGACAGCCATTCACTCGCACCAACTGTTTCGGGTTTTTCGCCTGCGACCATGTCTAACATCCAAGACTTGTCTTCCTCACATGCAAAACGTGCTTGTTCAAATGGAAATACTTCATAATAAATGCCTGCTTGTTGTGCCTGTTCCACAATGGCACGCACACTGTCTTCGGCTAAGCCGTGTTGGAATAACACATCTGTACCAATATGCCCTATCGTGCCATTTGACGAAATAATACCATCAAACACCATCGTCTCGGGTATTAACAAATGAATTTCTTCTTTCGCACGCCCTGTCGCTAAAAATACTTTGTAGTCTGCTGCTCTTAATTGTGCAATCACATCCGCTGTATACGCCGACGCACGGTTGTTTTCATGCAGTATCGTGCCATCCATATCTAAAAATATCGCTTTTACTCGTTGCATAGTTGCCTATCCTTTCATCTATATTCTTCTCCTTTAAAGTGTGTCATCTTCTTCAGTCAAAAGCAATCAAAACCCCTTTATTGTCGAATCAATTGGTATCGCCCATTTTGATTGTGCAAGTTCACTGGCATACCAAACAACTGTCTTAAATTGTCACTCGTTAATGTCTGATCCATCACGCCACTCGCTTGCACAACGCCTTGTTTTAACAACAACGCATGCGTGAAATCCGACGTCACTTCTTCAACAAAATACGTCACGTAAATGACTGCCATATTCCGATAGTCATCATGCATATCCGTTAACATGTCTAATAAATACTCACGTCCAACATAATCTAAACCATTGCATGGTTCATCTAAAATAAGCAATTTAGGCGGTACGACAAGGGCACGTGCTAATAACACACGTTGTTGCTGACCTGTCGACAATTGCCCAAAATAACGCATTTCCAATTCGGTGAGTCCAAAGCGTGCAAGTACTTGTTGGGCGAGTTGAATATCATTGTCCGTCGGCTTTTGATACACACCAATCGACTTGTATATGCCACTCAATACAACATCTCGCACTAACTCACCTTCTGCAAAACGATCGCGCAAACTGCCTGATACATAGCCGATTTGTTCACGCACATGATGTGCAGAATACCCTTGTTGCCCCGGCTTCATGCCAAAGAGTTGGACATCGCCTCGTGTCGCAAAATCATAAGCGGTAATAATGTTCAATAACGTACTTTTGCCTGCACCATTCATGCCATATACGAGCCATTTTTCACCCGGTTGAATGTGCCATGAAACACCTTGTAGCAACTGTTGTCCGCCTTTTATTTTCGCTATATCTTTTAAAATAATCATGTCATTTTCCCCTTTACCTATTCAAAAAGGCTGACTTCATAGAATTACATGAAATCAGCCAAATGATGTGATGTTACTTTATATCAAATTTATTCTACTGTTACAGATTTTGCTAAGTTACGTGGTTTATCCACATCTAAGTCACGGTGAAGTGCCGCATAATATGAAATCAATTGTAATGTAACAACTGATACAAGCGGTGTTAACAATTCATGCACGTGTGGGATCACATATGTGTCGCCTTCTTTTTCAAGGCCTTCCATTGAAATAATGCAAGGGTTCGCACCACGTGCAACCACTTCTTTAACGTTACCACGGATCGATAAATTAACGTGTGCTTGTGTTGCTAATGCGATAACAGGTGTACCGTCTTCGATTAAAGCAATCGTACCATGTTTTAATTCGCCGCCTGCAAAGCCTTCAGCTTGAATGTATGAAATTTCTTTCAGTTTCAACGCACCTTCAAGACTTACATTGTAATCAATCGCACGGCCAATAAAGAACGCATTACGTGTTGTTTCTAAGAAGTCTGTCGCGATTTGTTCCATTTTTGGTGCATCGTCTACAATCGTTTCTATCGCAGCTGTTACTTTAGCAAGTTCAGGTAATAACTCAACGCCTGTTTCATGACCACGTGCTGTTGCAACGACTTGCGCTAAAATAGATAATACCGCAATTTGTGCTGTGTAAGCTTTCGTTGACGCTACAGCAATCTCAGGACCTGCATGTAACAACAATGTGTGGTCCGCTTCACGTGATAATGTTGAGCCTGCCACGTTCGTAATTGTTAATGAACGGTGACCTAATTTTGTTGTTTCAACAAGTACCGCACGGCTGTCGGCTGTTTCACCAGATTGTGAAATGTAAATGAACAATGGACGTTCAGATAACAATGGCATGTTGTAAACAAACTCTGACGCAACATGGACTTCAGTTGGTACGCCCGCCCATTTTTCTAAATATTCTTTGCCGACTAAACCTGCATGGTAACTTGTACCTGCCGCAATAATATAGATGCGGTCTGCTGACTGAACGTCTTTTACGATTTCTGGGTCAATTTTCAAGTTGCCTGCATCATCTTGGTATGCTTGAATAATACGACGCATTGCTGCTGGTTGTTCGTGAATTTCTTTTAACATGTAGTGTGCGTAAACACCTTTTTCAGCGTCTGACGCATCAATTTCAGCAGTATAGCTATCACGTTCAACAACATTACCTGCTAAATCTTTAATAATCACTTCATCGCGTTTCACTAACACAACTTCTTGGTCTTTTAATTCTTTATATTCACTTGTTACTTGAATCATCGCTAAGGCGTCAGAAGCAATGACATTGAAATTCTCTCCAATACCAACAAGTAATGGTGATTTGTTTTTCGCAACATAGATTGTATCGCTATCTTCACGATCTAATAAGCCAAGTGCATATGAACCGTGTAATAATGATACAACTTTTGTAAATGCCGCTTCCGTTTCCATCCCTTCATTTGCGAAATGTTCAACTAATTGCACAATAATTTCTGTGTCTGTTTCTGATACAAGTGTCACATTTGGAATGTACGTATCTCTTAACTCTTCATAGTTTTCAATCACACCGTTATGCACAAGTGTAAAACGACCACTTGCTGATTGATGTGGGTGTGAGTTTTCATAACTTGGTACCCCGTGTGTTGCCCAACGTGTATGACCGATACCTGTTTGACCGTCAATATCATTGTCAGCGGCTTTACGTAATTCTGCAATACGTCCTTTTGCCTTTGTCACAGTTACCGTATTGTCATCACGTGTTGCGATACCCGCTGAGTCATAACCACGATATTCAAGTTTTTCTAAACCATTTAATAAAATTTCTTTCGCTTTCTCATATCCAATATATCCTACAATTCCACACATAAAACTTTTCCTCCATTACGAAATAACGGTACCGCAAATTGTCTTAATATCATGTGTATTCTGTTCTAATACATCACAATACAAACGACAACTCATGCATCGTTTTTCTATTCTTTCAATTTTGTTGTTGGCGATCTTATTAACTTTGTCCAAAAAGTTGCCCTTTTGTTTTAATTAATAAGCTAACGAATGAGCCACATCCGGGATAGCATCCGCCGATCTGATTCGATCACTATCCTCCTCGTCTACAAGTGCGCAAGTCCATCTCAATATGCACTCTGCTTTAGTGTATATGTCCACAATCAACCGCTGTCACTTGTACTGGCGCTTTAACTGTTAACCTCACAATCCTCCTTTTCACTCAGATTTCTATATCATTCTACACTGTTGAAAACCGTCAATGCAAATAAAACTGCTATTTTCATCAAAAAAGTTACATAAAATTGTACAAATTTTGTTCATCAACCATTGGCATGACACATTAACGATATTTTGTCATTTTTAGACTGCCAATCCCGCATTTTCTATTCATTGTCGCCCCTACTACTGGCAACTATGATGAAGGGAGCGGGACAGAAATCGCATTTTTACAAAAAGCTTTCGTCGTCCCGCCCGGCAAGGGTGTATCGAGGTTGTGAGCAAAGCGTTTAGGATTCGATCAGAACCCGAGCGATGAGCAAATTTGCTTTCTAATTTTGCCGAATTGCGAAGTTCTGCCGAGAATCCTGCTTTGCGAACACTGACAATAGAAGTGAAAAAAAGCTTTTTAAAACGCATTTTCACTTCAGACACCTACTGCCAATTAGTGATTTTTCACTAATTATTTGGGACGATTTTTCTTATGTCCCAATCACACATACGAAAGGAAGTTGAAAATGATGTCAAACACACATACAACGGATCAACAACCGATGAAAGCACGCATTCAACGTAATGTTCAAGCATTCGGTTCATTTCTGTCGAGTATGATCATGCCGAATATCGGTGCTTTTATCGCATGGGGGCTCATTACAGCACTGTTTATTCCAGACGGTTGGTATCCAAATAAAGAACTTGCCGCAATGGTTGATCCAATGATCAAATATTTAATTCCACTCTTAATCGCTTTTAGTGGTGGCCGTCTCGTTCATGACTTACGTGGTGGGATTGTCGGCGCGACAGCAACAATGGGGGTTATCGCCGCATTCCCTGAAACACCAATGTTGATTGGTGCCATGATTATGGGCCCACTTGTCGGTTGGCTCATGAAAAAAGTCGATGCGTTTTTACAGCCGCGTACACCCAACGGTTTGGAGATGCTCGTTAATAACTTCTCAGCCGGTTTCTTAGCGTTCTTTATGACGATTCTTGGTTTCAAAGCACTTGCACCTGTCGTTTCAGGTCTTATGCATGTATTAGGTATGGGCGTGGACTTTTTAATCGGCAAACAGCTATTGCCATTAGTCAGCATTCTGATCGAGCCTGCCAAAATCGTCTTTTTAAACAATGCGATTAACCACGGGGTTTTAACACCACTCGCTGCTGATCAAGTAAGCGAAGCAGGCAAGTCAATTTTATACACATTAGAGTCTAACCCTGGCCCAGGTCTCGGTATTTTACTCGCTTATATGGTTTTCGGTAAAGGTACTGAAAAAGCAACATCATACGGGGCAGCATTCATTCACTTTATCGGTGGAATTCACGAAATTTACTTCCCTTATGTGCTTGCACGTCCATTGCTTATTTTGGCTGCGATTGCTGGGGGTATGACAGGCGTTGCAACATTTAGCCTATTGAACTTTGGTTTAACGAGTCCTGCATCACCGGGGTCTATTTTCGCCTACCTTGCCGTGACACCTAAAGGCAGTTATCTCGTTATGTTACTCGGCGTTTTCTTATCAACGCTCGTCACATTTATCATTGCCAGCATCATTTTGAAATTCACAAAAACACCGACAAAGAGTCTGGCAGATGCGACAGCACAAATGGAAGCAACAAAAGGCAAAAAATCATCTGTTAGCAGTGCATTGACTGACACATCGTCAAAAACTGCGGAGACGGAAACAGACGCTGAAACATTATTAAACCGCTATGACACAGAAGATGTCAGCGCCCATAAATACGATCACGTCACACAAGTTATCTTTGCTTGTGACGCAGGAATGGGTTCAAGCGCAATGGGTGCCAGCATGCTACGTAAAAAATTTGAAAAAGCAGGCATTGACAATGTCACGGTTATTAATAAAGCAATCAACCAATTAACCGATGAGGCACAGCTCGTCATTACACAGAAAAAGTTAACGGATCGTGCCATTAAACAAGTACCGAACGCCATTCATTTATCCGTTGATAACTTCTTGAATTCACCACGCTATGAAGCGTTAATGACACAAATCAAAGCGGATCAACAGCAGTAATATATTTTTTAAAACCGGGAGAAACATGGGAGTGGTGAGTGGGCTGCAAGAATATGTCCACCCTACTCCTATGATGTCGTGAAAATAAAGGGGGGATTGCCGTTATGTATATGGGGATGAGAGAACGCCAAATTTTATTAATTTTACTGAAAAACAAAGGGTATCCGATTAATCTTTTTGACATTGCACAACAAATTGCCGTGTCTTCACGCACTGTACATCGTGAACTTAAAAACATAGATACAACACTTGCAACTTTTCACATGACGCTGAGGCGTATTAAAAACAAAGGCATTTTGCTTGAAGGCGATGAATCCGCGTTTGAAGCACTAACCCAAGCAGTCAATGCATTAGAAGTCGTTGATTTAACAAGCGACGAACAGAAAGTCATCGTGTTATACGCCTTGATTCAAAGTGGCGAACCCGTCAAACAAATGAGCCTTGCTTCAGAGATTGGGGCTTCCTTACAACAACTCTCTAAAGTACTCGATCACTTAGCTTTGGACTTAGCTCAATTCCATATCAAATTAATTCGTAAACGTGGCGAAGGTATTTCAATCGTTGGTAGCGAAATGCAAAAGCGTGCGTTACTCAGTCAATTAATGATGGAACGGCTCAACAGCACGAGCGTTTATTCTGTTATCGAAAATCATTTCGTCTTCCAAACATTAAATCAAGAACGACTGCCAATGGTTGATATGAAAGATATTTTCCAAGTCGAACGGCTCTTAATGGACGACTTAGATCAGCTGCCATACACGTTAACAGAATCTAGTTACTTAGCGTTAATCGTCCATATTGTGCTCAGTATCGAACGCATGAAGCACCAACAATTCGTCTCAGTAGAACAGAATATTATCGCAGAAGTTCAAGATACGCTTGAATTTCAAATTGCGACACATATCGCACAAAGACTTGGTCATCATTACGACGTCACCTTCAACCAATCTGAAATTACATTTATGACGATTCATTTGCGAGGGGCAAAACGCCGTAATGACAAAGATACACCAAACCAAGAAAGTTATCACGCTTTAGTTAATGCACTGATAGACGACGTTGCAGCTCAAACGGATGCGCAATTTGAATCACGTTCAGAATTAGAAGCGGGTTTGCTATTACATTTACCACCTGCCATTAACCGTATTCGCGCAAATATTAAAACATACAATCCGATGACACAGCGTATTCTCTCATCTTACCCAACACTTTATGATGCAGTGGCACAAAGTATCGCAAAAGCATTGCCATCATTAAGCTTTCCAGATTACGAAATCGCATTTCTCGTCTTACATTTCGGCGGTGCGATTGTTAAAAATAAGCAATTAACAAAGGTGCTCGTCGTTTGTAGCAGTGGCATTGGCACAAGTCGCATACTTGCGAATCGACTGACTGAAGCTTTTCCAATGATTGATGAAATCGAACAAGCGGCAGTCAGTACACTAAAAACTTACGATTTATCAAAATATGACGCCATTATTTCAACCATTGAGCTGGATATCCATGAACCTTATTTAACTGTCAGTCCTTTGTTACCCGAACATGAACTCACACAGACAACGCATTTTTTACAGGAACAACTTGCAACTAAGCTCAATCAGCAACAACGCACGATAATGCAAGCAGATGTGAACACTACAGATACGCATGCAGCCATACCCAAAGATGATATAAATCAAAAATTAGCGCTCATCAATGCGTGTCTATCTCTTGCAGATGACATCATCGTCTCGACAGCACATTGTCAAAACCTTGATACTGCACTCGCACACTATCTTGCTGAGCTGAAAGTCATCAATAACACATTAGAAGTGTCACATCTTTTGAAACAACGCAATCAAACACAAAATTTTTCTTTAGCGCCTTATCCAGTCGCTATACCACATCTCAAAGACAAACTGATTGTAAAACCACACTTTAGCATTAGCAAATTAGCCCAACCGATAACCTCTCCTGACCAACCACCTATTCACTACGTCGTTTGCGCTATGCTACCTGAAAACAGTCAACTTACCCCGTTAGTCAGTCACCTTTATAGCTATATTACCGAACATTTAGAAGACATCGATACATGGATGTCAGACCAAACAGAAGTTGAACACGCTTTAAAACAACAAATTTTAACATTTATTAAACATACATTATAGGAGTTGAACACGATGGAAAATTTATTACGTGATGAAAACATTTTATTAAATCAATCTTTTAATACACAAGCTGAAGCAATTGAACGTGCTGGACAATTACTCGTTCAAAGTGGTGCTGTTACAGAAGACTACATTCAAGCCATGCTAGAACGTGAAACAATCGTATCTACGTATATGGGCAACTGGCTTGCGATTCCACACGGTACAGACGACGCTAAATCAGCCGTGTTAGATTCCAGCTTATCACTGCTACAAATCCCTAACGGCTTAGATTGGAACGGCGAAGAAGTTAAAGTCGTGATTGGGATTGCGGGGAGAGATGGTACTCATTTAGAACTTTTATCACAAATCGCCATTGCATTTAGCGATGAAGCTAATGTAGACAAAATCGTGAATGCCCAAACAACAGAAGAAATCCGACGCATTCTTAAGGAGGCGGACGTATAATGAAAGCACTCCACTTTGGTGCTGGTAATATCGGCCGCGGGTTTATCGGTTTAATACTAGCAGACAACAATTATCATGTAACCTTTGCAGATGTCAATGACACACTCGTTCAAGCGTTGAAAGCACAACAGCAATATGACGTTATGCTCGCAGATGCCGACAAAACAGCGACAACTGTTCAAAACGTCACTGCCTTACATTCTATTGAAGATAAGGATGAACTTGAAGCAGCCATTGAATCTGTTGACTTGATTACAACAGCTGTCGGCGTCAATATTTTACCAATCGTCGCTAAAACATTGGCACCCCTTTTGAAAAAACGTTCAACACCGGTCAATGTCGTTGCTTGTGAGAATGCGATTAATGCGACAGATCAATTGGCCAATGCGATTCGAGATTTAGTTGGCGAGCTGCCAGACAATGTGCACTTTTCAAACGCTGCTGTTGACCGAATCGTACCGGCCCAATCACACGATCATATTTTAGATGTAACGGTAGAGCCTTTCTTTGAATGGGTCATTGAGCATACACAGTGGCACGGCCCTGAATTACAAGGTGTGACATATGTGGATGACTTAGCACCATATATCGAACGTAAACTGTTAACGGTGAATACAGGTCATGCCTATATCGCTTATGCTGGGCAATATTATGGACACCACACAATCTTAGAAGCCATTCAAGATGAACGTGTTGCTGACGGCTTAACAGACGTTTTAACAGAAACAAGCCACTATATCGAAACACAATTTTCAATCGATCCAGATACACAAGCTGCCTATCGCGAGAAAATTATTGCTCGTTTCTATAATCCTGATTTATCAGACGACATCAATCGTGTCGGCCGTGGTGTATTGCGCAAACTCGGCCCTGCAGATCGCATTATAAAACCATTAAAAGCACTGGCACAAGCAAGACAATCACACGACGCATTGAACCAACTAGCTGCCTTTGCCTTACACTACCAAGATCCACAAGACGCTGAAACTGTAACAAAAAATGCGCAACTCGCTGAACTTGGCGTCCAAGCTTTCCTTCAACAGCATGCCCAACTTGATGCAGCAACCGCAGAAGACATCAACAAAGTTTACAAGGCACTCTAATGACAAAAACCCGTGACCTCTTCAGATCACGGGTTTCTTGTATTGCGCTTATAATCCCATTTTTTCTTCTACAACATCTGCAATCGTTTGTGCAAAACGTAATGCATCTTCATCCGTTTTTGCTTCAACCATCACACGTACAAGCGGTTCAGTACCAGATGGACGTACTAAAATACGACCTTCACCATTCATTTCCGCTTCCACACGTGTCATTACTTCTTTGACATCAGCGTTATCTTCTACGCCATATTTATCAGTGACTCTCACGTTTACAAGTGACTGTGGATATTTCTTCATTTGCGCCGCTAACTCACTTAGCTTTTTACCTGAGCGTTTTACAACCGCTGCAAGTTGCACACCTGTTAATAATCCGTCACCCGTCGTGTTGTAGTCCATTAATACGATATGGCCTGACTGTTCGCCACCTAAGTTATAGTTGCCACGACGCATTTCTTCAACAACGTAACGGTCGCCGACTTTCGTTTTGTTTGACTGAATGCCTTCCGCTTCTAATGCTTTATAGAAACCTAAGTTACTCATCACTGTTGATACAATCATATTGTCATTCAACTCATGGTTTTTCGCCATTTCTTGTCCAATAATAAACATGATTTGGTCACCATCAACAATATTTCCTTGTTCGTCAACCGCAATCAAACGGTCACCGTCACCGTCAAACGCTAAACCAAAGTCACAACCTTCTTCAACGACTTTTTGCGCTAAAGGTTCAGGATGTGTTGAACCGACACCTTCATTGATATTGTAACCATCTGGGCTACAACCAATTGTTACAGTATCCGCTTCAAGGTCGCCGAATAAAAATGGTGCAAGCGATGCTGTTGAACCATTAGCACCGTCTAAACCAATTTTCAATCCTTCTAAGTTCACTTCAATCGTTGACTTCAAGTAACTCAAATATTTTTGAGCCCCTTCAAAGTAATCCGATGTATGCACGAGTGCAGAACCTGTTGGACGTGGCAATTCCGTTTGCGTATCATCTAATAACGCTTCAATTTCTTGTTCTTGTTCATCTGACAACTTAAAGCCATCCGAACCAAAGAACTTGATGCCGTTATCTGCCACAGGATTATGTGATGCTGAAATCATAATACCTAAATTCGCATCCATCTCACGTGTTAAATAGGCAACACCCGGTGTAGAAATGACACCTAAGCGCATCACTTCTGCACCAATTGACACAAGGCCGGCAATTAAGGCGTTTTCTAACATTTCACCAGAAACACGTGTATCTTTCCCCACTAAAACACGTGGATGTTCCGTATGTGCATTATGTGCTAAAACATAACCACCGTATCTCCCTAATTTAAATGCTAACTCAGGTGTTAATTCTTGGTTGGCAACGCCTCTGACACCGTCTGTCCCAAAATATTTACCCATAATTCATATCTCCTTTATATCATTCATTCAACTGAAATTGTTGCTGTTACATCTGATGGCTTTGCATAAGTCGCTTGATCCGGTAAATTCAACTTCACCGATCTTGTCGTCTGACTTGATACGCCATTGACATCTACTTCGCCAGTAATTTCATCAATATCTTCTAATGCTTCTCGATTACCATAAATTTCTACTTCTGATTCATCTAAAGTAACATCTGTGACTTTGAAACCGTCAGCAGGTGTTCCTTTTTTCGTCAGATTTACTTTCACTTTTTTATGATAAGGCTCGACATCTACCGTTAAATCAACCGTAGAAGGTTCAACTTGAACATCAAGCTTGTTCATATTTTTATCAAAAACTGACACATTTGCTTTCGCCGTTGTTTTTTGTGCAATTTGAAAATCTTCTCTAAAACTTGCCTTCGCAAAAGCAATGAGATCTAACTGCTCTTTACCACCGATTACTTTAACCGTACGAACACCTAATTTTGCATCAGAAATCTGATAGTTCGGATCAATCGCATAGCGGCTAATATTCGGTTCTACAACAACTTTACGCGTCTCTTTCTTTTCAATTGAAAGTGTTGCTTCTTTTGGATACACGCGGTAGTTAATATCTTTATCTAAACCACGAACTTGGAATGGCACTGTTTGCTCACCAGTATCTGCGTCAGTTGTATCCAACGTCACTTTGTAGTCTTCAACTTTTTGTGCGCGTAGCACTTTAGACTGTGGCCCGCTGAGCTCAACATCTACCGTATCCGGTGCACCTGAAACGTAGAGATCTTTATTGTTGTTAACTACTTCAACAGGTACATTCTTAATGGTTTTGTGGCCATCTTTCGCAATATTGTCTGTTCCAAATGAATCGCCCAGCACATTATTGACGGATAAAAAGAGTAATAACGCTAAAATCAGCGCAAAAAATCGCAAGCCCCATTTAGACTCTAACATCTAATTCACACCTTTCTTTGCAAAGTGTGTTCCAAACCAATGTTCAGACAATAACTCTTCAAATACTTCCACTGAAATATCTTTACGTAACTTGCCATCAAAAGTGACAGAAATAGAACCTGTTTCTTCTGAGACAATCACAGTAAACGCGTCTGAGACCTCTGAAATCCCAACTGCTGCACGATGGCGTGTGCCTAAACTTTTAGCAATTTTAGGACTATCCGACAATGGTAAATAACTCGCCGCTGTCGCAATCTTATCTCCTTGAATAATCATCGCACCGTCATGAAGCGGTGTATTCGGAATAAAAACATTCGTCAATAACTCTTGTGAAATATCAGAATGCATTAGAATGCCCGTTTCAATATAATCTTGCAAGCCTGTTTCTTTTTCAAAAACAATCAATGCACCAATGCGACGTTTCGCCATGTACTGTACAGCTTTGGATACAGCTTCTACAAGCTTAGGTACCTCTTCAGAAGATGTCATCGTATAGCGTTTGAAGAAACTTCCACGTCCCAACTGCTCTAACGCGCGTCTAATCTCAGGTTGGAAGATCACAATGATCGCTAAAAAGCCCCATTGCATCACTAAATCAAACAATCTTGAAGTCGTTGTTAACTGTAAAAATTCACTAATCGCTTTACCGACCAGAATAAATAAAATTCCTTTTAGCAGTTGAATCGCTTTTGTCCCTTGAAAGACCGCAATCAACAAGTAAATAACATACCAAACAATTAATAAATCTAGAATACCAGTGACAACTTCAAGCGTGCTTAAGTTTTCAAAGAGATTTAAAATATGCATAGCATCTCCTCCGGTAATCTATTCCCATAAACTCTATTATAACAAGTATTATAGTCAGTTGTCATATATCAATTGCACGGATTATAATAATGTTTCACCGAAGAAAGAACCAAGCAGTGCCACCGCTTGTTCAGCTGTGTGATTCCCATGATCTAACAGTGGATTGACCTCTACCAAGTCCATTGATGTAATAAGACCAGACTGTTGCAGTAACTCTAAAGCGAAGTGACTCTCGCGATATGTTAAACCACCAGACACTTTCGTCCCCGTTCCCGGTGTTTCATTAGGATCTAACGCATCAACATCTAACGACAAATGCACACCATCCGTTCGTCCTTTCAAATACTCAATACTTTCTTGAATCACTTGCTTAATACCGAGCGCATCGATATCAGCCATTGTATATGTCTTAATATTATGTGCCTTAATATATGCACGTTCACCATAATCTAAATCACGCATGCCAATCAGCACAATACGATCCGGCGTCACTTTTGGCGCAAAGCCACCCAACTGTACTAACTGCTCATCGCCTTCTCCTGCCAACACACGTAGCGACATCCCATGGACATTGCCAGACGGTGACTCTTCAGCAATATTTAAATCGCCATGTGCATCATACCAAATCACACCGAGAGACTTGTAATGCTCACTAACGGCTGATACGGAACCAATCGCTAACGAGTGATCACCACCAAGTACCACAGGAAAATGATCCTGTGCAATACTTTCAGAAACCCTCTGTCTTAACTGTTCATTATAAGCAAGAATTTCTTCATAATTTCGTAATCCATTTTGCGCACTTTGAAACTTATCTATGTCTAACGGTGGTACTTCAATATTTCCACTATCAATCACTTCATGTCCGATACGTTTCAACCGAGCCGCAGCCCCTGCATAGCGTATTGCATCTGGACCGAAGCCCACACCAAATTTTTGCTGTCCAAATGAAACAGGTGCACCAATCAATTCAATCTTTTTCTTCATTGTTCATGACCCCTTTGTCTTTAATTATGCTTGATAAACCCCTTTATTATTACCAAACATATTATTTTCAGATTAATCTAGACAACATAGTAAAATCAAGTATTTGTATTATTTTTAAAAGTTTATTAACTATAAAATGAATGGAGAGACAAAATATTTAAGCAAGCATTTAAATGGCACCAATGTTATAGTTTAACCGTCATTTGTAATCAATGTAGGTGTAGTGTCATTAAAAGTGCATGCTTTATTGGTTTAGGAAGAAATAGCTGGCACTTGAGGTAATAAGGAGTGATACATAATAGCCAGAGATATTTTTGAAGTAATCTAGACGATTGTAATAAAACAGTTCTCTTCAACAATATTTATAGAAGCTGCAAAGGTTCTTTGACAGTACTGACACTTATAACGCTGTTTCGCTGTTTATGAATCTGATATACATGATCTTTTGGTAGATATGACAGCGTGTTATAAATGACTGTAGCGCGTTGAACTCGCACTTCAACATCGTCTTGAAAATCTACTATTTTGAGTAGTTGTAATATATTATTATACACAGGCGCATCATGTCTCCTTTAATTTGGATTTAGGCACTTGAAATTATAGAGACATATGCGCTTTTTGTATGCCAAAAAAGAGGAGACAGCAAATGCCATCCCACCACAAAAGGTGAAGAACCAAAAAATCCTACCTCGATTGAGATAGGATTTACAAGTGAGCCATAGAGGATTCGAACCTCTGACCCTCTGATTAAAAGTCAGATGCTCTACCAACTGAGCTAATGGCTCATATGGCTGGGCTAGCTGGATTCGAACCAGCGAGTGACGGAGTCAAAGTCCGTTGCCTTACCGCTTGGCTATAGCCCAAAGATGGTGGAGGGGGGCAGATTCGAACTGCCGAACCCGAAGGAGCGGATTTACAGTCCGCCGCGTTTAGCCACTTCGCTACCCCTCCGCATATGTAATTGAAAAGAAATGGTGGAGAATGACGGGTTCGAACCGCCGACCCTCTGCTTGTAAGGCAGATGCTCTCCCAGCTGAGCTAATTCTCCTAAAAAGTGACCCCTACGGGACTCGAACCCGTGTTACCGCCGTGAAAGGGCGGTGTCTTAACCGCTTGACCAAGGGGCCTTATATGGCTCCACAGGTAGGACTCGAACCTACGACCGATCGGTTAACAGCCGATAGCTCTACCACTGAGCTACTGTGGAATAATTAAAATTACCTGGCACCGTCCTACTCTTGCGGAACGTAAGTCCGACTACCATCGGCGCTAAAGAGCTTAACTTCTGTGTTCGGCATGGGAACAGGTGTGACCTCTTTGCCATAGG
>NZ_JXWY01000024.1 GCF_000934465.1 Staphylococcus microti | reverse complement strand
TTTAACTTTAGCAGATATTGAAAACAACACAGAAAAATGGCAAAAACTTCAACAGTATTACGATAAAGATGAAGAAGTTTTAAAAGTGCCAATTACTTACACATTTAATAACAGTGTGCATAGTTCTGACAATTTACAAACAGATAAAAGCTTTGCGGTGATGAATGTTTCTGATGATATTAAAGAGAAACTACGAAACTTAAATAATACAGAACAATTGAATGGGGCAAAACAAGCTGTAGAAGAAGCAAAAACAGCAGATGGAAAAATGACAGGCATAGAGAAAGAAATTACCAATAGACATGTAATATCTAAGACAAATGGTATCAAGGTTTTACCAGAAGCTGGACAGGGATCTCAACCAACAACGTTGTTTGGCAGTCTTTTCGCTGGATTAGGAGCACTATTATTTTTCAGAAAGCGTAAAGAAGAAAAATTAAGTAAGTAATAATTTCAAATAAAAAAAGCGACAGGTCAATTACGATTCTGTCGCTTTTTATTACTAATTCCGAGTGCAAACTCTCTTTAAGGAAATGGTGTGAAATATTTTGGCAAACTATTTACTAAGATAAGTAGGCTAAGTTGTTAGAAACCACTAAAAACAAAGAAGCAGATGAAGTAGTGCAAAGAATTTTTACAATTTATTAAGATTAGATAATAAAAGTATGTTAAACACACACTTAAAAATACGACCTATATTACACAAAATATCCATACCGATAGAATGTGAGACTTAAAAAACTTCGTTCAAACACTTAATGGGTTCCACCCTGTTTTTTAGGACTTATATTCTATCCTGAAACTCTCAAAATCCAAATATCACAAATTTCTATAGTATAAGTAGATTTTATAAACTTAACCGTTTCATCTTTCATAAAATTTATAACAGATTCATCTATCGATATATACATAAATGTATTACCACTTCTTCTATAGTGCCTTTTCCATACTTCAACACATTGTTTTAGGTCAAAAGTTAACGTTAAAAATATATCAAAGTGATTATTTAATTTTGAAAGTATAAAACGTAATCAAAGAAAATTCACACTTATAAACATTATATAATATTGACTATCTTTAGATATAAAGTGTAAAATTGTGGACGGCGATATATTTTCAGTAGAATCTTAATAAATATATTGTAGAATACATTTGTAATGGGAGTCTTTTTATGACTAGAAAATCACGAGAATTTAAAAAGAGTTTTGGCGAAGAAAAAAATAGAGTAAAATTGTACAAATCCGGAAAAAACTGGGTTAAGGCAGGTGTCAAAGAAATTCAATTACTTAACATGTTAGGCCTTTCTTTATTAACGGATAAAGTTGATAAAGAGCAAAGTGACAAAGTGAGTGTTGGTGGTATCATTAAAGAGAATGCCCTTAGAACTACTGCAATTACAGGAGGTTTATTTACAGTTAATATGTTGCATGATCAACACGTATTAGCTGCATCTGAAATACCTGTCACATCAGAATTAACAGCAAATAGTCAAACAATAGGCGACCAGACATCGACAGTAATCGATCAAGTACAATCAGAAAGTATAGTATCAGAATCAGCAGAATCAGTAAATTCAGAAATACAAAGTATTTCTGAATCAACAAAAGTGTCTATTTCACTTTCTGAAAGTCTTTCGATTAGTCAATCAGAAAGCATAGAATCAGAATCAGCTAATGAAAGTACATCGGTACGTGAAGAGAAAGTATTATCAGAATCTAATGAAAAAGAAGGGGATAACACTTACTCAACTCAAGAGGATACTGCTGATTCTAGCACAACGATGTCAGTGACTAGCCAGACAGTTTCTGAAACAGATTCAAAAGATGTAACCTCTAATATAGCATCAAATACTTTGACAGCACCAAATTCTAGGGAAGTAGACTCTTTACTAAGTACTGGAATTACAGCAAATGATGGACTTAAAGCAGTCGCTGCTACTTATACTAATCGTGCTGGTTTTAGACTTGCTGATGACAGTACACTAAGATCTGCTGTTGATACTTCAGCAGGCACATTAACAAGTAGAGATGGGTATACTATTAGTCATGACACAATTGGTTCTGGAATTTTCCAAGATACAAATCCAAATCACACTACTTTCTTTGTAGCGCGTAATCAAAACAACCTGGAACAGTACGCGTTTGCAGTAGATAAAAATAAATTACTAGCTGATGTAAATGGAGATAAAACAGTTGCATCTGAAATTTATGTATCTCGCTTTAATAAAGATGGGAGTCAAATAGGTTCAACAATTACACTTTCTGTGTCGAGTACAGTAGGAGGGGTAGATAGCACTCAAATCGATAACTTTACAACCACTGTGACTAGGAAAAATCTAAATAGTACAGAAGTCACTTTCACTTTCCCAGATGCTAATAGTAAAGGAGAGGGGCTTGAAACACTTTATAACTACTATGATGGCACGTCACTTTTGAAAGGACAAACAGCAATTACCAGAACGGTGCCCCGTTACCTACCTCAAATAACAAGCTACCGTTTATGGTCGGATAAAATAACTCCTGTTGCTGATGATTTTATCCAATACGGATGGACAAATGATAATTACACTACTAAAGCAATTGATATCCCAGGGTATAAATATGTTACAGTTGCAGGTAATGAAGATAGTATAGTGTCAACTACTAAACAAAAATTCCAAGGTGATGTTTCTTATGCAAAGGTTGGAAACCAAACACTTCAAAATGGTGATAAGGCTGTTGTCTACTATAAGAAAACATATTTAGATAATAGTGGAACGGCTATTATAGAAGGGTACACTGTTTACTCTAACAATCCTCAAACATTACCAACAGCTGAAGAATTCTTTAAAAACAAAGAGAACTATACAGTTATTGAAGATAAAATATTTAGTCCCACTCAAGAACAGTTTGAATCAAATGCTGGAAAAGTTGCATTGGACAAAGCTATAGCTAATGAGATAACTTTTGCGAAAACTAGCGATCTTGATAGTACAATGATGGATGTTGGTGGAAATTTGACTTCAGTTAGTGAAGTCTACGGCCCTCAATATCATAAATTAAGTGACATCATTTCCCAAGATGAAAAAGCATTTTACAGAATTCGTTTTTCTAATAATGGAGATGTAACAAATCTAGCAGGTGATTACTTAACGATTCCTCAAGATGAAAAAAGTTTGACAACTAATACGGATGGCTACTATAGAGGACGATTCCCGATTGCAAACTGGACTGGTGGAGAACTCTATGGTAATAACTTACCAAATAAAGTAAATATTAGAAATACATCGGGCGGTGATGGGAGAGTTATCTATTATTATGAAGTAGATAAAGAGTACTCTGAATCAGAATCTACTTCAGTAAGTGACTCTACATCAGTGATTGAAAGTGACTCTACGAGCATGAGTAACTCAACATCAGTGATTGAAAGCGATTCTACTTCAATGAGTAACTCAACATCAGTAAGTGAGAGCGACTCTACGAGCATGAGTAACTCAACGTCAGTAAGTGAAAGTGACTCTACGAGCATGAGTAACTCAACATCAGTGAGTGAGAGCGATTCTACTTCAATGAGTAACTCAACATCAGTAAGTGAAAGTGACTCTACGAGCATGAGTAACTCAACATCAGTGAGTGAGAGCGACTCTACGAGCATGAGTAACTCAACGTCAGTAAGTGAAAGTGACTCTACGAGCATGAGTAACTCAACGTCAGTAAGCGAGAGCGACTCTACTTCAA
>NZ_JXWY01000153.1 GCF_000934465.1 Staphylococcus microti | reverse complement strand
AATCCTAATTCATTAATAATAGGAGTCAGGACTTTTTGGTTAATATGTGTCATACGATAACTAGCAGGAATATCTAATCGTTCTCTAAAATCATTAATTTGTATCTTGAAATTCCCTGTATGTTTATATTGTTTTAGTAGTCTAAACATATTTTTCGAATAAGTGGATTTAAGATGCGTCATTTCTTTTAATTCAAACTTAGTAAAATCTGCAGTGATTTCATTT
>NZ_JXWY01000152.1 GCF_000934465.1 Staphylococcus microti | reverse complement strand
AGATTAAGTTATTAAGGGCGCACGGTGAATACCTTGGCACTAGAAGCCGAAGAAGGACGTTACTAACGACGATATGCTTTGGGGAGCTGTAAGTAAGCTGTGATCCAGAGATTTCCGAATGGGGAAACCCAGCACGAGTTATGTCGTGTTATCTGCATGTGAATACATAGCATGTAAGAAGGCAGACCCGGAGAACTGAAACATCTTAGTACCCGGAGGAAGAGAAAGAAAAATCGATTCCCTGAGTAGCGGCGAGCGAAACGGGAAGAGCCCAAACCAACAAGCTTGCTTGTTGGGGTTGTAGGACACTCTATACGGAGTTACAAAGGCACAT
>NZ_JXWY01000151.1 GCF_000934465.1 Staphylococcus microti | reverse complement strand
CTACGAGCATGAGTAACTCAACGTCAGTGAGTGAGAGCGATTCTACTTCAATGAGTAACTCAACATCAGTGAGTGAGAGTGACTCTACGAGCATGAGTAACTCAACATCAGTGAGTGAGAGCGACTCTACGAGCATGAGTAACTCAACGTCAGTAAGTGAAAGTGACTCTACTTCAATGAGTAACTCAACATCAGTAAGTGAGAGCGATTCTACTTCAATGAGTA
>NZ_JXWY01000023.1 GCF_000934465.1 Staphylococcus microti | reverse complement strand
AAAAAAAGACCATTAACTAAATAATTAACTCCCACTATGATGGTGTCATAGGAGGAGTTAAGGCAATGTGAGCCTGTACTCAAAACTAAGAGTATGGGCTTTTGTTTTAATAGGCGGTGTAAACTGTAAGTAATTAATGATTCTTATGAAAGGAATTGATGATTATGACAGAATTTACACCGTCTTTTTCTAATTTTAATGGATTAGATTATCGTGAATTTGTTATTTTACGTTATCACAATATTTCAAAACGAAAAATTTGTAAAATGTATAATATTGCATATTTTCGTATATTAGAGGTTTGTGAAATGATGCGTAAAAATGATTTTCGATTCACTTATAAGGATTATAAATTTTTAAAGAAATATGGTGTTTCTAATTCATTCATTTGTAAGATGTATCATATTTCAATTGAAGACTTAGAATTTTTTGAGGTGATGAACCGTTAGATTGAACTAAAAATAGTATAGGTCAGGAGAAGCATAGAAACTCCATTATCAAAAATGCAGTGGTACGGATTCGGGACTATTCCTATTCGTGCGACCCTAAAAATTAAATTTGTATAGGTCTGCCTATTTATAACGATGAGTGAGGTGGTTATTGATGACTGCGTTAATTAAATATGCGAAACCAATGTTAGGTGACGTATATCGTTATTTATCTCATGTAAAAGAAACATCAAAAACAGGTGACACATATTATTTGTACACGATTGAGTGTGTAGATATTAACGACAAAGTCACTGTTAGAATTCCTAACAGTAAAAGATTTAAACATTTAGAACGTATTGAGCTTTCTAATCTTTCGTTTAAATCATATATACAAGAAGATGAAAAAACAGGTTATTCATTTTTACGTACAATTTTTAGCTGATGACATTTTCAGCGTAGAAAACAAATAAAAATTTAAAGAAATGAGGCGTTTATTATGGCATGGAATCCAGTATTTGATTTAGAAAAAACATTAGGTGATTTGTATTTTATTGGTGTAGATGAGAAGTTTAAATATGAAGGCGGAGAAAAAACAGATAAAAAGATTTATGCGTATAAGTTGGCATCGTCTGGACAATCTGATCCAATCACCGTGAAAATTCCGAAAGAAGTGAAGTTAGATAGAATGTGTCTATGTGAAGTAGTCGGTGTTGACATTAATCAGTATATCCAGTCATCAGGAGATTTCCAAACAATTATGCCAAGTATTAAAGCAGAAGATATTAAACAGATAGGTACGATTACAGTAAAAAAATCAGCACCACAAGGATAATGTATGGACTTTTACACAGCTGATAGATTAGCACCTTATGCTGTTAATTTAAAATTATCTGAAGGTATGCTGGCATATATTGCATCTAGAATTAACACAGGTGATGAATTATCTTTATTGACACTCTCCAAAGAAATACAAAAAAAGTTTAATGATAACTACGTTAAAAGCAATTTTAAATCGGGAAGACCTAGAGTCTATTCCGATATTTGCTTATTGTGTTTTGGTTTGAAAGAAGCTGGATATGGACGTTTACTACAAGTCGATTTGTCTGATTGTATTTATGTTGGGGATATATTTGTTTAACTCGTTAAGTCGTTGTTAACTTAGGCTCGCTAGGCTTTTAGCGTCTGCAGGCGCAGAAATGCAAGCACGGAGTGCGATTCGCATTTGGGCGGAGCCTGCGACAAAGACGCGTAAAGAAAGCCATGCGTATGCCTAAGTTATCAAATCGCTTGCGATTTGATAGGAGGATTTTATATGGAAAATTCACCTTCTACCCCCCTTACTAATAGGGGGGTAGAGAAACCAAACGAAAGTGGCTTGGAGGCAATCGTTGACTGGGTTCAAGTGACATTCATGGTACCCTCGATTTTCACCATAATGGAGGATGTTTTGAAACTGCCTCGGGCAGTCTTTAAACATCACAATAAAGGATTGTATTTTTATAATCGTAGCTATACTTTTGGTAACATCAAAATCTTTTATTCTGACGCAGATGAGACAATGGGATTTCATTTACAATTATCTGGTTCAGCTTGTCGAGAGTTTGAACATTACTTAATCAGTTCTGGTGAAAATTGGCAAGATTTTTTTAAACGTTGCGCAATGAAACAAGCACGTTTTACACGAATTGATATCGCAATTGATGACACAAAACCGTATTTAAAAATACCGAGATTAATAAAGAAAGCACAGCACGGTGAATGTATTTCAAAATTTAGGGCTGGTAATGTTATTTCAGGCTTTAAACTTACTGATGGTCAAACAAAAGGCGCAACCTTTTACATCGGTTCTAAAAAGAGCGATATGTACTGTCGCTTTTATGAAAAAAATTATGAAATGGCTTATAAATTTAAGCTTTCTGTTGAAGAATTTGGTGATTGGAATCGATATGAAATACAAATGCGTCGAAGTAATGCAGAAAATTGTGCCAAGATTTTAGAAGAAACATCAAGTATATCTGATATTGTTAGAAGTATTTTAAATAACAGTATGCGTTTTGTTTCTGAACCAAAGGATAAAAAAGATAGTCGAAAATCAAGATGGCCGGTTTATCAAGAATGGCAAAGATTTGTGAATGGCGCAGATAAAATATCATTAAGCATGAAACCAAGTTTGAAATCAATTGAAGATAATATTGATTGGTTGTGTAGACAAGTGGCCACTACTTTAGATACTGTGCTGACTGCTGAAGCAATGGCATTATCTGAAGGACTTCTTGAAAACACGGATTTTCTGGACAAGATTTTAGCGCATTCGTCATTTAATGATGAACATACAGAAAGAATTAATCTTTATTTAGAAGAACTAAAAAGAAAAAAGAACCTATCGTCAAGATAAGTTCTTAAGGGGGTATCGTTATCAAAAATATAAGGAATAAGATTATGCATTTTACCCGTAAGCACATATTATCACGATTTTCTAAAAATGGGAAACGTTATGATGTACCTACGGAACATAATCGACAGCTACCAAAATTTAAAGACAAACGTAAATTAATTGTTGGTATATTTTACGGCTTTTTAATCATCTTATTTATTCTACTTTTGGCGTCATTTATTAAAGCGACAAAAGCGAATGATAAAAGTCATGATGCGACACAAAAGGTTGCACAAATTCAAAAAAACTATGAAGATAATGCTGAATCTGTTCAGTATAGTCCGAAATTAAAGTTATATGCAGATGATTTCATTGATTTATATATGAATATTCCAAAGGATACGAAAGAATTTGAAACACGCACAAATGAATTAGTTAAATTCTTCCCTTCAGATTATAAAAACTCAGATGAAAAGCCCGATGAAGCACAACGTCAATTAAATAGTAAAGAATTTTACAACATTACTCGAAAAAACAAACAAACGATCATTCAATATATCGTTAACTATGATGTCACCTTTGTTGAAACAAAGGAGGTTAAAGTGAAGAAGAAAAAAGAAAATGAAAAAGACAAAGATGCATATGAAACAAAGACAGAAGAGAAAGAACACAAAGTCAATCAAAACTTACTTCTAAACATACCAATTCAAAGTGACAAAGATAAATTTGTCATTATCGAACAGCCCTTTTTCACGCCAATCCCTAACATTCATCTTAATAAATCTAAAATGGTGGATGATAACTTAAGAGATAATAAGCGGGAAGATAATCCAAAAATCAAAGCGTTTATTAATGATTTCTTTGAAAAATACGCTAGTAGTAAGTCAGAAGACATGGCGTATCTAATGGATAACCCTGTTGGTTTGGAAGGGACAAGAGAAGTCGGAAGTATTAAAGATTTAAGACTTTATCCGAATGGTAATGATTATACAGCGAAAGTTGAAGTGTTAATGAAAGATAAAGGTTCGCCTATTGAGAACTTAGAACGCTATACGTTAGAAATAACAAAAAAAGATGGTAAATACTATGTTACCAAGATGACAAATACATTAGGAGGTTAAAACGATGAATTATTTATCAAGTTTATTATTAGGTGTCCCGTCAATTAGTGGTTTAGGTGATTGGATTTTTGACCAAGCAGGGACATTAGTTGGCATTATTGTTGTGATTGTTGGCTTAACGTATTGGTCACAAGGGAAGCATGGTCGTATGATTGGGTTATTTGTGATTGGTGGTCTTTTCTTCTTAGTTAGTATGGGACCTGAAACGGTACTAAACGGCATTTCAAGTATTTGGAAAATGATTTTTGGAGGCTGATATCTATTGGATAAAAAAGCTTACAACTTAAAACGTACGTTTGAACAACCGATTGTCATGTACGAATTTACAGATAAAATCCGATTTAATAAAGGGATTCGTTTAGACTTTTGGGGTACATTCTTTGTGTTAATTTTAATAGAAACATTGTTGTTTTTCGCTTTTTTAAAACCGATTGTGATGTCAGTTAAAGGATTACCGATTATTTACTTTTTGATACTCCCTTATTACGCAACTAAATATCTTGTCAAGCTTAAACAAGATGGCAAAAAATTATATTACTTTTTAGTAGATTTTATAAAGTATGTGTACAATATTCAATTTAAAAAAGTGAAATATTGTTATGATGATGCTTTGCATTACGCAACTAAAAAAATAACGTTTAAATAAGCCCCTTTCGGGTTTATTTTTTTGGAGGGATGATATGAATTTAAAAGCACCTTATGCAGGTTTAAAAGACAATTTATTACTTACAAAGTCGGGTGATGTTTGGGCATACTATCGTGTGCGTTCAGAGTCAATATCTACCGCAAATTATAATGCGAAAGAAGCATCTAAAAAACGTATGAAATACTTTTTGGAATCTATCAAAGGGTATCAAGAATTTCATTTTGAAATGTATGACCATGACCTAGACTTACGTAATAAATTTAAAGAAATTAGTCAAGATTTTGATGATGAAGCATTTGATGTTGCTGAATATTACTCAAAAGAGACAATAGATGTCCTTGAACAAGAATTACAAATGATTACGCATAACTCATTTGTCATGGGTGTGAAATTGAAAGAATTGGCTGATGATGCGGTAACAATTAAAGAAATTGTGAAAACAACATTAACGGATACGGCTGAAAAAATGGTGAGTCATTTAGGCTTTGATGTTAATCTCGATGAAAAAATATTAAGTAAGTATAAAAGCTTTGAAAAAGATTTAGCAGATAGCTTTTTAAGTTTAGGTGGTGAACGATTAACTGAGAATGAGTTGGCATATATTGTTCGTAAACCGTTTATCAGTAACGCGACACACGATGTGCAAGACCAATCATCTAAACGTGCTAAGACAGACATTTATAACGCGGTGATAGACCCTACTAAATTAAGTGTTTTAGAAATTGAAAATGAACATGAAACGTTTTATACAACAACAGTCATTGTAGATGATTTTCCGTTAGATATGGAATATACACATTTGTTTGAAAAAGGACAAAATATGTCCTTTCCTGTTGAATGTCATGTAAAAGCAAAAATTGTTGAAAACGATAAAATCAAACAGAAATTTGATCGTGCCAAAACAAATCAACGACAACAAGCAAAAGAGAAACAAAGCACGGGTGATAATGCGTCAGAAGATGTGCAAGACAACTTGTTTGTATTAGACCAAATGGAACGTGAAGTAAATGGTGCTGGTGTATTTATGGAATGGGTTTTTATGTTTGTGATTAAAGGTGATAGTTATAAAGATTGTAAGCGTAAAGCGAAACAATTAATTAAACGTTTAAAAGAAACACAAATATATGCGGTAAATCCTTTAGCGGACCAATTACAACTTTTCTATCAATGTTTACACGGTAACCCTTTATTTATCAATAAGTATTGGTTACAACGAACAACGGCAACGGGTATTGCGGAAAACCTATTTGGCGTATCACAATCGTTAGGTACCAAGACAGGCTTTTATATTGGTCGTATTGATAAATTCTTACGGTCGGTGTCACTTGAAGAATCAATCGCAAGTTCTCGTGATATTATTCTTTTTAGTTTGTTGCTTGCGGCTAAAGGGATAAAAGGCGCTGTAAGTGATAGTCCACATGTATTAATTACGGGTCAAACTGGTAAAGGTAAATCCTTTTTAGCCAAGTTACTTTGGATTTATACATCATTTTTTAAAGGTCAAATGATTTATTGGGACCCGAAATCTGAATTTGCGGAGTGGTTCGACCGTGTGACGCAAAATGAGGATATGCAGAAGAAATATCCCCTATTTATTGCGCACCTAAAAACATTTAAATATGTCACATTAGATTATCAAGATGAAAGTAACTTTGGTTGTTTAGACCCGATTGTCTTTTTGAATGGGATTGAAGCGAATGAAATGTTGAAATCTGTATTTGATGAGATTAAATCGTTTGAGAATTATCACCATATCGAAACAGCTATTTATAAAGCTATTACAGAGATTATTGAACAACGAGAAAGTGGTAAGCAAGTCGGTTCATTAAACGTGATTCAACAACTACAAAATGATGATGATGAACATGTTAGAAATGCGGGTGATTTATTATTTGAGAAAACACAAAATAATATTTTGAAACTGGTGTTTGGTTATGGTAAGAATGATGCGTTAAACATTGAAAATAAAGCCACCATTTTACAGGTAAAAGGTTTAGATATGCCGAAATCAGAAGATGACCCGAGTGGATATTCAACAAGTGAGAAAAATGGGATTACATTAATGTTGTTGATTGGTAAATTCTTAGAAAAATTCGGTTCACGTCGTGAAATTCAAACAACATTATTTATTGATGAGGGTTGGGCATTTAGTGCGAGCCGACAAGGTAAAAAAGTTGGTAAACGTATTAAGCGGACAGGTCGTTCTGAAAATAATAGTCTTGTGTTTATTACACAATCGGTTAAAGATAAGGCTGATGACGACGGTGGTAACTTTGGTTGTCATTTTGCATTTGATGAAAAAGATGAACGTGAAGATATTCTTAAATCACTTGGCTTAGAGTATTCAGAAGAATCACCTGAAAATATGGAAATGTTGAAAGATTTAAAGAAAGGACAATGTATATTCAGTGACTTTTATGGTCGTGTCGGTAAAATGGTTGTCCACTGTCCTTTTGAAGAAATGACAGAAGCATTTAGAACACAAGAAGATTCCGCAAGTAGTAAAGCAGAAGAAAAATTTGCGATGTAGAAAGGTAGGTTAATGTTATAAAATTAGTAATTTTAATTTTTTATTTGTTGCTGTGTTTTTTATGGTGCACAATAGCTGGTATAATAATATTAAGTTTGATATCTACTAATGATTACTCACTAGTAAATTTATTTATATTAATAGCAGTATTATATTTCACAGGCCTTCTTTTTATTTTCGTTTATAGATTATTTAAGAATTCGATAATTTCTAGATAACCATTATCTAGGACTGTCCATTTGGTTATGAAAAATAATGGTAATGGAAGTGTTATATATAGAAAACATTTAACTGATGAGTTGAGTAAAATGATTTATTCTATTTCTAGAGCACAAAGAGAGATATTTAAATTAATATAGTTTATAGGTACATACAATTTATATTGTATGTGCTTTTTTATGGAAGGAGTGATTTAATGGCGATAAATGAAATTGCCTTTTTTAAAGGAGTACGTATACAACCGCATCATAAATATGTTGATTTTGTATTTGCGAGTGGATTCGCATTGTTATTTTTAGCGTATCGTATTTATAAATTATATGTAGGTTATCCCAAAAATCAAGTAAACACTGATATCCAACAGATTTATATGTATGTTAAACCACATTTATTGTATCTAATAATCGGCACTTTACTAGTGTTTGTGGTTTTTAAATTCGTTGGGCAATTTTTATTGCGATTTAAAACAAAAGATTTGGCTGAAATGATTGAGACACGAGGCTGGTTTAGTGGTACTTTGTTAAGAAAAACAACCGAATACTTGAATGTTGAGTTTAAAAAGACAGAGTATGATTATTACCCTACTTTGTTTTATAAACGTGGTAAAAAATCATTTGTTTTACACATAAAAAAAGATGGTTCACGCTTTCAAGACTATTATCTTGAATTAGAAAATATTATAGAACCAATGTTTAACTGTGAATTGGTTAGAAAACAACATATTGGACGCTATTTAAGATATGAGTTCATGCCATTAAAACACAAAAAACGTATTGTTATGGACAATAATGAGTCACATAAACACATTTCAGCTGATAATAAAATTCCAATTACTGAACAAATTACATGGGATTTTGTTAAAGCACCCCATGGACTTGTCACGGGTATTACAGGTGGTGGAAAAACATACTTCTTATTTTATATTATCCGTGAGTTGTTTAGACGTAAATCAGAAGTACGTTTATTAGACCCTAAAGTGTCTGATTTAAGTTTTATGAAAAATGTTATTGGTAATGATAAAGTGGCCGATACAAAGGGGCAAATTTTAAAACAATTAAGAGAAGCAAATGATGAAATGGAATCACGTTATCAAATGATGATGGCAAATGAAAAATATAAAATCGGGAGTGACTTTAGGAATTTTGATTTATCACCCTACTTTGTCATCTTCGATGAAGTCACCGCATTTACGTCAACTTTGGATAAAAAAGAATTGACTGAGATGAATAATTATCTCGTCAATATTATTATGAAAGGTCGACAAGCTGGTGTCTTTATGTTTTTAACTGCGCAAAGACCCGATGCAGATGTGATTAAGGGTAGCATACGAGACCAATTAGGTTTACGTGTTAGTCTTGGTAATTTATCTAATGATGGTTATAAAATGACATTTGGTCAAACGGATAAGGCATTTCAGACAATTGATGATAGCGATATAGGACGTGGTTATATTTCTATTTTAGGACAGTATAATGACCCTATTTTATTTGACGCCCCACTCATGGAACAATATGATTTTGCGGAAGATGTTAGACAGATTTTATTACAGAATGATGTAGAAAATCAAGATAAAAAGACATTGGTATTTTAAAGGAGTGGTCAGATGAAGCGTAAAGGAACATATCTTTTATGCTTTTTAATTTTGCCTTTTGTACTGTTAACGTCTATAAGTGCTTATGCTGTATCAAACCCTATCGGCGAGCCCACACGTTCAGTACAACCTAAAATTGAAAAGTATGACTTAAGCAATTATCGTTCAATTTATGAAGAAGAAGGTGATTGGAATCCATTTGGTGAAGAAGAAATCAGTAGACAAATTAATAATGTGACTGATTTCTTTTTTAGTATGTCAAAAATTCTAGTAAGTATTACCGATTATGCGATTGGAGAACTGTTCAACTTAGATGTTTTAGATGAATTCGGTGATAAAATCGGGACATTTGTCGCTGATATATACGAAAATCTATCGCAAAATTTAATGGTTACACTGTTTGTCCTTGTCAGTATTAATGCATTTGTGATTTTTAGCGTTCAAGGAAATGTAAGAGAAGCCCTAAGACGTGGTTTTCTTATCTTTTGTTTAATTGGATTTGGCGTCGGAATTTTGGCGAATGCGGGCTCAATTATTCGTGGGACAAATGCGATTGGTAAAGATTTGAACAATATTATTATGAATAGTACGTCATCAATTAACGGTAATATTGACTACGTCAATGAAAATTCGGGTTTAAACAATATACGTAATCAGTATTTTGATATGACGATTTATCGCACCTATCTTGTTATGAATTATGGGACAGTAAATGAAAAAGAAATCAAAGAAAAAGGTAAAGACCGCATTGATGATATATTGAAAGAAAAATATTCAGAAGAAGGTCAGAAAAATATCGAAAAAATTGTAAAAGATGAAGTAGATGAAAAAAAGCGGAATAATAAGTATATGACGCAAGGTTATGTATTTCAGAAATTAGCCATTTCAATTATTGGTTTTGTAATTACGCTGTTTATGTCCGTTGTCTTCTTATCTATTTCATTTGCGAAATTGATTTTTTCAACGTTTGCGTTATTCTTATTTATCTTTTTGGCATTCAGCTGGATTATCAGTTTTTGGCCAGGCTTTGAAATTAGTGTATTCAAAGCGTTCGCTAAGACAGTGGGTTATATGATTTTAAGTACATGTATGACGTTTTTATTTGTGATCGTTGGCTTATGTATTGATTTAGCGAACACGTTTATCGTGCCAGATAGCCAAAATGCCTATTTTTTAAACTGTATTTTTGTGATTGTGATACTCATTGTATTGTTTAAAAAACGGGCTCAAATTATTAGCTTTGTGTCTCGTGGTAATGTAAGCTTTTCAGCAACACAAATTGGTGAAACAGCTATGCGTAAAACACAAGATAGTTGGAATGCGATGCGTCATCAAGAAAGTCAAAACAAACAAAAGAAACGAGCAAATCAAAGAATATCACCTGAACCTAAACAGATAATGGCATCTAACCCAAAACGTACACAACAAACAACTATGTCCCCTGTGATGATGCGTCGTCAAAATAGTCAGCAGATGAAACGTCGTAGTCAACAACAATCACAGACTGATAATGGACGAGCAACATATCATGATTTAAATCATCAAGGGAATACGAATGAACCACTAAAAACGCATGATATTCAAAAAACAACACAACAAGATGTTAGACCACCAACACGCACTGCACATAAAGATATACAACGTTCACCACAAACGACTAGCCATTATTCAGAATCAAGGACAGAACAACGACAAAAAAGAGCCGTTCAAAGTGCTTATGATTCGGATATTCAGAAACGTCAAGTCAGCAATAGGCACAGTGTTCATACTTCAAACCAACAGATTCAACGTTCATCACAAGCTGAAAGACGATTAAAAGAACAAAAGGAAAAAAATAAACATGGTGAATAAAAAACAATTAGCTAAAAATTTAGCTAAAAAAACACCTGTTGGTATGAAGTTTAAAGTAATTAAGTATGTTATTGTATTACTTTTGATTATTGTTTGTATATTGCCGATTGTTGCAATGCTTTTATTTGCTCCTAGTGATTCATCAGATGAAGAAGAAACGGGTTGTAGTGTGCAAGGTGGCGATGTTGGTTCAAGTGGTGTTCAAAAGTTTAATCAATATGCGCAAGGTGGTGCGCTTGAAGGTAAAGGGAAAGATATAGAAAAAATCGCTAAAAAGCATAAAATACCGGTTAACCTTTTTATGGCGATTATCGCAAGTGAAAGTGGTTGGGGTAAAGGTGCAAATGCGACACGCCAAAACAACCCCCTTTCAGTTATGGGTAATCGTTCGATTGAAGATTCAACATTTAAAACGATTGATGATGGGTTGAATGCAGGGGCTAAAAATTTATATGATTTATATTTATCAGAAGGGTTAAACACGCCTAAAAAGATTGGTCCAAAGTATGCCCCTATCGGTGCAGCAAACGACCCTAAAAACATGAATGCCCGTTGGATTCCAACTGTTGAGAAAATTATGAAGGACTTAGGTGGGTCTAATTCAAAAGTGACATGTGATAGTGGCGGTAAATCCATTAAATTTAATGGTAAATTGCCTAGTTGGTCAAATTCGAGCCCTGGTAATGGTAATTTATACACAGCAGGTCAGTGTACCTGGTATGCGTTTGGTATTCGTCAAAAGATGGGTAAACCTATTTCAACGTATTGGCATGATGCGTATAAGTGGAATGATCGTGCAAAAGAAGAAGGTTATAAAGTGAATACAAAACCAGCTGTTGGCGCATTATTTATCGCTGAACAAGGTGCAGGTGGTCATTCTAATCAGTATGGTCATGTCGCTGTGGTTATTGGTGTAGGTGATGGTGGTAAAACATTTAAAATCTCAGAAATGAACTGGGAAGGTGCTTATAAAGTAAATCAACGTACTTTAGATATGACTGATGGGTACTCTTTCATTCATGATAAGGAGTGATGTGTATGAAAAGTAAGATTATTAGTTTTTTAATCATATCTGTTTTGTTGATTGGTGCGGTATTATTGGGCTTTAATATCACAAATCAACAAGTCAAACAAAAAGATAGTCAAATTGCGCATTTACAAAAAGAGAAAGCGGATTTAAAAGCAACGAATGACCGGTTAAGCGAAACAGTCAAACGTCAATCTAAAACGGTTATTGCTGAAGATGAAAAACGGATACGTGAAACAGCACAATCGTTTGTCAAAGCAATGTTTGAAATGAAGAAAGGCACATCATTTCAAGAAAAGTCAGCGACATTGAAACCATTCGTAACTGATGAGTATCATAATACATTATTTGGCAATGTCAAAGATAAGTATAATCTGTTTGACGATATCACAGTAAGTGATATTAATGTGTATTTTGATACGTATGACCCTAAGAAAGATGATTACAAAGTCTTTGTGCAATTTAATGAACGACTTGACACAGAAGCGAGTGACAAAGTCGAAAATAGTGTTACTTCTGTTCAGTTAGACCTTGTTAGAACAGGCGACGGCTGGAAAATCAATGATTTACAACGATTCAATTTGAAGCCTTTAGGTTATTGATTTGTGTCAAGTGCATGGTTATAATTGCCTAAAGGAGGAATTAATATGAAGAAAACTTTAGTATTAATAATTGCTTTAGTATTTGTATTAACTGCCTGTGGCAATAAGTATGAAAGTGAAATTGAAAAAGTTAGTACGTTAGAAAAAAAACATTGGAATACTCAAGAAAATGAAACTTTCAAAAAGTTTGATGAAAATAAGGCTGATTTTTATGTTTATGAAGATGGCAAAGTAGTTGTGGTTAATTATAATATTCTCAAGGATAGTGATACTATGTCAGCTGATGCTTTTAAAATAAATGAAACGACTGGCGAATTTGAGGAATTAGATCACTTTGATGAAGAGGAGTATCAACGTAATAATAAGCCGGATTATGAATTAAAAAATTCAAAATAAAAAAATCAAGTCCCGCATGACATTAACACGGACTTGATTTGAACAAATCTTTACATTTATTCTAAATAAATTTTATATGAATGTAAAGGAGTGTCTTAATATGAAAAAAAGAAAACGACGTGAAGAACTTGATTATTATTCACGCTTAGCGATTGCTAGATATATAGATGATGGTTTAACGATTACACAGATAGCTAATTTGTTAAATCGAGATTATCAAGTTATTTGGGGCGAGTTGAAAAGGCGTACTGATGAAAATGGAGAATATGACCCTGTTGCTGCGCAAGAACAAGCGATTGAAGCTAAAAAGTATACAGAAGAAGACCTTGAGAAGCGACGTATTTTAACACCTGAAGCAAAAGTTTATATAGAAGAAAAGTTATCTTTAAAGTGGTCGCCAAGACAGATTGCGAGTCATATTAAAAAAGATACAGGTGTGTATATTAGTTATCCGACAATCTATCGTTATATTCGTGAAGGAATCGTTAAAGTCGATGTTAAACGTGATTTACGTCGTTCTGGTAAAAAACACAATAAATCGACTGAAACACGTGGAAAGATTAAGGTTGGTGATCGTGCAATTATGTATAGACCCTACTTCGGTGAAAAAGCGTGAGGAATACGGTCATTATGAAGTAGATACGATTTGGAGTAAAAGACCTTCAACAGCTTGTTTATTAACGATAATTGAGCGTAAAACACGTTTTTTATACGCACGTAGATTAAATACACGTCAAAGTGATGTCGTTTGTGACGCGATTGTAGATATATTACAACATTTATCTCCTAAAACAATTACGCTAGACCAAGGGAAAGAGTTTTCTCTTTATGAAATTATAGAAGATAAATTATTGTGCGACGTGTACTTTAGCGATGCTGGTAAACCCTATCAACGTGGTTCTATTGAAAATGCGAATGGTTTATTGCGACAATATTTCCCAAAAGGCACAGACTTTAAAGATGTTAGTGATATGGAGGTACAAGTTGCGGTAGAACAGATTAATACTCGTCCGAGAATGATTTTCGACTATTTGACGAGTGAAGATATGTTGTTTGATGAACACAACTAATTTATCTTACGAGCACACCACTGTAACATGTTTAAGTAGTAACTTCGTGAGGTACGAACGTGTTACTACTTAACATGTAATCTAAGCGAACGGTTTACAGTGAGTGCGGAAGTGATAGATGAATAAAATTTGTATATTCATGCAAAAAATATAGTGACTTACTGTTTAGGGTATCGATGTTTTTGTACATTTTTATTCTCTATATCTTGAATATTGTTTAAACATTATATATAGCTTATTTTAGGCTTCAAAAAACAAAAAAATTAAAAAGATTTTAAATTTAGGGTTGACACATCGCC
>NZ_JXWY01000150.1 GCF_000934465.1 Staphylococcus microti | reverse complement strand
TATAAGATCCCTCAAAGATGATGAGGTTAATAGGTTCGAGGTGGAAGCGTAGTGATACGTGGAGCTGACGAATACTAATCGATCGAAGACTTAATCAAATTTAAATCACAAGGTTTTGTTTGTGTAGAAGATATACTTACTATCTAGTTTTGAATGTATCAGCATTCAATT
Organism: Staphylococcus microti; assembly: GCF_000934465.1. GTDB lineage: Bacteria > Bacillota > Bacilli > Staphylococcales > Staphylococcaceae > Staphylococcus > Staphylococcus microti. The sequence continues at coordinate 120 of NZ_JXWY01000150.1, read as the reverse complement.
TTATCTGGTGCCTATGGCAAAGAGGTCACACCTGTTCCCATGCCGAACACAGAAGTTAAGCTCTTTAGCGCCGATGGTAGTCGGACTTACGTTCCGCAAGAGTAGGACGGTGCCAGGTAA
>NZ_JXWY01000022.1 GCF_000934465.1 Staphylococcus microti | reverse complement strand
CTTGATATAGCTCGTTGATTGTTTAAGTCAATCACTCTTGAAAGTACTACTCTGAGTACTCAAATTATCGGAATTAACGTTGACATATTGTCATTCAGTTTTCAATGTTCATTTTTTACTGCTACGATTAACAATTATACTTAAAACATTTCGTTGTGTCAACTACTTTTTTAAGTTTTTTTAAATCGTTTTTTGTGATATTTTTTGTCAAAATGTTTCGCTCATTTCAACAATATCCATCATAAAGTCTTGCAATGAAAAGTTCAAGTATTAATTTTACACTTTCTTAACTTGTTTTAAAAAGTGAATTTAATAATATCTTTAAGTCATTTCTTGCGACGACTGCTATATCTTATCAAGGTATTTACAAAACGTCAACAGAAATTCTAAGGGTTTTTACAGCAAATTTACCACACTAAAGAAATGAAACACCTTTTGAGTTAAATTATGTAAGAATCATTTGCAAAAACTAAGTTTCAGCATATTGTTACTGTACAATAAATCACCTTTTCTTCTAAAAACGACTTATAGACCATGCTTTGATATGACAAATTCATGTTTCAGTATTTTCTATATTACAAAGACATATACGAATAAAAGCGAAAGAGCTTCTAATAATATCTTTATCGATAACTACTAGTTGCGATAAATATAAAGACACATACTTTTAGCTTAAAACACTTCTCCAATAAGCTCGTCTTTATCCTAACTCAAACGAACAACGCAAACATTTAAGAGCAGAACCAAAAACGCATTTTACCAAAACCTTTCATTGACCGGACAAGGGTAACTATAAGTGAAACAAACCACAATGACGTATTTCCGCTTCATACACCTACTGCCATTCACAAATTTTTGTTAAATTTCACATCGATGCCCTAACACCACACACTGATCCAAACAATCAATCTACTAGAATTCCCCGCCGACAACTCCCTTCTTTATCTTTAATTAATAACGTAAAAAGCACTCCCCTCTATAAACAGTTGTTTTATAGAAAGAAGTGCTTATCATTATTTATCTTGACTTGCTTGTTGACAAGATTCGCATACCCCATAAATTTCCATGCGATGATGTGAAACATTGAAATTCGTTACGTGCTGTGCGAGTTGTTCCACTTCGCTTAATAATGGATAGTGAAAATCAACAATCTTACCGCATTTTTCACATATCACATGGTAGTGATTGTGTGTATCAAAATCAAAACGGCTCGATGCATCACCATACGTTAATTCCTTGACGATGCCAATTTTTTTAAAGACTTTCAAATTGTTATAAATCGTTGCAACACTTATGTTCGGAAAATCAGGTGATAAAGATTGATAAATCTCGTCAGCAGTTGGATGTGTATCAACTTTGATGAGAAACTTTAAAATCGCTTGGCGTTGTGGTGTAATACGCACACCTGCTTTTCTTAAAGAAGCGATTGATTCATCCAATTGATGTTCATGATGATGGTTGTGTGTTTCCAATTCTGCGCTCATTCGTTTCACCCGTCTTTCCAATTAATAATAATTATTACTTAACAATAATATAAGTCTTTTACTAATATGATGTCAATATATATACTAATATCCTTTATTGAGATCTACAACATTCTCAATTAGAGTCTTATTATTGAGAAAATGTGCAAAGTTGTTTTTAAAGATTTGCGTTGCTTTCACTCTATTGTCTGCCCCATTACCTGTAATGTGACTCGTTAAATACGCGTTATCTAGGTCATAAAGTGGCGAATCTGCTGGTAGTGGTTCTACTTCGAATACGTCTAAGTACGCTGCTCGAATGATTTTTTCCTTTAAAGCTTCTACTAATACATCCGTGCTCACAACGGTTCCTCTACCGATGTTAATAAAAAGTGTTTCTGGATCCATTGCTTTGAAGTCATCTAACGCCAATAAATGATATGTTTCTTTCGTCTCTGGTAAAACATTAACGACGACATCTGCTTGCTGATACCATTGTTGTCTATCTGCCAATCTATATGTTTCATCAAAATGAGGCGCGGAATGACCTGATGTATTTAATCCAATTGTACGCATTCCGAATACTTTCGCGATTTGTGCAGCACGTTGTGGTATAACACCTGTTCCTAAAAATAATATTGTCGCATTATCTAATGTTTTCGACATACGTTTGCCGTTGAATTGTCTATCTTTTTGTTCATTATAAACCGCTTTTAATTGTTTGAAGTCATCAAGTATATACGCAAATAACCACTCACTAAGCTGTTGGGCATGAACGCCCTTGCCGTTTGTGAGCTTAATACCACGTTTCTGTAATAAATCTAATGGTAAGCTATTTACCCCTGTCGCATACCAAGCAATCCACTTCAAGTTTGGCGCAGCTTCAATAAACGCTGCATTCACAGCGCTGTGATATGAAATTAAAACATCCATCTCTTTTTGTGTTTCTTTGGGCAATTCAGCTGGATGCTTATAAAATTCAAATGTCACTTCAGGAAATTGTTCGCGTAACCGTGTTTCTTCATCGCCTAGACGCATTAAACTTACAACACGCATACTTATCCCTCCAATATTTCTTTAAGTTGTGCCATCTGTTCTTTCACTTTTACTTTTTCAATCACGTCTAATACTTTGCCATCTTCATCTAAAATAAATGTTGTGCGCACGATACCCATCGATGTTTTACCAAATGATTTTTTCTCCTGATAAACGCCAACTGCTTCTGATAACTGATAGTCCTCATCAACGAGTAAATCAAAATTCAACTGGTGCTTATTAACAAAATTTTGATGTTTGCGTTGTGAATCGCCACTAACACCATACACTTTGACATTTAACTCATTGAAGTACGCCAAATTGTCTCTAAAATCACACGCTTCTGTCGTGCATGTTGGCGTATTGTCACGAGGATAGAAGTATAAAATCACTTTCTGCCCTTTCAAAGCTTCTTTAGACACTGTTTCGCCATCTTGATTCACCAATGTAAAATCCGGAAATTGCATACCTTTTTGTAACATAAACATCCCTCTCTCTTGATTTCGATAACATAATGATACGATAATAAGAAGAAAGATTAAATAGAAAGAGGTCGAAGTCAAATGGACTTTACAAAAAGTGAACAACTTCAGCAACAATCTAACGAGTATATTTTAGGAGGTGTCAACTCTCCTTCAAGATCGTATAAAGCTGTCGGTGGTGGTGCGCCTGTTGTTATGAAATCAGGTAAAGGGGCCTATTTATACGATGTAGACGGTAACCAATACATTGACTACTTACAAGCGTATGGCCCAATTATTACAGGTCATGCACATCCACATATTACGAAAGCCATTCAAGAACAAGCTGCTTTAGGTGTCTTATACGGAACACCAACAGAACTTGAAATTGCATTTGCGAAAAAATTACGTGCTGCGATTCCATCTCTTGAAAAAATGCGTTTCGTTAACTCGGGTACTGAAGCCGTGATGACAACGATTCGTGTTGCCCGTGCGTACACAGGTCGCAACAAAATCATTAAATTTGCAGGTTGTTACCATGGCCATTCTGATTTAGTGCTCGTTGCAGCAGGTAGTGGCCCTTCTCAATTAGGTTCTCCTGACTCTGCAGGTGTTCCCCAAAGTGTCGCTCAAGAAGTAATTACTGTACCATTCAACAACATTGAAGCATTTAAAGAAGCGATGGCACACTGGGGTGATCAAGTCGCAGGTGTCCTTGTTGAACCGATTGTCGGCAACTTCGGTATGGTAGAACCACAACCTGGCTTTTTAGAACAAGTGAATGATATTACACACGAATATGGTGGACTTGTGATTTACGATGAGGTTATTACAGCTTTCCGCTTCCACTATGGTGCTGCTCAAGATTTACTAGGCGTTTATCCTGACTTAACAGCATTCGGGAAAATTGTTGGCGGTGGTTTACCGATTGGTGGCTACGGCGGTCGTCAAGAAATTATGGAACAAGTCGCACCACTTGGCCCTGCATATCAAGCTGGAACAATGGCAGGTAACCCACTCTCTATGAAAGCGGGTATTGCTTTATTAGAAGTGTTAGAACAAGAAGGCGTGTATGAACGTCTAGATCGTTTAGGTGAGAAATTAGAACAAGGCTTACAAGCTGCGATAAATAAATATCAAGTGAAAGCGACGATTAACCGTGTAAAAGGGGCATTGACTGTTTACTTCACAGATGAAAAAGTAACGCATTATGAACAAGCTGATCAATCAGATGGCGAAGCTTTTGCGAAATTCTTTAAATTAATGTTGCACCAAGGGATTAATTTAGCACCATCTAAATATGAAGCATGGTTCTTAACGACTGAGCACACAGATGAAGATATTGAAAAAACAATTGCTGCAGCCGACTACGCATTTTCACAACTATAATATAGAAGTGTGAAGGCGCGAAACTGTATTCCTATAGAAGAAACCTCAACGCTTTACACCTTACGTAGGAAATTGGAAGCCGTAACAAAATGCGCTTCCTTTCCTTCTTGAAAACAACTACATAGAAAGGAGACTGTTATTTGAAACTTGGCGCCAGAATTTTAAAAACAGGTATTGCGATTATACTCGCTGTCTCAATAGCAGGTTTATTACCAAGCGACGCTGGTATGGTTACTGTTGCGGGTATCGCTGCTGTTGTCGCTATGCAACCGAGTGTATATAGAACGTTTAAGACGATTGTTGACCAATTTCAAGGGAATATCATCGGGGCTTTACTTGCCGTTGCGATGGTTTCAGTTTTCGGGAACAACATGATTATTATGGGCGCAACAGTCATCCTTCTTATTGCGCTACTGTATAAAATGAATATTGCACATGTTGCAACGTTAGCAACTGTGACGGCATTGATTATTATGGGGCAACACGATGGGTCATTTTATGTCTCTGCTTTTTATCGTTTTACATTAGTTATGATCGGTGTCTTAAGTTCTTTTATCGTTAATTTAACGTTTCTTCCACCGAAATTTGAAACGAAAATTTATTACAACTCATTGCACATTACGACTGATATTTTTAAATGGTTTAAACTCGTGCTAAACGATGCAACAGAATTTAATCATGTGAAAACAGATCTTGAAGTTTTACGTCAACGTATTGTAAATGTCGAACAGTTATTGGAATACTATAAAGAGGAACGTCCATTTACGAAAAAGCAACGCTATGCACTGATTAGAAAGAAGATTTTGTTCAAAGAAATGGTACTTTCTACACGCGACGCATACGATGTGCTGAAACGTATGAATCGCTATCAAAATGATATGCTTAACTTGAGTGATGCCTTACTGTTACAAATGAAGTTAGAAATTGATGAATTAACACAGTTTCATGAGCAGATTTTAATCAGTATAACGAAAAAGGCGAAGTTCAATGTGTCAGAAACAACGGAACACATTCCAAACCCACTCAAACGTGATATTATGGATGCTTTCCAAGATGAAGTCACACATCACCCTGATCAGCAAGACTACTCGTATCGCAATATTATGCATGTTATTTCTGCATTGGAAGAATATCGTTATAACTTGGAACATTTAAATCGCTTGAGTATTAGCTATTTTAAATATCATGCGAACGACCCAGAAATTGATATATTAGAAGAAGATTTCGACTTATAAACATGCGAAAAAGCCATTCCAGAACATGAACTTGTTTTGGAATGGCTTTTGCTTATAAGTTTTGAATATTATAAAGGCGTTGATATGCACCTTGTTGTTGCATAAGTTCTTGATGCGTCCCACTTTCGACGACTTGGCCATTTTCAATAACGACAATGCGATCTGCATGCGTAATTGTTGAAAGACGATGTGCGACGATTAATGTTGTACGGTCATGACTTAATACCTCAAGTGCTTCCTGAATAATCGCTTCACTTTCAAGGTCTAAGGCACTCGTTGCTTCATCAAGGATTAAAATTGGTGGATCATTTAAGAAAATACGCGCAATAGAAAGGCGTTGTTTTTGACCACCCGAAAGTTTGACACCACGTTCCCCTACTTCTGTATCGTAACCATTCGGTAATGTCATAATAAAGTCGTGAGCATTGGCTTTTTTAGCTGCTGCTACAACTTCTTCAAACGTCGCATCTGGACGACCTAATAAAATATTTTCCTTCACTGTATCAGAAAATAGAATATTGTCTTGTTCTACCATACCAATTTGACGTCTTAAACTACCTAATTCAAAGTTTTGTATCGGATGTCCATCTATTGTAATTTCTCCGGCTGTTACATCGTAAAAACGTGGAATCAGACTGATTAACGTTGACTTACCGCCACCACTCATACCGACAAAGGCAACGGTTTCGCCATGTTTAATATCAAGGCAGACATTTTTCAACACATCTCGTTCATCTTCATTATAACGAAATGAGATATTGTGAATACCGATATTCCCTTGTTTAATATCATACGCTTGTGCATCCGGTAAATTTTGAATATCATACGGTTCATCTATCAATTGAAACACACGGTCCATCGAAGCAAAACTTTGCGTAAGTGTTGTAAATGACGCCGCTAATCGACGTAATGGTGAGTATAACTGCTCAAGATAACTAATAAATGCTGCTAAAGTTCCAACTGTAATATCACCTGAAATGGCAAGGTATGCACCAAAACCAATCACAATAAGCGGACCAATATCTGTTACAGTATTAATTGCTGAGAAAGAATAGGCATTCCAACGTGTATGACTGAACGCTTTATCTAAGAAGTTTTTATTGCGTTTATCAAAGTTTTTTGCCTCGTTTTCTTCAATCGCAAAGCTTTTAATCACCGACATCCCATTAACACGCTCATGTAAAAAGCCTTGTGTTTCAGCCAATTTTTGAGAACGCTGACGTGTGAGTTCTCTCAAACGACCGAAGAAGTAATAGATTGTCACAATATAGAACGGAAGAACGACAATCGCTGCGACTGTCAATTTCACATCTAAATAGAACATCACAGTTAACGCAATGGCGATTGTAATACAGTCTAACCAAATGTTCATCAGACCCGTTAAAATAAATTCTTTCGTTTGTTCTACATCGTTAATAACACGTGAGATGACTTCCCCCGCTTTATTGTTTGCATAAAATCGAGAACTCAATGCTTGTAAATGATTATAGAGTTTTTTACGAATATCATAGAGTATTTTATTGCTCGTCCATTGCGCCATATATTGTCTTAAAAATTCGATTGGTGGGCGGACAATTACAAAAATAAATGCTGCAATTCCCATTGCAAACATGAGTTGCGTATATTTATCCGAAATGCTTAATGCCCCATTATTAATCACGTCGTCAATGACGTACTTAATTAATAACGGAATGAGCAACGGAATGCCAAATTTGAGTATACCTACAATGATGGTACCGAAAATTAACCACTTGTAAGGTTTTACAAACTCAAGATAGCGTTTAATCATGGTGTTACCTCCTATTATTCAATTGTAACTATTTTAAAATGGATGGGACCGGTTCTAAGTCGATGGTGTGCGAAGACCTATGAAACCGAATAAAGACAAACTAACGTAATAGTTTATACCCCGGTGGCGTCCAAAAATTAGCGACATCCATTGACAACAAACGATGTCTGAATATGATATGCCATACTGACAATATCTCAACGACTGCCATATATGTTACGCCATGCTGACAATATCTCAACGACTGCCATATATGTTACGCCATACTGACAATATCTCAACGACTGCCATATATGTTACGCCATGCTGACAATATCTCAACGACTGCCATATATGTTACGCCATGCTGACAATATCTCAACGACGATCAAATATGTTTCCCGTATTAACAACATTCAGAGTAAATTGCCACGCATTGACAAAGTCGCAGCAGCACGCAAATATGACTGACACTTACTTCAACCATTATAAAGACAAACGGATGGGGGTAAAGTGCTCATGTATCATGACTAGACACGAACCCCTTACGCCCCATTTGTCGCTACTGTTTATTTTTTAGTTTTTGAAATCTATTGCGCCATACTTTGATAAAATCTGGTGCAAATGGTCCTTTTTTATGTTCAATCCATTGCTGAAGAATATCAACATTTGCGCGTAATATCACATCAATATCTTTAGGATAATTCATCTGTTGCATATGTTGTTCGTATTCATCTTCATCTAAGAGATGGTACTTCCCATTCGGATACACTTTAATATCCAAATCATAGTCAATGTACTTCAAACCTTCTTCGTCACATACAAACGGTGACGATAAGTTGCAATAGTAATAAATGCCATCCTCACGAAACATACAAATCACATTGAACCAGTATTCTGAATGAAAATAAACAATTGCAGGTTCACGCGTTACCCACGTTCGACCATCGCTCTCAGTAACAAGTGTATGATCATTGCCACCAATCACTACATCTTCTGTCCCTTTTAAAATGGTCGTTTCAGACCAAACACGATGAATATTGCCATCATGCTTGTAGGATTGAATTTGTACCGCTGTTCCTTCTTTTGGAATACACGTTTTAACCACTTGTTACCCCCCATTTCATAAATTTATTACGATAATTTTTGTCATGTTCCTGCATTATTATAGCACATAACCGCAAGCGACTTAATCAATCCGCTTGCTGCATCGCATGATAGATTTTAGTCATTGGCACAGGGAACGTATAGTCTTCTTTATGTGACGTAGGTATCCATCGGCGTAAATCTTGTCCTGTTTCTTCATTTGTGATAGTTACTTTAGCACGAAATACTTTGATGTCCCATGTCATATGCGTAAACTGATGTTTTAATGCAAAGTTTGGTGCCTCCTCAATAACTATCTTATCGCCAAATTGCTGTGTCATTTTTTCAAACGCCACATCTGCCGGATAAGTTGGAAATTCCCACATCCCTTTTAATAAGCTAGCAGTACGTTGTTCTATCAATATCTCGCCATGCTGATTTTCAATATAAAACGTATATAATGGATGTTGTGTTTTTTTCATTTTTTTAGTTTTGACAGGTCGTTCTAACACTGTACCTTTATCGAAAGCTTCACAATGTGCTTGTACCGGACAAAATAAACATAAAGGTGTGGTTGGCGTACAAATCAATGCACCAAGCTCCATCATCGCTTGATTAAATGTCCCAGACTGTTCTTGAACATAAGGTGCTAAAGCCGTTTCATACGCTTTTCTCGTTTTTTGAAGTGCCGTATCTTGCGTGTCATCGTTCAGTCGTGACCATACACGAAAAACATTACCGTCCACTGTTGCTAACGGTAAGTCAAAAGCGATGCTCATCACAGCTGCTTGGGTATACGGACCTACCCCTTTTAATGCAAGAAATGCCTCTGGATTGCGTGGCACCTTTCCGCCATGTTCCGCAACAACTTCTTTTGCCGCCGTATGAAAGTTACGTGCACGACTGTAATAGCCGAGCCCTTCCCAAAGTTTTAAAACGTGATCTTCTTCGGCACTGGCTAAATCCTCAATCATTGGAAATTGTTGGATAAAGCGTTTATAGTAGCTACGCACGGTATCCACTTGTGTTTGTTGCAACATGACTTCACTGACCCAAATATAATACGGGTTAGTCGTTTCACGCCATGGCATTTGTCGCTGGTTCTCCTGAAACCACGATACGAGTGCGCCTTTAAATGTCTCTTCAAAATACATAAATATCTCCTTATCGTTATGTGAAATAGTTTAGTTCATGCAGGTTATCTATTATAATTAAATATAAGAATGATTGAAATGAGTGAGAAAAATGGATACAGCTACACATATCGCAATGGGCGTTAGTTTAACTGCGCTTGCAACAACTGATCCAACACTTGCCGATAACTTCGCGGCGACAGCAACAGTTTTAATTGCTGGTTCTTTAATTCCTGATATAGATACTGTACTAAAATTAAAAAATAACGCAACATATATTACCCATCATCGAGGGATTACACACTCGATTCCGTTTACAATACTTTGGCCGTTACTTATTACGTTTATCACTTTCACCTTTTTTACAGGTGTCCCGCCATTGCATATCTGGCTTTGGGCACAATTGGCCGTGGCACTCCACGTGTTCGTTGATATTTTTAATTCTTACGGCACACAAGCCTTGCGTCCTTTTTCAAACAAATGGATTCAACTCAGTGTGATTAATACGTTTGACCCAATCATATTTACAATTTTGCTCGTAGCAATCGCAATATGGTCAATGGGCGTTCATCCATATGTTGTGTTTGGACCGACGTTCGTACTATTAATTTGCTACTATATACTGCGCTTCCAAATGCGTGGTTGGTTAAAAAAACAGGCGCTCAATCAAGTACAACACCTCGGGCAACCGACTAAAGTTTTTATCGCACCAACCATTCGTTTTATGCAATGGCGTATCGCAATTCAAACCGAACAACATGATTATGTCGGCCGCAGCTTTGGTAGAAATATCGTATTTAGTGATAAAGTGAAACGCCAACCGTTGCCTGACATTAATATTATGAAACCTGTAAGAAGAGATCCAAATATTCGTGCGTTTTTAAATTTCTCGTCCATTTATCGTTGGCATATTGAACATATCGATGATGAAACGACAGAGCTTCGACTTATTGATTTACGCTATTTAAAAAATGGGCATTATCAATTTGTTGCCATTGCACATTTGGATCAAGAACTTAATGTTTTACATTCATACACAGGTTGGGTATTCAGTGAAGATAAATTAATGAAAAAACTCTATGCCCATTAAAAGTAAAAATCCCGATACACTCCACTAATATTGGAAGTATATCGGGATTTTTTATGCTTCTTCTACTGTTGACGCATCATCTTCTGTAGCTTGTGTATTCGTATGTTCATTAGGCTTTAATTGCGTCACATAATCTCTTAACGCAAAGCTAAAAACAATCATCAGCCCCATAAAACATAAAAAGTATAAATGATAACCGAGATGGTTCACAGCATCGTGTCCAACAATTACAGACTGTTGCATGCCATTCACTAAATAATAAAATGGATTCAACATGAGTAGATGTGTTATGAGATTTGACGTATCTTCCGGAATGTAAAAAATCGGCACAAGTACAAATAAAATTGCTGAGACAATATAAAATAAACGATCTAGCTTAGGATATAGCATATAAATCACGCCGAATAAAAACGACAACGTAATTATAAAAAACATGCTCATCACACTATAGAATAATACACCAAACCACGTCGTCTCTGTGTTGATTGACTTTAAAATAATCATAACAATCATTAGCACAAATAAGACAATACTATACAGCGCACCTGATAATACGACATGTAAAAACGGGCTGCTATTAAAGTGTCGCGTGACATAATAATCTCGTGGAAAGAAACGATAGTTGTTATAGATTGCAATCCAAATCACCGCAAATGTCACAATGCCTGTAAGACGATAGTGTACAGAAACTTGTGTAATATCAATTGTTCCAAACAAACGAAAAAACAACGTTGTTAGCAACATGAGTAAGCTACTCACAAGAAAAGTGATTAGTACCCAGCGTCGATGCATTTTAATGCGATATAGCGCATAACGAAAAAATCGTGGTATTTCATGAAAAAATCGAATGAAGCTCTCTACCACACATGCTCACCTACAATTCTATAAATATCCATTGATGTGCTTTAAAATCTGCAATATAGTAGCCTGCTTCAGTCTTAGCTACCCAAATATCATCATCAATGTTAAATTTTTCTTTCAACTGATCTTCTTTCACAATTGGAAATTGATAACCAATCAACTTGTTTTGATCATCAAATAACATCGCAATCGGTTGTTCCAATATCGGTTCGACATAACGGTTTTTCTTTTCTGGCACGAGCTTTTCATTTACCTCGTCATGAGATTTATGCAATTCACCGTTAAAATAGTCTACATAATTAATATAATTTTGTTTCATAAATGGCGCTAATGTATCACGTTCAACGTCATTATAAAGGGCTGCTGGATTGAAGTAATAAAACTTTTCTTTCGGTACACTATACGTTTGATCATTAAGCGTCACACGATATTTGCGCTTGTTCTCACCTGTAATCGTCGCAACCGTATGATAGGGCACATTGACTTCATTTCCTTTATGTTTCAATGGTGATAATGTGGCTTGATTTGCTGTTACAATCCCATATGCCAACTTTTCTACATACGGATCTTCTGATTGAGACGTCAAGCCATTTTGCGCGGTAAATTGTAACGTATCCAACTTTCCTAAATCATTAAATATAAACAAGCCGGACAAAATCATGCCACCTAGAAAAATGGCTGTCCACGTCCATATGCGCGATAAAAATACCGGTGGCTGTGCATGATGATAACGTTCAATACGCTTAAAATTATACGTTAATTCCGGCATTCTCGAACGATTACGTTTCCAATCTTCATCAAAATGCTCCAACGCTTCCTCTGACTCAATGCTTTGACGATCTTGCTCATGACGTTCAAACACCGGTATCACATGCTTGACAACACCTTCCATGCGCAATTGGCCATGTGAAATCCATGCGATGTAGTTGCTCACCGCTTTAATTTTAGAAATATCATTATCAATCGCAATCCACGTTAAGCCTTTATTTATGTATTCCGTATACATCGCTTTCGCTTTTTCAAAAAATGACGCATCTAAATACGATAAAATATGACTAAAAATAATGATTTCTGCATTAGATGAACGTGCTAAGCTAAACAACAGTTGTGCATATTGTTCATCTGTCAAATTGCGTACGAGCTCGTGTTTATAGTCCGCTAAGTGCGCGTATTTCATGACTTGTATCACTTTATGCTTAGGCACTTCGTCTTCATACAATTGAATTACATCATTGACATAATCTATAACTTCAATTTGTTCTACCGTTTTCTGATTCATATTCGCATAGAACATGGATGCTTTTCGCACGACACGCCCTTTATCAGGTAATACCGTTCCGGCGAGAATCTCACCAACGAGCGACTTGGATGAAGCAGGCTCCCCGATAATACCGAGTGCTTCTCCTTGATAAATATGTAGCGAAATGTTGTTCAATTCAATGTCTTCAGGTTGATAACTAAAGGGCTTAAGCACATTTTGTTTCTTTTGGTTACGGTAATAGTGTGTCACGTTGATCATCTTCAACACAATTGCATTACTCATCTACGTAAACCCCTTCTATAATTTTAATAAAGAGAGCGGTAAGCCTTCTTCAAAGCGCACGCTATTAATGCGGTATCCCCATGCAAAAACACCTTTCAAACGCTCCACTTTGAAGTGATCATCAGAACCGTCTTGAAGTGGGTAAATTTTGCCGATTTCGACTGTTTCAGGGTCTACTAAATAGCTTTCCGCAATCACTACTTTGTTTTGATATACATCATATTCATTCATAATACCATTCATTTCAGCTTTGCGCATTTTTTCTTTATAGGTCTGTATCTCGTGAAAAATCTCTTGGCGATCCATCTCGCTTAGACGTTTATTATGCATCTTCAATACCACTCTCTCTTATTTTTCGTTGGACATCATCATAAGCGTAACCTTTTCGCATTAACGCTTCCATTGTTTTCATGATTAATTGACGTCCATCATATCGTCTCTCATATTTATTATAAAATTTCTCTAGATCTCGTTGCAATAAGTTATCGATCATTTCTGGATCTTGTTCAAAATCTAGCGCATCTATAACTGCATGTATCGTTTCAAGTTGATACCCTTTTTTCATAAGTCCTTGTTGCACTTGCTGTCGAACTTTCGCAACGGGTCCCTTTTTTTGACGTACAATCTTTTCAGCAATTTGATAAATTTGTTCAAAAGGCTGCTCGTCAACATATTGTGCAACACCCGCTTCAATCAACGGTTTTTCAATACCTGCTTTGTAAAGCTTCTGACGAAAAACTTCAGGTCCTTTATCCGTCGTTCGCAACATCGTATTTTTTAAACTCTCCACATAATCCTCATGATCAATTAATCGCAATCGTTCGCAATAAGCAATCGCTTCAGCAATTACTGTTTCTGTATAATCTTTATCAGCGAGATGTGTCGCAATTTCATGGCGCGTTCGCTTGCGATGTGACAAGTAATTCAGTGCCTGATTATTCGCTTGCTGTTGATATTCACGGGCGAGAATACGTTCAATTTGCGCTTCATCAACCGTATCGCCCTTTTTCAAATTAAAGGCGACGAGCGTATCGATAGAAATACCCGCTTTAAAAGCGCCGTCTACATAGAGGTTGAAACGTTCTTGATCTTTTTTCTGAACTTCGATTTTAGAAATAACTGCCATACATCACCCTCCTTATCCATGAAAATAACTTAATGTACTCATTATAATTGAATTTGTAAAGTGTTGAAAACAACTAGATTTACAAAGTGGTAAAGTGCATAAATATATCCCACCGACTCTTTTAGAACAATGAGTCGTATGGGATGATCTTACTGAAAGCTAACCAGTCCGTCTTAAGCACCTAACTGTTGTAACGCCTCTGTATATTGCATTTCAGAAATATAACCTTGTTGCTTCATTTTTTCTAACGTCATTTTCGTACGATTAATAAATGATGGCGACATATCGTTGACGTTATAGACAGATGGTGCATTGACTTTGCTCGCTAAAATGGCACTTTGCAATACCGTAATCTGAGGCAAGTTCGTATTATTCACATTCGTCGTCGTCCCAAAGTAATAGTTCGCTGCTGATTCAACCGTGTAACTATTATCTCCAAAGAAAATATTATTCATATAATAGCTAAGAATCTCATCTTTATCATACTCATCTTCTACACGCCATGCGACAAACATCTCTTTTAATTTACGAGTTAACGTTTGCTGATTATCATAGTAATAATTTTTCACTAACTGCTGCGTAATCGTACTACCACCTTGTAAGCGATCTGGATCTTTAATCGACGTAAAAATAGCACGAATACTTCCTCGGAAGTCAACACCGTGATGTTTGTAGAAACGTCTATCTTCAACTGCGACAAACGCCCCTTTCGTATAACTCGGCATCATTTCACCATCGACATATGTCGCTTTATTTTCAATTTGTTCTAAATCCGAAACATCTGCTCTTTGGGCTAATAAGAACATCACGCCTACAAATAAAATGAAACAGATAAGCACACCAAAAAGTATGGAGCGAAAAATACGTCTCGGTCTCCGCTTATTCGGTGGCGTCCCTACCGGTCGATAGTATGTGTTATAGTGCGGTTCGTTGTGTTGTTCTAGCTGTTGTTGGCGGATTCGGTCAGATCTTCTCATGCATGATGACCTACTTTCTCTAGTCTTCTTTATCTGAGTTTATCAAGTATCCCGCGTTTAATCTATACTATTCATGAAAAATCAGTCTCGAGCATGAGTGATATAAATTAGAAAAAGTGGGTATACAATAAGCAGTCTTATTTTTGAAAGGAAGTATGTCATATGGCAAAAGTAAAAGCAAACATGGGATTGATTCGTGCGTTAGAGGCTTGGGATATCGATCACGTATACGGTATTCCTGGTGACTCCATTGATGCAGTTGTGGACGGCTTAAAAGCTGTTGAATCAACGATCAAGTTTGTACATGTGCGCCATGAAGAAGTTGCGAGTCTATCCGCAGCGGCTTATACAAAACTTACAGGTAAAATCGGTGTTGCACTCGGTATCGGCGGACCTGGTGCCATTCATCTGTTAAACGGGATGTATGACGCGAAGATGGATAACGTACCCCAACTTATTCTTGCCGGACAAGCAGATAGTCACAAACTCGGTACGAAAGCATTCCAAGAAGTCGATTTGCCACACTTATTTGAAGATGTTGCAGTTTACAATTATCAATTGAAAGATAGTGATGCACCACGCATATTCGATATTGTTGACGAAGCCATTCGTACAGCATATCGTGAAAATGGTGTCGCCGTTTTAACACTGCCAAATAATATATTAAATACAAAAATAGATGCAAAGTTCCCAGAACACGTCAATCAGGACTTTGCTGCACCACAACCACCATCTGCACATGAAATCGAACGTGCAGCTGCATTACTGAATAAAAGTAAAAAACCTGTCGTACTCGTTGGACTCGGTGCCAAAGAGGCAAAAGAAGAAGTAAAAGCTTTTATTGAAAAAGCAAAAATACCAACGATGGTGACATTGCCTGCAAAAACAGTCGTTGGCGATGCACACCCATATAATTTAGGAAATATCGGCAAAATCGGCACAAAACCGTCTTATCAAGCGATGCAAAATGCCGACTTATTAATCATGATTGGTACGAACTACCCGTACGTAGACTATTTACCGAAAAAAGATATTGCTGCGATTCAAATCGACCGTGATAGCGACGCTATTGGACACCGCTTCAATATCGATGCACCAATCGTAGGCGATACGAAACTTGCATTACAAGCGTTAAATGATGCGATTGACGCTGTTGAAAAACGTCCATTTTTAAACGAAATTCTCGAGCATAAAAAGACTTGGGATCAATGGATGCAAGAGGATCGTACAAACACAGACGCACCGATTCGCCCTGAGCGTTTAATGGATGCGATTAATAAAGTGATCACACCAAATACTGTCGTAGCAGCCGACGTTGGGACATCAACGGTTTGGTCAACACGTTATTTAAATTTAGGTGTGAACAACCACTTTATTATTTCAAGCTGGCTTGGTACGATGGGCTGTGCCCTTCCAACTGCTATTGCATCACGCATTGCCTTTCCAGAACGTCCAATCATTGCCATTTCTGGTGACGGTGCATTCGAGATGGTGATGCAAGACTTTGCGACAGCTGTACAATATCGTTTACCAATGGTGCTCTTCGTGTTGAACAACCAAGAGCTATCATTTATTAAATACGAACAACAAGCAGCAGGCGAACTTGAATACGGTATTTCATTTAGCGATATGGACTTTGCGAAGTTTGCTGAAATTTGTGGCGGTATTGGCTACACATTGAAAGACCCCGAAGATGTCGATGCTATCGTACAAACAGCTGTACAACAACACAAACCAGTTATCGTTAACGTATACGTTGATCCAAACGCTGCACCTTTACCAGGTAAAATTGTGCCTGAAGAAGCGAAAAACTATGCAAAATGGGCGTATCGTAGTTTGGCTGAAGATGGCAAACTCGTACTTGATGAAATGCCATCAATGTCAACCGCAGCAAAACGTTTCTTATAAATAGATTGTCTGACATAGGGGCTGGGACATAGGAAAAATTTTTTAAATAAGTAAGCAAATATTTGTAAATGGCAGTAGGTGTCTGAAGTGAAAATGCGTTTTAAAAAACTTTTTTCACTTCTAGTCACCCTTGCCGGGGCGGGACGACGAAAGCTTTTTGTAAAAATAAGCTTTCTGTCCCGCTCCCTATTTTTTCCTTAAACCTAAAAAACACACAATACAGTGTGCATGCATCACGCGCACTATATTGTGTGTTTTAAAATTATTGAAGTTGATTTTTAATTTCTCGATTAAAGTCTTCTAAATCATCTGGCGTTCTGCTTGTTACGATGTTGCGATCAACAACAACTGACTGATCAACAACTGTTGCGCCAGCGTTTTCTAAGTCTTTACGTACGTTCAACACTGCCGTCACTGTTCTGTTTGTCAGTGCATCTGTGTCGATTAAAATTTGTGGCCCGTGGCAAATCGCAAACACTGGTAAATCTGCCGTCATATAATGTGCTGCGAACTTACCGTAGCGTCCTTCTGCATCCCCACGTAAATGGTCTGGAGAAAAGCCACCAGGTAATAATAAGGCATCGTAGTCTTCTGGATTCGCATCTGCAATCGCTACATCTGCAACTGCTTTTTCACCGTGCTTCCCATTAATTGTTGCGCCTTTCTCATCACCGATAATCACGACTTTATGACCCGCAGCTTCAATCGCTTCTGCTGGACTTGTTAATTCAATATCCTCAAATTCATCCGCTAATAATACAGCTACTTGTTTTGTCATTATGATTCACCTTTCTTTATATAAATTGTGCTTACTGTTTAACCGCATTTCGCTTTTTTAAACATAGAAGCCAAATTTTTTTACGATTGACGTAATTGACTTACTTTTTCTTCCAATTGGTCTAATAAGGCAATCCATTCGTCAATGTCTGCAACTTCAACTTCGTCAGGGTTCACGTGAGACATCTCTTCAATGAACTGTGATAGACGTTCTTTTACTTGATTAATTGTTTGTGGCTCTTTCATCCGTGTTAAATCTCCTTTATAATAGCTTTGTACTTTTATCATGTGTTTAAGAGCTGGGCTGGAACAATATCAATATGACTGTCTGTCCCACTTCCATCTTTTACTCATTTATCTATATCATATCAAATACACATACAATTTAAAAATGAGGAGTTTTTAACGTGATAGTAACTAACAAACAACCGATCTCTATTGATAACGATCCATGGGAAGCCTATCGTGACATTGAACAGCATGGTCATCTTGCATTAAGCAATGTTGAATTCACAACGACAAATCTATGTAATATGCGTTGTAGCCACTGTGCCGTTGGATATACTTTGCAAACACAGGATCCAGACCCACTGCCGATGTCCCTCATCAAGCAGCGCCTCGATGAAATCCCAACACTCCGCACAATATCGATTACAGGCGGCGAGCCGATGTTCTCAAAAAAATCAATACGTGAAGTTGTTAAACCATTGTTACAATATGCAAAACAACGCGGTATTTATGTGCAAATGAATTCCAATTTAACATTGCCACTCGACCGTTACTTAGATATTGCCGAATACATTGATGTCATGCATATTTCTCATAACTGGGGAACGCTTGATACATTCACTGAAGTTGGTTTCGGCGCTATGGATAAAAAGCCCCCTTTACAAGCACGCGTTCGCTTGTTTGAACAAATGCTGAAAAATGCACAAACATTAAGTGAACAAGGCATGTTCGTGTCAGCAGAAACGATGTTGAACCAACAAACGGTACCGCATCTTGAAAAAATTCATAAAGAAGTCGTAGAAACGATGAAATGTCAACGTCATGAAATTCATCCAATGTACCCTGCCGACTTTGCGAGCCAACTTGAAGTATTATCATTAGGTGAAATGAAAGAAGCAATGCACCATTTATTAGATATACGTGATCCAAATGTCTGGATGCTTTTCGGAACGCTCCCTATTTTCCCTTGTTTACAAGATGAACATGACGCTGCGCTACGTGAACGTCTGTTAAACGCACCGAACGTGTCTCTGCGTAATGATCCAGATGGTCGTAGTCGCTTGAACGTCAACGTCTTTACAGGAAATGTCATCGTGACTGACTTCGGTGATGAAACAGGTACGTTAGCCAATATTCAACATGACAAGTTAACAACTGTCTTTGACAAATGGTTGGACTCATCGTTATCACAGTCAATCAACTGTCATTGCCCACATTTTAAATGCCTTGGTCCAAACTTACTTGTGAAAAATATGTATTATCCAAATGCTGACTTTAGAGCGCTTGAAAAAGACATGCATCGCAAGTACAATCAATCTTAATATCTGAATAAAAGCACCTCTCCTAGTTAAAATCACTAAGAAAGGTGCTTTGTTATTGTTATTGGCGACGATTGTTATTAATCTCTGATAAAAACTGTATCGTTCGCTTACTTTCTTCACGTCGTGCTTTTCGGCGTTGCACACGTGCTTCGCCTGATTCATGAAACCAGCGCTCTATATCGTTCTCTGGATAAACTTCTGCAACCGGTGTCGGCTTACCGTCATCATCCAATGCGACAAATGTTAAAAAGCTTAATGCCGCCAACTGATGTTCACCTTTATAAATGTCATCAATCATAATTTGGACGCATACTTCCATAGATGAATTCCCAGAGTATGTCACCATTGCGATATACGTTACGATGTCGCCGTTTTTAATTGGACGTAAAAAGTCGACAGAGTCCGTTGAAGCTGTTACAACGGTATTGTTCGCATGTTTCATCGCACAAATTGCTGCGATTTCATCAATGTTTGCCATTAATGTCCCACCGAACAATGTGCCCAAATGATTTGTATCTTGAGGGAACACTTGTCGCGACTTATACGTCTTAGAGTCTTTCATTGATTTTTTAGTTAATGTCATCGATTTACCTCTTCTATAATGGGTTGGCCCAATTGCCATTTTCAAAAATTGCTTCTACTTGGCCTTCAGCTGTCATGCCATAAATATTTAAGTCTGCACTGCCGATCATAAAATCGACATGTGTTAATGAATCATTCAAACCGTGTTCTGCAAGTGTTGCGTCATCCATTTCCGTACCACCTTGAATGTTGAATGCATAGGCAGAACCTAATGCAATGTGACACGATGCGTTTTCATCAAATAACGTATTATAAAAAATCGTATTGCGGTTTGAAATGGGTGAATCATCAGGTACTAAAGCCACTTCGCCTAATCGACGTGCACCTTCATCTGTATCTAACAATGAACGTAAGACGTCTTCACCTTGTTCCGCTTGGAAGTCAACGACACGTCCTTTTTCAAACGTTAATTTAAAGCCGTCAATAATTGTACCATTATAACTTAACGGCAAGGTGTTTGAAACGTAACCGTCCACTTGCTGATTATGTGGTGCGGTAAATACTTCTTCAGTCGGAATGTTCGCGACAAATGCTTGGCCATCCGGCGTAAAACTTGTCGGTTCTTCCCAAATATGGTTGTCTGGTAAGCCGATACGTAAGTCTGTCCCCTCTGATTTAAAATGGAGTGACTTGTATGCCTTGTTGTTTAACCATGCCGCTCTATCTTTCAATTGTTGTGTATGCACACGCCAATTTTCAACTGGATCATTACCATCCACACGTACAATTGTGAGGATGTCATCTAAAAATTTATCAAATGCTGCTTGCTCATCCAAATCTGGATAAACTCTTTTCGCCCAATCAACAGATGGATATGCCGCGACGAGCCAAGGAAAAGCATTTTTCTGTGATTGAATCATATAAGGTTTGAACGCTTGACCATAACGTAATTGCGTCGCTTTTAACTTGTTCGCATCAATACCGTTTAGTAAGTCTGGATCTTCTGTAAGTAATGCAAGGTTGCTTGCGCCACGTGTTGCATAATCCATACGTTCTTCAACGTCGTACGCTTTCACTTCTTGTTCAAAGAAATCTTGTGGCTCGTACTCGTATGCATAGCGCTTTAATATCGGATCAGCATATTTAACACGTACGTCTGATGCACCCGCTTCGTACGCTTCTTTGACGATACGTCTTGTAAAATCAACCGCATCGACTGTTGTTCGAATAAAAACTGGCTGCCCTTGTTGCACATTCATGCCGACACGTACTAATAATTGAGCATATTGTTGTAATTTTTCATCTCTTGTCATAATACCCCTCCTATTATGGTTGACGTAGTTCACCCAATGCCTCTGTAATACCTGACATTTCTTGCGGTGTGAACGACTGCTTTGATGTCACAAAATCATAAATATCTTTAATATCTTCACGATGTGTTTCGGAATATTTATCAGGATCAATCAAACCTTTATTAACTAAGTTTAAACGATCGCGTATTTCTGTAATCATTGTTGCTATATCTTTTGTCATCATTATCACCCTCTCTTCATAATATTTTATCAAAGTGACTATCTTTTGAAAAATTTTTACAAGAATTACTTTAGAATTGTTTTGAAAAAGGATAAAATGGGCATATAAACGGAGATATGGAGGATTGATGATATGACAACAGTTGCTTTTGTATGTCTCGGCAATATTTGTCGCTCTCCAATGGCTGAAGCGATTATGCGCCAACGTCTCAAAGATCGTGGCATTGAAAATATTGAAGTCGCATCTAGAGGGACAGGCGATTGGAATTTAGGACAACCGCCACATCAAGGGACGCAAGACATTTTAAATCAGCATAATATTCCTTTTGATGGGATGATAAGTGAACTTTTCACAGATCAAGATGCTTTTGATTATATTATTGCAATGGATCAAAGCAACGTGGATAATATTAAGCGTATCAATCCTAATCTTACAGGCCAACTTTTTAAGTTACTCGACTTTAGTGAGATGACAGAGACCGACGTCCCTGACCCATACTATACGAATAACTTTGAAGGGGTTTATGACATGATACAATCATCATGTGATCGCTTAATTGATTATATTGTTAATGATAGAAGGGAGTAACAAAATATGAAAAACAAATTAGTACCAGGTATTTTAATTGGCGCTGCTATCGGTGGTGCTGCAGCATTGATCGACAAAAACACACGTCAATCAGTGAAAACATCGGTTCATAACGTGAAAACAGGTCAACGTTCAAGTGAACCATCAAAAGTTAAAGAACTTGTGAATGAACTCATGTACTGGAAAGATACGCTTGAAGAAATTCGCCGTAACAATCCAGAATTAGAACGTTCATTAATGGATGCAAAAGACACGTTAGTTGCACGTAAAAACAACAAACAAATTGGTAGCGGTCAATAAGACGTACCTAGACGACGATACATGTATCATAATTGGGGGTGAGATACTGTAATAGAATGTCGAAACTTGCTTGTCTGTAAGTTTGCTTTCTATACGTTATCTCACTCTCTTGATATGTCGTTCGTACATTACAACACTATATAAGGAGTAAATTTATGTCAGAAAAACAAGAAACGTCTGAAGGTTTAGTGGATAAGATTAAGGACAAATTGCACCATGATGATGAACAATCAGACAACCATCCTGATCGAAAAGGAGATGCAAGCGGCGAGGTCGATACAGACAGCCATTTCGTAAAACCCCAACCTTTTCAATCTAAAGAAGCACCTAAAGACAATGAAACATTCTTTGTCTCGCGTATTAATAAACCTGTTAAATATTCAGACAGACCCAACTTTCTCAAATATTTAATCTATCGTATTAGTAAAGATGATGCATCTGGTTTGGCAGCGCAACTTGCTTACTATTTCATGTTGTCGCTCTTCCCAATGTTAATTTTTATTTTATCACTCGTGCCGCTCTTTAATATCGAGCGCGAAACGATTGTAAAACAAATTTCAGAAAACGCACCGGCTGATACAGCTTCTATTATGACGAGTATTATCGATGACATTATGGGCAATGCCAGTGGTAGTATTTTATCAATCGGTTTGGTCCTTGCCTTGTGGACGGCTTCAAATGGGATGACAGCCATGATGAACGCCTTCAACGTTGCATATGACGTAGAAGACAGCCGTAACTTTATCGTTTCAAAAGCACTTGCCGTATTGTTCACCCTTATTTTAGGTATCACATTACCCGTAACCATGGTCCTGTTTACATTCGGTGAACAAATTGGTAACCTCTTGTTCGGTCCACTCGGCTTGGACGAAGAAGTTCGTTGGATTTTCAGTCTAATTCGTACGGCGTTACCAGTGATTGCTATTTTTATTGTTTTCACTGTTCTATATACCGCTGCACCGAATATTAAGATCAAATTAAAATCCGTGCTTCCAGGGGCACTTTTTGCAACTGTTGTATGGATTGTCGGTACAATCGGCTTCGGTTACTACGTTTCTAACTTTGCAAACTACTCTAAAACATATGGTAGTATCGGGGGCGTCATCGTCCTAATGTTATGGCTCTACATTACAGGTTTTATTTTGATCATTGGTGCTGAAATCAACGCCATTATTTACCAACGTAAAGTGGTCAAAGGTAAAACACCTGAAGAGCAAACGTATGACCAGCTTGAAGAAGAAAATGAACAAGACCTTGCGAAAGCGTATAACAATTATGAAGATGATACAGATAACGATGATCAACGACAAGATGATACAGATAAGAAAACATCAACAAGTCAGAACGATAGCGATCATCAACAAGATGACACAACAACATCATCTACTGATCATCCGACGCAAAGTCCACAAAAGAAATATAGCGCACCAGAGAAAGTTGAACGTGACAATGATGGCTATTCACGTCACATTAAAACAACAAAAGACGCGTAACAGTTACAATAACTACTTTACAACACCGTACTTTTAGGAGGCGTCATCATGACATTACTATCCGATATATTAACGTACAATAAAACATTTGTAGCCAATAAAGAATACGAAGCTTATACTGCGACAAAAGTACCTGCTAAAAAGGCGGTACTCGTAACTTGCATGGATACACGCTTACAAGATTTATCCACGAAAGCACTTGGCTTTAACAATGGCGACTTGAAAGTGGTTAAAAATGCAGGTGCGATGATTACCCACCCTTATGGCTCTACGATGCGTAGTATTCTCGTGGGCATCTATGCTTTAGGTGCTGAAGAAGTAATTATTATGGGGCATAAAGACTGTGGTATGGGTAATATTGATGTAGAGAAAGTCATGTGTACGATGGCGTCACGTGGCATTGATACGAAAGTGTTTGATTTACTGCAGTATTCGGGTATTGATGTCGCACATTTCTTAAAAGGCTTTGACGATGTATATGACAACGTTCATCATAACATTAAATTGATTTATGATCATCCTCTATTTGATCAAAACGTACCTGTTCATGGTTTAGTCATTGATCCGCATACAGGCGAGCTCGACTTAATTCATGATGGATATACACACAATCAAATAAACTAATACATCTAAGCGTACAATCACACGGTTGTGCGCTTTTTTAGTACTATAAAATAAAAGATAAAAATATACTCAAGATGATATTGACGTACCAGGACGACGCTCTACAGTCATTCATGGCACACGCTTATATTTACCTGAAGCTTGTGAATAATGTGTCACAAGAATGATGGACAGCAAAAAAAGATGAGACAGCCTATGCCATCTCACCCGTTTACTATTCAATTAACCCGTGTTGGAACGCATAAATAACCGCTTGCGTACGGTCTTGTACTTCTAACTTACTTAATATATTACTCACGTGTGTTTTAACTGTTTTGATCGTAATATGTGATGCACTGGCAATTTCTTGGTTGGAATACCCTTTGGCAATCAATAACAATATTTCCATTTCTCGCTCTGTTAACATTTCATATAACTCAGCACGTTGTTTCATACGATTACGCATTTTCACTAAAACTTCCGCTTCAAACACAGATTCCCCTCGGCTCGTTTTGCGTATCGCTTCTGCAATATCACTCGCACTCGTCGTTTTTAAAATATAACTGTCTACGCCGGCATCTAACGCACGATAAACTTCTTTATCCTCTATGTAACTCGTTAACATGACGACTTTAATTGATGGCAAGTCTTTCTTAATTTGTGTTGTCGCTTCAACACCGTCCATATCCGTCATTACTAAATCCATTAATATCACATCTGGGTGCAGTTCGTGCGCTTTTTCAATCGCTTCTCTGCCCGAACCCCCTTCGCCGACTACTTCAATATCACTTTGTGTCGATAAATAACTCGAAATACCGATACGTACCATTTCATGATCATCCACAAACAATACTTTAACTGTCATATTGTCCCTCCTTATCTAATGGTGCTTTTACTTCAATACGTGTCCCTGCATTCGGCAACGATACAATATGGAACGTTGCACCAATCTCTGTTGCACGCTCTCGCATATTTTTCAAACCATAACTCTGTTCCATTTTATCATCTGGGTTAAAACCAATACCGTCATCTTGAATACGCAATAACAAATACCCTTCACGATTCAATAACTCTACGCTTACCTGTGTGCCGTTTGCATGACGTAACGTATTAGAGATCGCCTCTTGCGTAATACGGAATAAATGGTCTTCAATCCCTTTTGGCACATCAAACGTGTCAATTTCATACATAACTTTCATCGGTACTTTACGTTGCAAGTCTGTCACTAACGACTCAATACCTTCACCTAACGTTTTGTCTTTCAAGCCGATTGGACGCAAATGAAGGAGCAATGCACGCATCTCCAATTGCGAGTCTTGAATCATTTTTTCCAACGTAGGAATTTGTTGATCTAACGGCGGTGTCAAATCTGTTTCTTTAATTGCGGACAACATCATGCTCGCTGCGAATAACTGTTGCGACACACTATCGTGCAACTCTCGTGCTAAACGTTGACGCTCATCTTCAATAATTTTTTTTACTTTCAAATCATTCATATTATATTGCTCATTCGTTAAGCTCTGCGTTTTAATACGCAGTTTATGCAGTTCTTGATTGAGCGGTACGAGCGTTTGATACAACGTAATTGTTTCATTATATAGCTCGATTTGATGATCGTTGATACCGACTGTTTCGCCTTGAATTGCACGTTCAATTTGTTCTTGCACCCAATCGTTTTGCTGATTAATCTTATAAGCAATAATACTGCCGACAAGAATACATAAAAATACAACAATTAAGTTCAAAAACAAAAATACTGGCACGCCAAAAATTTGCTTATAAAACATCCCTTGAAAAAAAATAATGTTCACAAACACCTTATCAATAAAGAAAAAGGTTGTCAGCATGGCATACACTAATATCAACATAGCTCCAATCGTACGCACGTAGTGATTCATCGGAAAATCACCTCAACATCGCCTAACATCGTTGACGCATAGATGTTCACCGTATAACTATCCGCTTTTTGTTGCGTATGCATCGTAACATTCGTATTTTCAATTTTTTGGCGTTGTTGTGCCATAATTGCCGTACCGTAAAATGCTGCTACATTTAAATTCACTTGATAGTTCAGCGGTACAATTACTTGCACTTTTCCAATTAAATGACGCACCACAATATTGTTTTGCGCCTTGAGATTTGCCGCTTTTGTCATATCAATATGCACATCGCCAATCCCATGCTGAATTTGTAAATCTTCCCATTTGTAAACATAAACAGGTGTCTTTTGCTCACCAAACCACTTTTGTTTCACAAACGTCTCACTATGTTCGTCCTCTTCTGTTGCAATGACTGATAGTGGTTGACGTTTGTATTTAATATAGCGGAATGCAATGATTAACATAAAAATAAATAAAATGACAAGGGTATATTTATTGGATAGCAATGTAAAACCAATCATTAATGCCCCAATCCAAAAACAGAGCAACCCACGCATTTTATGAAAATATATATAACCGACATACATCAAAATACTGCCCAACAGCAACACAAACAAAAACCCTATCTTTTCGAAAAAGATATAGTAAAAGTTTGCAATAACCATTAGTGCAGTAAAGAGTATGAGTAGTTCAGTCGAAATATATTTTTGCGTCATATTTCCACCTTTCTAGTATGCATTAACTAACGTTCTTAATAAGTGACATTCACACTTCGTATATGCCTTATCTGCATCAAGTTGCGAATAGTAACTCTCTAATTGGGCATACTCACTTTCTATTTTGTTCAATTCTTCTTTTAGAGATGCCATTGTCGCATCATAAATGTTAGATGCATGATCGATATGATAATCATCCATCAAGCTGATATATTTATTTTCTAACTCTAACATGCGTCTGTCAATCATAAGCTGTGCTTGTGTCTTTTTACGTTGAATATAGCACATCGTTTCATCAATTGCCTGTAGTTTTAAATCTAAAGACGTCAAATAATGATATAGCCCTTGTTGATAGCATTGGTTTAAAAAACGTGCCATATAGGTCTTCATCAGTTGCATCATAACGGTATCACCTCATCTGTTACTACCATTATAAAAAAGTCCCGTAACCTTTGTAATAGGCTACGGAACCATTTTGCTTTAAGACTTAAGACCGAAAGCTATAGCTTTGTCGTTAAAACTGGGCCATCTTTCGTTACAATCACTGTATGTTCAATTTGGGCAACATAACTTTTATCAGATGTTTCAAACGCCCATTCATTTTTACCTTCAGTGACAAAAGACGCATTAGATGAGATAAACGGTTCAACAGCAAGTACCATGCCTTCTTTAAGCAACGTTTTCTCATGTGGATCGAAATAATTCATAATATGTGCCGGTGCTTCATGCAATGATTGACCAACACCGTGCCCTGTTAAGTTTTTAATGACTTTTAAGCCGTTTTTACGTGCTGTTGCATGCACTGCTTTCCCGATTTGGCTGAGCTTGCTGCCAACTTTTACTTTCGCCATTGCCGCTTCAAACGCTTCTTCCGCTACATCACATACTTGTTGTTTCATAGGATCATCCGTTTCACCAACAACAAATGAAATACCTGTATCAGCATAGTAGCCATTTTTTAATGCAGACACATCAATATTCACAAGGTCGCCTTCACGAATCACACGTTGACTTGGAATACCGTGTGCAACTTCTTCATTCACACTAATACATGTTTGACCTGGGAAGTTTTCGTCATGAATCGGCGCCGACAATGCACCTTCTGCTTCGAACATCTCTTTAGCAATGTTGTCCAATTCCTTTGTTGTAACACCCGGCTTTGTTGCTGCTTGCATCGCATCTCTTACTTTTGCACAAATCGCACCAATTTCTAGCAAAGCTTGGCGTTCTTCATCAGTTTTTACTATCATCGTAATCCCTTTCCTTTTTCTAAATTGTATACCGTACTTATTATAACAAAATTTTTTTGATATACTAGAAGTAAGTACAAATCAGGAGTTACGCGCATGAAATTGAAATCGTATAAAAAGGTGATAGGTGCCCGGACGATCAAAACGGGACTCGCTACATTTTTAACAGCATTATTCTGTCTTTCACTCAACTTAAATCCAATTTTTGCAATTTTATCAGCCGTTGTGACCATTGAACCGACTGTCAAAGCATCGATTCATAAGGGCTATAAACGACTTCCAGCCACTGTCATGGGGGCTTTTATTGCCGTTGTTTGTACCTACTTCTTTGGTGATGACTCTGCCATTGCATACGGATTAACAGCAACGCTTACTATTATTTTATGTATTAAATTCAACTTACATCCGGGTATTCTTGTTGCAACACTAACCGCACTGGCAATGATTCCAGACATTCATGAAGATTATATTTTCAATATCGTTTCGCGATTATTAACGGCCATTATTGGACTCGTAACAGCTGGACTCGTTAACTTTATGGTGCTTCCCCCTAAATATTACGAACAAATTGAAGCACTCATCGAATCTTCAGAACGTCAAATTTATTTCTTATTTGATGAACGTATGAAAGAATTGTTAATCGGAAAGTTTCAATCTGATAAGAGTGACATGCTCGTTGAGAAGTTGCATAGTTGCAATACACGTATTGAGGAACTGTTAGGCTATCAGCGAGATGAACTCAAATATCATAAGGCGAAAAATCGTTCAGACGAATGGATGCGTCTGCGTAAATTAACCAACCGTGCTCATGAAAATCGTCTACTACTCACGCATTTATCTAACATCATCTATTTGCCGCAAGACGCGATGATGGTGTTTACCGACCATGAAAAAGAAGCGATTATCTCAATTTCGCAACGTATTGATCAAATATTCCAATGCGGTACATTCAAACCCGAACGTAAAGCAGCTTCAACACTTAAAAACTCAGTGAAATGCTTAAACGAATTTGATACAAATCAGATTAAAAGTCATACAATATATGAAATTTTGTTAATTTATCGTATTTTACTACTGCGCTATCGCGTTAAGTAACAGTAAACAGCCCTTATCTTGATGCAAAATATCCTCAAGATAAGGGCTGTTTGATTATTTCTTTTTATTCTTTTCAGCACGTGCAACTAACACTTGTTTTGCTTGTTCTTCAGCAACATTGTCGATGTGTTCTGGTTCAAAAGGAATCCCTTTACGTTCCGCTGCTGCACGCAATAAATAATCCGTCATTTCATGATTTTTAGGTAGTACGGGGCCATGCAAATACGTACCAAGCAAGTTTTTGTAGTGTAACCCTTCTTGCTTGTCTGTGTCATTATTGCCATAACCGTGCGTTACACGACCTAGCGTATTGTATGAATGATACGTACGACCACCATGGTTTTCAAAACCAACAATTGTACCGAACTGT
The DNA here is from genome assembly GCF_000934465.1 of Staphylococcus microti. Taxonomy (GTDB): domain Bacteria; phylum Bacillota; class Bacilli; order Staphylococcales; family Staphylococcaceae; genus Staphylococcus; species Staphylococcus microti. Next base: position 6,736 of record NZ_JXWY01000022.1, on the reverse strand, counting down.
TCACTTTCGATGACAATATCACCTGTTAAACGCTCGGGCTGTGATTCAGTATAAAAATCAAGAATGTGTAATCCTTCAAGTGCTTTACCTTCTGGTGTCACATATTTTTCGCCTAAAAACTGATAACCACCACATACAACAAGACCTGGAAGACCCGCTTCAATCGCTTCTTTTAATTGTGTTTTAATCTTCGTTAATTCTTTTGTCGCAATCGCTTGTTCTCTATCACTGCCACCACCGATAAAGAAAATATCTGCATCGTCCATATTAATGCCGTCCGTTTCATTGATATCTACCACATTAATATGAATATTACGTTGTTTCGCACGATATTTTAATGCCATGATATTGCCAATATCGCTGTATAAGTTCAGCTTATCTGGCATAAAATGAAATACTGTCAACTCATGCATGTCCGTGTCCCTCCTTAAAAGAGCGCTCTAACTGATCCAACATCGGTGCTAGAGATGTATAGTTAGGAATTGCGACCGTCATACTTGGATAGTCCATTGTCATTGCAGTTGCTTTATGAATATCGCGCTCAACAATAACAGGCACATCGACTTCAGCTAACTTCAATCTCAACTGCAATTCTTCAGCACGACTACCTGTCACAATAATTGCTTCAATCTCTTGTTGTTGCAGTTTTTCAAAATCTGCATCATAGATCCAAGATGTGTCGCGACCATCAGCAGGAAAATCATTCAAACTAATCAAGTATACTTTACGACCTTCCAACTGTTCGCCTGTTGCGATAGACGCATTCATACCAGCAGGATTTTTCGCCAAGTTAATTAACGCTTTCTTTTGATTGCGTTCAAAGTATTGCATACGGCCATTATCTGACGTATACGTCTCAAACCCCTTTCTAACCGCCGCATCATCAAGTCCGAGCTCTCTTAACACCGCATACGCTGCAAGGGCATTATACGCATTAAAGTCCCCTGCAATTTTCATATTAAATGTCGCATCGTTAACAGTCATTTGAACAAATGGTGTCACGGAAAACGTTGATACTGCATAATGTGGCTCATGTCGATTAAAACCACATTGACAGCTATAATGTCCAAGTTGATTGTAATGAATATAACTGTACACTAAACGCTCTCCACAATTTGGACAATAACGACTTTCATTCATAGACGATTGTTCAAAATCATGGGCATGCGCATCCATACCGTAATAGGTCACATTATCACTCGCTATTTTCAAGCGACTAACAAATGGATCATCGGTATTTAAAATCAATTGGATGCCTTTACCACTAATCGCTGACAGTATATTGTTAACCATAATATCTATTTCGCCAAAACGGTCCATTTGATCACGGAAAAAGTTTGTAAAGACCATTTTAGTCGGTGTCATTTCATTTAATACACGTGGAATAGAACCTTCATCAATTTCTATCACAGCAATTTTGGTATTAGGGGTAGATTGTACGATAAACGCGGAAGTAATACCTGCCGCCATATTCGCCCCTTCATTGTTATGGATAATTGGAATCCCGTTCTGTTTCAATGTATGTCCGATTAAGTTTGATGTCGTCGTCTTACCGTTTGTACCACTCACAAACACGACTTCATCTACTTTTGCTGCTAAAGCTCTTAGAATGTTTGTATCAACTTTTCTGGCAACTTGTCCTGGCAAATCCGTTCCTTTTTTACCGGCTGCACGACTCGCCTTTCTCGCAAGCTTTGCCAATGTTATCGCTGTCCATTGTCTCATTCGATTTCTCCTCCATTTTTACCTATTGTATTATAACATGTAGGACGCATTTATAAAATTAAAACTCGCCCCGCTTATCCATTGCAATCACACGCTGTCTATGTGTAAACTACTATTAAAGACTTAGGGAGGTAATACAATGTTAGATAAACAATTATTAGATGCACTCAATGATCAAATGAACCATGAATTTTTCGCAGCACATGCGTATATGGCAATGGCTGCTTATTGCGATAACAACTCATACGACGGCTTTGCAAACTTTTATATCGAACAAGCGAAAGAAGAACGTTTCCACGGTCAAAAAATTTACGACTACATTAATGACCGCGGTGAAAAAGCGATCTTTAAAGCATTAGATGCACCGAAAGTAGACTTCAATTCAATTTTAGAAACGTTTGAAGACGGCTTGAAACAAGAACAAGATGTAACAAGAAGATTCTACAACTTATCTGAAATTGCAAATGAGAAGAAAGATTACGCAACGATTTCATTCTTAAACTGGTTCTTAGATGAGCAAGTTGAAGAAGAGTCTATGTTTGAAACACATATCGATTATTTAAAACGTATCGGTGACGATTCAAACACATTGTATTTATATGAAAAAGAACTTGCAGCACGTACTTTTAACGAAGAAGCATAATTTTCTATTTATAATAGGAAGAAACATGGGGTGTGCCATTGCGTAACACCCCTCTTTCAATTAACGTAGTCATAGTACGATCCTCGTAACTTATCAATGGAGATGATGTCATGTCACACAACGCTTATATCGCACTCGACTTTGAAACAGCAAATTATAAACGCACAAGTATTTGTTCAGTAGGGATGGTTAAAATTATTGATCATCAACTCACGGAATCTTTTTATACATTAGTCAATCCGAATGACTTCTTTGCTGCACGTAATATAGAAGTCCATGGTATTCAACCTCAAGATGTTGTGACCGCACCAGATTTCAAAGAAGTATTTCCTTATATGTTAGATTTTATGGAATCTTTACCTATCGTTGCGCATAATGCGGCTTTTGATATGTCCGTGCTTCACGCAAGTCTAAAAGCTGCAAACATCCAGACACCTGACCTTACATACTTCTGTTCATGTCAACTTGCCCGCCGTACTGTGTCTTCACAGCGCTATGGCTTGAAACATATGATGCAGTATTACAATCTAGACTTTCATGGTCACCACGATGCATTGAACGACGCTAAAGCATGTGCCATGATTACTTATCGCTTATTACAACACTATCCGAACCTACAAAACGTGCTTGATATTTACGGTAAACGACTACGCGATAAAGATGCTTTATAAAAAGTCATATATCGTCATATTACGAAAAGCTGCATCTTGCAGTGTTCCGACTGTTACACCTATTAAACGAATAGGTATTTCTGGATCTTTAACCGCATAATATAAATCATACGCAATTTTATATATGTCACTCGCACTTTGAACGGGTGTATTCAAACTTTGCTGTTTCGTATGTGTCACAAACGTATTCGTCTTAATTTTTACCGTCACCGTGTATCCTGCTTTTTGAAGTTTCTCTAACCTCCCTTCAATTTTGTCACACAACATCTCAATCTTTCTTAAAATCTCGTCATCTTGATTCGTATCAACTGAAAAAGTCCTTTCGGCACCAACGCTTTTCCGAATGCGATTGCTTTTGACCTCTCTGTCATCTTTGCCACGCGCTCTATCGTATAAAGACTTTCCTCTTTTACCAAATAAATAAATTAAATCTCGCTCACTACGTTCATATAAGTCTGCCCCCGTGTAAATGCCATGCTCATGCATTTTCTCTTTCGATACTTTACCAACGCCTGGAAAATCGCCAATATCAAGTTTCATTAAAATATCATGTACATTGTGATGTGTAATCACCGTTAAGCCGTTGGGTTTATGCATCCCACTGGCTAACTTGGCTAAAAATTTGTTGTAAGAAACACCCGCACTTGAGGTGAGTCCTGTTTCTTGCCAAATATCATAGCGAATCCTTTGGGCAATTTGGGAAGCAGATTGCTTTGGATTAACCAGTGCCGTAATGTCCAAATAAGCTTCATCTAAAGAAAGTGGTTCTACAAGAGAGGTATAGCGATGAAATATTTCCATAATTTGTTGTGAGACGGCACGATATACTTCAAACCTTGGCGTTAAATAAAAGCCGTCTGGACAAAGTTGATGCGCTCGTGACATCGGCATTGCTGAATGGACACCAAACGCACGTGCTTCGTATGACGCCGTCGCCACAACACCACGCCCACTCGCTTTGCCGCCAACAATGACAGGTTTCCCTTTTAATCTAGGATTGTCACGTGCCTCAACTTGCGCAAAAAAATAGTCCATATCAATATGTATAATACGCCGTTCTTTCATAAACTCACCTCCAATATACAAATTTTTGAATCATATATATTTACTTTATTATACAAAATTAGATTCCTATCAATCTATTAATCTGCTAGTCCATGACTACTTTGTAATTGCAGAAAATAAAAAAGCGATAACCCCTTTAATAGAGATTACCGCTTTAGTATTGAAGTTATTTAACTGATTTGATTACAAAATGCGCTTAGTCTTCACGACGGTTGCGTTTTGTTAATCTTACACCAGCTAATAATGCTAAGAATCCAAATGCTGTAACGAATGGGTTATTCGTATTACCTGTTTCTGGTAATTCTTTATCCATCGCTTTATCAGCTTGTTTCATACCTTTATCATCCATGTCTTTAGATGGTTGATCCATTGCTGGTTTTTCAGGTTGTCCTGGTTTACCTGGCTCTTCTGTTCCTGGTTTACCTGGTTCTTCTGTTCCCGGCTTACCTGGTTCTTCTGTTCCCGGCTTACCTGGTTCTTCCGTTCCTGGCTTACCTGGTTCTTCTGTTCCCGGCTTACCTGGTTCTTCTGTTCCCGGTTTACCTGGTTCTTCCGTTCCTGGTTTACCTGGTTCTTCTGTTCCTGGTTTACCTGGCTCTTCTGTTCCCGGTTTACCTGGCTCTTCTGTTCCTGGTTTACCTGGCTCTTCAGGTGTTGGTTTTTCAGGATCTTCTTTTACTTTGTAGATGTAAGTAACGTCTTTATTACCTTTACCAACTTTACCAGTTTCTTCATCGCCATCTTTCACTTTTACAAGTACATATACTTTGCCATCTTTACCGATGATCTCTTTTGGAATTTCTTCACCATTTTCATTTGTATTGTACTCAGTGCCAACTGGTGATTTAGGTGTGTCCACTGTTGGGTCTTTAATCACATTACCGTTTTCATCTTCGTAATGCACTGTTACTGTACCTGCTGGTACATATGGTACTGGTGTATCTTGTGTTGGATCGTTCGGATCCTTCGGTGTTGGTGGTTCATAACCTTTTGTCGGATCGTTTGGATCTTTTGGTTTCAATGGTTCACTTGGATCTTTTGGATCTACTGGAATGAAGCCATCGATGTCTGGTAACGGTGGATTATCCGTTGGATCTTCTGGTGTTTCATCGTAGTCCACTGGATCCATTGGTTCGCCTGTATTAGGGTTTGTTGGATCTAATGGATCGTTAGGGTCCGTTGGATTTTCTGGATCTGCTGGAATATACGGAATGTATTTCCCTGGCTCTTCTACTGGTACTTCTGGTGTTGTTGGATCTTTCAACTTGTAGATGTAAGTAACATCTGTATTACCTTTTACTACTTTACCAATTTCTTGGTCGCCGTCTTTCACTTTTACAAGTTCATATACTTTTCCGTCTTTACCAGTGATTTCTTTCGGAATTTCTGTACCGTTTTCATTTGTATTGTACTCAGTACCTACTGGTGATTTCGCTGTATCTACAGTTGGATCTTTGATCACATTACCGTTTTCATCTTGATAATGGACTGTTACTGTACCTGCTGGTACGTATGGTACTGGTGTATCTTGTGTTGGATCGTTCGGATCCTTCGGTGTTGGTGGTTCATAACCTTTTGTCGGATCGTTTGGATCTTTTGGTTTCAATGGTTCACTTGGATCTTTTGGATCTACTGGAATGAAGCCATCGATGTCTGGTAACGGTGGATTATCCGTTGGATCTTCCGGTGTTTCATCGTAATCGATTGGATCAATTGGGTCACCTGTATTTGGATCTACCGGTGGGTTCAATGGATCGTTAGGGTCCGTTGGATTTTCTGGATCTACTGGAATATACGGAATGTATTTTCCTGGCTCTTCTACTGGTACTTCTGGTGTTGTTGGATCTTTCAACTTGTAGATGTAAGTAACGTCTGTGTTACCTTTTACTACTTTACCAGTTTCTTGGTCTCCGTCTTTCACTTTTACAAGTTCATATACTTTTCCGTCTTTACCAGTGATTTCTTTCGGAATTTCTGTACCGTTTTCGTTTGTATTGTACTCAGTACCTACTGGTGATTTCGCTGTATCTACAGTTGGATCTTTGATCACATTACCGTTTTCATCTTCGTAATGGACTGTTACTGTACCTGCTGGTACGTATGGTACTGGTGTATCTTGTGTTGGATCGTTCGGATCCTTCGGTGTTGGTGGTTCATAACCTTTTGTCGGATCGTTTGGATCTTTTGGTTTCAATGGTTCACTTGGATCCTTAGGATCTACTGGAATGAAGCCATCGATGTCTGGTAACGGTGGATTATCCGTTGGATCTTCCGGTGTTTCATCGTAATCGATTGGATCAATTGGATCACCTGTATTTGGATCTACCGGTGGGTTCAATGGATCGTTAGGGTCCGTTGGATTTTCTGGATCTACTGGAATATACGGAATGTATTTTCCTGGCTCTTCTACAGGTACTTCTGGTGTTGTTGGATCTTTCAACTTGTAGATATAAGTAACGTCTGTGTTACCTTTTACTACTTTACCAGTTTCTTGGTCTCCGTCTTTCACTTTTACAAGTTCATATACTTTTCCGTCTTTACCAGTGATTTCTTTCGGAATTTCTGTACCGTTTTCGTTTGTATTGTACTCAGTACCTACTGGTGATTTCGCTGTATCTACAGTTGGATCTTT
>NZ_JXWY01000149.1 GCF_000934465.1 Staphylococcus microti | reverse complement strand
TATAATCATAATTAGATTTAATAGGTTTTAAAAGAGAATTTAATAAAAAATACTCTCCTTTTTCATCAAAATTTTTAATAACATACTTATCAAAACTCTCTAGAGACCAATCACCTTTTAATATATCTAGATTGCTATTAACCGCTTCTATACAAGGCTCTAAATTAAGCTTTTTAATACCTTGCATAAAGGACGGCTCTTTCTCAAATTTAATCCGATAAGTTC
>NZ_JXWY01000148.1 GCF_000934465.1 Staphylococcus microti | reverse complement strand
TATAATCATAATTAGATTTAATAGGTTTTAAAAGAGAATTTAATAAAAAATACTCTCCTTTTTCATCAAAATTTTTAATAACATACTTATCAAAACTCTCTAGAGACCAATCCCCTTTTAATATATCTAGATTGCTATTAACCGCTTCTATACAAGGCTCTAAATTAAGCTTTTTAATACCTTGCATAAAGGACGGCTCTTTCTCAAATTTAATCCGATAAGTTC
>NZ_JXWY01000147.1 GCF_000934465.1 Staphylococcus microti | reverse complement strand
GTGGAGTAACCATTTGGAGCTAGCCGTCGAAGGTGGGACAAATGATTGGGGTGAAGTCGTAACAAGGTAGCCGTATCGGAAGGTGCGGCTGGATCACCTCCTTTCTAAGGATTATATACGGAATATCACCTTTAGGTGATAAGCGGATTAACGTGACATATTGTATTCAGTTTTGAATGCTCATTATTTGAGGATTCAAAATTCAAATGGGCCTATAGCTCAGCTGGTTAGAGCGCACGCCTGATAAGCGTGAGGTCGGTGGTTCGAGTCCACTTAGGCCCACCATTAAAATTACTGTACATTGAAAACTAGATAAGTAAGTATAAATGATTTTACCAAGCAAAAACCGAGTGAATAGCGAAAGCTTGAAACTAAAAATTATCGCTAGTCGTCAAATGACGACTCACATAATTAATAACACAGTTTTGAATTGAAAACGCTTGTCAGTCAATGAATCATGAACAAGAGCGAGTGAGCTTACTATGCGTAAGTGATCGAGTGATTGTGAAATGATGAAGCAGAATGCGAGCGATCGTCAATCAAAAGAAGATTAAGTTATTAAGGGCGCACGGTGAATACCTTGGCACTAGAAGCCGAAGAAGGACGTTACTAACGACGATATGCTTTGGGGAGCTGTAAGTAAGCT
>NZ_JXWY01000146.1 GCF_000934465.1 Staphylococcus microti | reverse complement strand
CAATGTGAGCCTGTACTCAAAACTAAGAGTATGGGCTTTTGTTTTAATAAATAAAATTATGAAAATGATTAGCTTTAATGAGTTTACCTTGATGCACATCAATAGAACGGTATCTAATTGGATGATTAAATATTACAGTGAACTAGACGATGTCGATATGTGGGTATATTTTGAATCATATAATACACTCAGATTGATTTGTTTATCTGAAGCTTACTTACATGA
>NZ_JXWY01000145.1 GCF_000934465.1 Staphylococcus microti | reverse complement strand
ATCAACATCAATGAGTGAAAGTGACTCAGCAAGCATGAGCACATCAACATCAGTAAGTGAGAGCGACTCAGCGTCAATGAGTACATCAACATCAATGAGTGAAAGTGATTCAGCAAGCATGAGCACTTCAACATCAGTGAGTGAGAGCGACTCAGCAAGCATGAGCACATCGACATCAATGAGCGAAAGTGACTCAGCGTCAATGAGTACATCAACATCAATGAG
>NZ_JXWY01000021.1 GCF_000934465.1 Staphylococcus microti | reverse complement strand
GTTAAGACCTGACCCGTAACCACTTTGAAAATAAAAATTCTCGATCATACGAGTTAAACGTCTCATTTTCAAAAGAACTAGCATTCATGAGAAGAGCGTTACTAGAAGGTTGAGAATATGTTGGCACTAGAAATGCTTTCAATCGCTTGAATAGAGCGTTCGAGGAGTTTTCCAATTATATGTACGAAAGGTTCCATCAGTTAGGTGGGAAGCCTCAGAATTATCACGGTCACGACAATAGAAAAAATATATCGTAAGGTATCACTTGTTGACGTGATGCTTTTTTTAATACGCCAATTACTATCGGCGACAGTTCCTAATAAAGAACTAAAAAGCGATAAAATTCAAGGTAAAAACAAGAGAAGGAACGCAACAAATAATGATTATTAAAATGTCACATGCTTAAATCCTAAGAAAAAACCAATAATTAACTATAAAAAAATGAAGGGATAAGTGGAAAAGGACGACAGTTCCATTATTAAAACCAAAAGAAACAAGCACTAAAGCAAGTTCGCAAAAAAGAACCAAAGAACAAGTACTATGGGCTATTAGCCCATAGTACTTGTTCTTTGGTTCTTTTTTGCGAA
>NZ_JXWY01000144.1 GCF_000934465.1 Staphylococcus microti | reverse complement strand
AGGTGCGGCTGGATCACCTCCTTTCTAAGGATAATATACGGAATATCACCTTTAGGTGATAAGCGGATTAACGTGACATATTGTATTCAGTTTTGAATGCTCATTATTTGAGAATTCAAAATTAAAATGAAAGCATTTATTATGTAATGATAAGGCTTGCCATTTTAATAAACTTGTACATTGAAAACTAGATAAGTAAGTATAAAAGATTTTACCAAGCAAAAACCGAGTGAATAGCGAAAGCTTGAAACTAAAAATTATCGCTAGTCGTCAAATGACGACTCACATAATTAATAACACATTTTTGAATTGAAAACGCTTGTTAATGCGAGCGATTGTCAATCAAAAGAAGATTAAGTTATTAAGGGCGCACGGTGAATACCTTGGCACTAGAAGCCGAAGAAGGACGTTACTAACGACGATATGCTTTGGGGAG
>NZ_JXWY01000142.1 GCF_000934465.1 Staphylococcus microti | reverse complement strand
TATAAGATCCCTCAAAGATGATGAGGTTAATAGGTTCGAGGTGGAAGCGTAGTGATACGTGGAGCTGACGAATACTAATCGATCGAAGACTTAATCAAATTTAAATCACAAGTTTTTGTTTGTGTAGAAGATATACTTACTATCTAGTTTTGAATGTATCAGCATTCAATTTTATCTGGTGCCTATGGCAAAGAGGTCACACCTGTTCCCATGCCGAACACAGAAGTTAAGCTCTTTAGCGCCGATGGTAGTCGGACTTACGTTCCGCAAGAGTAGGACGGTGCCAGGTAATTCAACGAGAGAGGTCATGATGACTTCTCTTTTTTTGCGTTTAAAGAAGAAAGTTTTGTGGTGAGATCGCTTGTGTAGCTGTCTCGCCTTTTTTGATAGTACACAAAAGCGAGAGATTCGGGCGTTTTATCTAATTTTATAAGAAATACTTGAGAAACACGCATGTGATCATGAATCATCGCAAATTCAGAAATAGTGGATTTACTTGTGGATCCGTATGAAATTAAGTAATCAAGACATCAAGACATGTGGGTATTAAAAAAGCGCACAACCTATCAAGATTGTACGCTTCGACATGCCTCGCTATTTTTACATATATGAAATTATAATAAACCTAGGTACTTTTAATTATCTATCCACCACAGAAGATGGACAGTCGCTTAAATGTTATCACGGGATTATTCTTTTTTATCAATGCTGTTTTTCATATCGTCGTAGTTGCCATAAAATTTTGTTAATGTTTGATTTTCTAATAAGTAGGTTGTATGGAACAGTTTGTTTAAGAAATATCTGTCGTGTGAGACAGCAATGACAGTGCCATTATAATCTGCTAATGCGTCTTCAATCGTTTCTTTCGCTTCAATATCTAAATGGTTGGTTGGTTCATCTAATATCAGCATATGGTAGTCACTGTTTACTATTTGTGCCCAACGTAGACGAACTTTTTCACCACCACTCAAATCTTTTACCCTTTTAAAAACATCTTCTCCGTAAAACATGAATTGTGCAAGGATATGACGTGCTTGTCCTTCTGTTACAGAGACTTCTTTGCGAAATGTTTCAAGTAGTGTGTCATCTGTGTCGTCATTAAATATATGTTGAGATAGATAACTAATTTTCAGATGGTCGGCCGTTTTAACCGTGCCTTCGTCTGGCGCTACATGGCCTAATATCATTTTGAGCAGCGTAGATTTACCTATACCATTGTTACCTACGATGGCGACATGTTCATTTTTTCGTACTAACATATCAGTGTTTTTTAGTAATGTTGTGTCATATGTTTTGGAAACATCTTGCATTGTAATGACTTTATCTGCACCTAAAGTATTGTCTTTCAAATCAAGGTGCATTTGTTTATGTTTTAGTGTTGGTTTTTCCAATGTTTTAATGCGATTTAATGCTTTTTCCATACTTTTTGCACGTCGGAACATGGAAGCGTTGGGTGGTTTCGCTTGGCTTGCCCATATACGTAATTGTTTAATCGCTTTTTGCATTTGTTTGATTTTCTTTTGTTGCGTTTTATAAGCTTCGAATTCAGCGAGTATGCGCTTTTCTCGTTCATCTACAAAATATGAATAATTGCCATGATACGTATGAAGTTGTTGCTGATCAATTTCAATAATTTGAGTTGTGACGTCATCTAAAAAGTAGCGATCATGTGAGACAATCACGACGGCACCTGTATATTGCTTAATGTATTGTGTAAGCCACTCAATCGATTTAATATCAAGATGATTGGTTGGCTCATCTAATAATAAAAGTTCAGTAGGTTGCAGTAATATTTGGGCAAGACAGACCTTTGTACGTTCGCCACCGGATAGTTTGCCCCACATTGTATCAAGCAAATGTGTAATGTTCAATCCGTGTGCAACGCGGCGTATTTTCGCATCTATTTCATAACCACCATGTGTTTCATAATAAGACTGTAATGCGCCATATTGTTGCATGTAGGTATCTAACTGCTCTGTATCATTTGCCATCTGCTGTGTAAGATATTCAAGTTGTTGTGCGATATGATGTAATTTTTTAAAAGCCGATTCGAGGTATGTGTAGACAAGTGTCTGTGCATCAGTATTAGGTAATTGGTCTAAATAGCCAATCGCGATATCTTTCTGCCAACTGATTGTGCCTGAAGAGGGCGTTTCAATGCCAGCAAGCAATTTGAGTAATGTGGTTTTACCCTCGCCATTTCTACCGACTAAACCGATAATGTCTCCAGCATTAAGTGTGAGCTTTACTTGATCAAATAGGACGTTATCTAAATAACGCTTTGTAATAGAAGATGTATTTAATATATTCATTTTGCTTCCTCCGTAGTAGCCATAAGGAAGCGCAAAAGGTGTCAGTTCCTTATAGCATGATTATTTTTTCAAAAAAGACAGACTCCACCAATTTTGAAAAAACAGTCGCAAATTTGTTGCGAATGATTTGTAAAAATCTGCAACAAAACGCTATAAGAAACATATGGACACCTCCTTGAGTAGAATTACTTCTATTGTATCTAAAATGCCTTATTATTTCAAAAATAGCCAAAAATTCTTTTTAGCCTGTGCTATGATATACAGAAGACAATCAATGGAGGTGCGGGAGATGGCGCAAGTGTTATGGCAACAAATGCGTAATTGGGAGGAAAAGCAACCTATCTCTCTACATGTTCCTGGTCATAAAAATGGAACGATTGGGGATACGTCATTTGTGCAAGCGCAGTATGATGTGACGGAGATTACAGGTTTTGATGATTTACACCAACCTGAAGCTGTACTCAAAGAAAGTATGGCAGGTGTAGATCGACATCCGGATTATGATGCATTTTATCTCGTGAATGGTACGACGAGTGGTATATTGGCAGTGATTCATGCGTTTCAATCGTTAACAGGCGATGTAATACTTGCACGCAATGTACATAAGTCTGTTTTTAATGCGTTAGATTTGGGGATGCAACAAGCAGTCATTCTACCTACAGCAACGGATGCGTTAACCCAACAATATGTGAAACCAGATGGAACGGCGATTCAGCGATTGACTGGTAAGCTGGGTGTCGTTACCTATCCCAACTACTATGGCCAGACATTTGATATTGCACAAACGGTCCGACAGTTTCATGCACAAAATTGTCCGATTCTCGTGGACGAGGCACATGGGGCACATTTTGGGCTGACAGGTTTTCCGTCATCAGCATTGCACGCTGGAGCGGATTTCGTTGTACAGTCGTTTCATAAGACGCTACCGAGTTTGACGATGAGTTCGGTTTTATTTATACACAAAGCAGCCCCGAGACGTGATGAGGTTATCCGTTTACTACAAACGTTTCAATCGTCTAGCCCGTCTTATTTGTTAATGGCGAGTTTAGAGGCGGCCAATGCCTTTTATGCATCATATGAAAGTGACTACTTTTTTGAACGGCGTGCCAAATTGATAGATGTGGTATTATCGAGTGGCTTGCGTGTCAAAGAGATGGACGATCCTTTGAAATTATTAGTGTATCATCCGACTCTAACAGGACATCAGTTACAGCAATGTATGGAGGATGAAGGCATCTATGTTGAGTTAGCGGATACGCAACATGTGCTATGGGTGTTACCGCTATGGCATGAAGGAGATACATATCCTTTTGAACAGTTGATGACACGTATTAAAGCAATTCATATACCAAATGACGTGATGACTGAGCTCGAATTGCAACAACAGTTATATACAGAGGAAGGACGCTATGTGCCGACACAAGTGGAACGGAGTCGTTGGATTTCTTTTGAAGAAGCGTGTGGCAAGGTGTTAGCACAGCATCTCGTGTTGTATCCGCCGGGCATTCCGAGCATGCTGAAGGGCGAACAAGTCACGTCATCTATGATAGAATTAATGGGACAATGGTATCACAGTAACTTGAGAGTTGAAGGTCTCAAGGAAGGTAAAATAAAAGTGAAGGATGACGAATAACATGGGATTATTTATTACGTTTGAAGGGCCAGAGGGGTCTGGTAAAACAACAGTATTACATGCTGCGGCAGCTGAACTTGAAAAGGCACATCATGTTGTAACAACACGTGAACCTGGTGGTGTTGAAACGGCTGAGGCGATTCGCAACATTTTGCTAGAAGGTGATGCGATGGATGGTCGTACAGAAGCATTGCTATTTGCAGCTGCACGACGTGAACATCTTGTTCAAAAGGTGTTGCCAGCATTGGATTCTGGCGCGATTGTCTTATGTGATCGTTTCATTGATAGTTCGCTTGCGTACCAAGGATATGCACGTCATATTGGCGTAGAAGGTGTCGAGCGCATTAATGATTTTGCAATTGAAGGACATTATCCTGATATGACGATTTATTTGGATATTCCAGCAGCGTTAGGGCGTGAGCGTATTGCGGCGAATCAGCGTGAACAGAATCGTTTGGACAAAGAAGATCATGCGTTTCATGACCGTGTTGTTGCGGGATATCAGCAGTTAATTGCACGTCATCCTGAACGTTATACGGTCGTTGATGCGAGCAGAGCGGTTGATGACGTTGTGACAGATGTGGTCGCTGTTATTCGACAACAAATTGAGAAAAAATCATTGGAAAATTAAACAAGACTGATACTAAGATATGATATAATACTGGGTAAGAGGTGTGACAAAAAATGAAAATGATTATAGCGATTGTTCAAGACCAAGATAGCCAAGAACTTTCGAATCAACTCGTTGAAAATAATTTTCGTGCGACAAAATTAGCGACAACAGGTGGCTTTTTGCGCGCAGGAAATACGACATTTTTATGTGGTGTAGACGACGAGCGCGTGGATGAAATTCTAGACGTCATTAATAAAACGTGTGGCAATAGAGAACAACTCGTTTCTCCGATTACACCAATGGGTGGAAGTGCGGATTCCTACATCCCGTTCCCAGTTGAAGTGGAAGTAGGCGGCGCAACGGTGTTTGTGATGCCGGTAGATGCGTTTCACCAATTTTAAACATGATACTGAAGGTTGTGGCAGTGTATGCACGTCTTAGGATAGCAGCCTGTCGCACCCTTTTTTAATTTGATATAATTTAAGCAGGATTTATAGGGACATGATGATGTCTTAAAGGAGGTTTGTGCACAACATGACGGAGATGGAACGGCTGACGGCAGCATATCGCAATGGCAAATTATCACATGCGTATTTATTTGAAGGTAATGATGCGGAAGCAATGACGACAACGGCGTTAGCATTTGCACAACTCATATTATGTCAGGACAATGAACAGTGTCGTATGAAAGTAGAGATGCACAACCATCCGGATTTTCATTATGTTCGAACGGAAGAAACAAATATTAAAAAAGATCAGATTGAAGAACTGGTACACCACATGAATCGATTACCGATAGAGAGTGATTATAAAGTGTACGTGATTCAAGATTTTGAAAAACTGACGGTTCAAGGGGAAAACAGTATCTTGAAGTTTTTAGAAGAACCGCCGGCAAATACCGTAGCGATTTTATTGTCTACGAAGCCGGAACAAATTCTTGATACCATTCATTCACGCTGTCAACACGTGTATTTTAAACCGATGCAACGTGCTGATTTTGTCACATATTTAGTAGATCATGCCGACTTTACACGCCCGATCGCAGCGTTGATGAGTGCGTATACGACACAAGTTGAAGTGGCGACACAGTTGGCTGAAACGTATGAACTCGCCCCATTAAGACAAGTGATTTTGCAGTGGTGTGATAAGCTCGTGAAGCAACGAGAGATGGCATTGATTGGCGTGATTGAATTATTGAAACATGCGAAGAATAGACAATTACAGCAATTGGTTCTTGCGACAATGAATGCATATTTTCAAGATTTACTCTATATCAAAGTAGGGATGCATGAGAAAATTGTATTTACGGAATTGCAAGAAGACTACGAAGCGATTGCAACGACGTTAAGTTATCGTCAGTTGACGCATATCATTGAAACCATCACGGAAGCACATAAAAAATTGATGCAAAATGTGAATCCAGCGTTGGTATTTGAACAAATTGTTATCAAAATGAAAGGGTGACGCGTGTGTATCTTGTCGTCGGAATATACTTTGAAAAGTCAAATACATTAGAATACTATGCGCCATTAGACCACACTTTGATAGAAGGACAGCATGTCGTTGTTGAGTCCAACCGTGGGATAGAGCTAGGGGTTGTGAAGTATGCCCCGAAAATGGTGCATGAAGCAGATGTTGTTCTACCGTTGAAGCCGGTTCTGCGTGTTGCAACAGAATCTGATATTGACACATATCATTACAATGAAGCACGTGCTGACGAAGCGTTGGCGCTATGTAAAGATTTTGTACAAACACTTGCGTTAGATATGCGACTGGTTAACTGTGAATATACGTTGGATCGTGCGAAAGTGATTTTTAATTTTACAGCTGACGAGCGTATTGATTTCCGTAAACTGGTGCGTATGTTAGCACAAAAGTTGAAAACACGTATTGAGTTGCGTCAAATTGGGGTGCGAGACGAAGCGAAGTTATTAGGGGGCATTGGTCCATGTGGGCGCTCCTTGTGCTGTGCAACGTTTTTAGGTGACTTTGAGCCAGTGTCTATTAAAATGGCGAAAGATCAAAACTTATCGTTGAATCCGACTAAAATTTCAGGTGCATGTGGGCGTTTGATGTGCTGTTTGAAATATGAAAATGATTTTTACGAATCGGCGCGTGCGAGTATGCCTGACATCGGTGAATCTGTGGAGACACCGGAAGGCATGGGCGAAGTGGTGGCACTTAACATTATCGACGTAACGATGCAAGTACGTCTGGAATGTGATGACCAGTTGATGGAATATCATATTGAAGAATTAGAGATATTAAAATAAGGAGGCAAGCATATTGGATCGAAATGAACTTTTCAACCGCTTGATGCAACTAGAAAATAATGTAAATCGCATCCATGAAGATATGCAAGAACTCAAATCTTTGACGGTGGCGCTTGTGGAAGAGAATGTCGCGTTACAGATAGAGAATGATAATTTGAAAACGTTGATGAACCAAGAACCGGAAGCGACACCTGTTGAAAGTGTGCCGCATGTTCAAGAAGCGAAGAAAACGCCTCAAAAGAAACAGCGACAAAGCCGAGAATATTTTGCGACGCTTTATCGAGAAGGTTTCCATATTTGTCACGATGTGTTTGGTAAGCATCGCAATGGACAAGATTGTATTTTCTGTATGGATATTCTCAATGATAGGCTGTAACAGGTGGGGTTGTTATGTTAGAAGCAGATGAAAGGTTCGATTATTTATTAAAAGAAGACTTGCGCATTATTCAAAATGATGCGGTCTTTTCTTTTTCAACGGATGCGTTATTACTGGGGCATTTTACGAATGTCCGCAAGCGTGACCGCATACTTGATATGTGTACAGGGAATGGTGTTATACCGCTATTGTTATCAGATAAAGGTCAGAATGAAATCACAGGCGTAGAGATACAATCCCAACTTGTAGATATGGCACGACGAAGTGTAGTGGCTAATGATTTGGCACAGCGCATTACGATTGAAGAAATGGATATCAATGCGATTCCACAGCGTTTTAAGCCTGCCCAGTTTGACTTGGTAACGTGTAACCCGCCATACTTTAAGGCGAATCAAGTGCATCAACATCAATTGGAAGCACATAAAATCGCCCGCCATGAAATTTACTGTACGCTAGATGACTGTTTACGCGTTGCAAATCATGCGTTAAAGCAAGGTGGCCGTATCGTCATGGTGCACAGGGCGGAACGTTTATTAGATG
Source organism: Staphylococcus microti (assembly GCF_000934465.1). Classification (GTDB taxonomy): domain Bacteria; phylum Bacillota; class Bacilli; order Staphylococcales; family Staphylococcaceae; genus Staphylococcus; species Staphylococcus microti. The sequence continues at coordinate 35,255 of NZ_JXWY01000142.1, read as the reverse complement.
TCATGACGTCAATGCGACGCTATCAACTGGAGCCAAAGCAGTTGTATATGATTTATAGCAAGCCTGGTAAAGAGGCGCAAACGATTGTTGTTGAAGCACGCAAAGGTGGCAATCAAGGCTTGCATATCGCTCCGCCATTTTATATTTATGATAAAGATAATCAGTATACACCAGAAATGAGGCGTGTATATTATGGCTAAACATTATACGTATATTGTAGAGTGTGTCGATCATTCGTTGTATACGGGTTATACGACGGATTTAACAGCACGTATTCATAAGCACAACGAAGGCAAAGGTGCAAAATATACAAAAACAAGACGGCCGGTACGTCTAAAACATTACGAAATCTTTGATACGAAGTCAGAAGCGCTAAAACGGGAATATGCCATTAAGCAACTGACACGCCAACAAAAAATAGCGTTAATTGAGGAGCGATAAGATGGCACATTTATATTTAGTAGGAACACCTATTGGGAATTTGGAAGATATGACATTTCGCGCAATTCGAACGTTGCAAGAAGTCGACACCATTGCATGCGAAGATACACGTGTAACGAAAAAGTTGTGTCATCATTTCAATATTGAGACGCCTTTGAAGTCTTACCACGAGCATAATAAAGATCAAATGACAGAAGCATTAATTCGTCTTTTAGAAGCGGGACAAAATATTGCGCTTGTGTCAGATGCAGGATTACCGCTTATCTCAGACCCGGGTTATGAACTCGTTGTGCGTGCAAGACAAGAAGGTGTGGACGTCGTGCCAATTCCGGGTGCCAATGCTGGTTTGACTGCCCTCATGGCAAGCGGACTACCGTCTTTTACGTATACATTTTTAGGGTTTTTGCCGCGTAAAACAAAAGAAAAGTTAGAAATTTTACAAGTGCGCATGTTTCAAGAGAGCACGCTTATTTTGTATGAATCGCCATTCCGTGTGAAAGACACGTTACAAGCGATTGCGGAAGTGGATTCTGAGAGACGTGTGACGCTTGGGAGAGAGTTGACGAAGAAGTTTGAGCAAATTGCGACAGCGACTGTGTCGGAGTTGGTTGCACAACTCGAAGATACGATACCGCTTAAAGGGGAGTTTGTCGTGTTGATTGAAGGGGCAGTACCTCAGGCAACGACGGCATGGTTTGATGGTCTCTCCATCGTTGAGCATGTGGCACATTATATCCAGCAACAAATGAAGCCGAAACAAGCGATTAAGCAAGTGGCACAAGAGCGTGAGATGGCGACGAAAGAAGTGTACAACATCTACCACAATATTGAGACGCCGGAGTCTTAGGACAATAGGGAGGTATATTGAAAATACAAGTAAATTTCGATATATTAGATAAGATAAGAAATGAGGAGGAGCGCTGATGGTGAAAGAGACATTTTATATTACGACACCGATTTATTATCCGAGTGGCAATTTACATATCGGACATGCATATTCGACGGTGGCTGGGGATGTCATCGCACGTTATAAACGTATGCAAGGTTACGATGTACGTTATTTGACAGGAACAGATGAACACGGTCAAAAAATTCAAGAAAAAGCTCAGAAAGCTGGAAAGTCTGAACTTGACTATTTAGATGGTATGATTAAGGATATTAAAGCGCTTTGGGAAAAGTTAGACATTTCCAATGATGACTTTATCCGTACGACAGAACAACGTCACAAAGTTGTTGTTGAAAAGATTTTTGAAAAGTTATTAGCACAAGGTGATATTTACCTTGGTGAGTATGAAGGTTGGTATTCTGTACCGGACGAGACGTATTATACAGAAACGCAACTTGTAGAGCCTGTTTACGAAAACGGTAAAATTGTTGGTGGGAAAAGCCCGGATTCAGGACACGAAGTAGAGCTTGTGAAAGAGGAAAGTTATTTCTTCAAGCTGTCTAACTATACAGATCGTTTGCTTGCTTTTTATGATGAGCATCCGGAATTCATTCAACCACCATCTCGTAAAAATGAGATGATTAACAACTTCATTAAACCAGGTTTGGCAGACTTAGCCGTGTCACGTACGTCATTTGACTGGGGCGTAAAAGTACCATCAGATCCGAAACACGTTGTCTACGTATGGTTAGATGCGTTAGTGAACTATATTTCTGCACTTGGTTACTTAACGGATGACGATGAATTATTCCGTCGTTATTGGCCAGCAGATATTCATCTAATGGCGAAAGAAATCGTGCGTTTCCATTCAATTATTTGGCCGATTATTTTAATGGCGCTTGATTTACCATTACCGAAAAAAGTGTTTGCACATGGCTGGATTTTAATGAAAGACGGTAAGATGAGTAAATCAAAAGGGAATGTTGTAGATCCGAACGTCCTCATTGATCGTTATGGTTTAGATGCAACACGCTATTACTTAATGCGTGAATTACCATTTGGTTCGGACGGTGTTTTCACGCCAGAAGCATTTGTTGAGCGTACAAACTATGACTTAGCTAATGACTTAGGTAACCTTGTAAATCGTACCATTTCAATGATTAACAAATATTTTGATGGTGAATTACCAGCGTATGCGGGTGCCAAACATGCGCTAGATGAAGAAATGGAACAAATGGCGCTTGATACAGTCAAAGCATATCATGAGAATATGAATGACTTACAATTTTCAGTCGCTTTATCAACTGTTTGGAAATTGATTAGCCGTACGAATAAATATATTGATGAAACGACGCCATGGATTTTAGCAAAAGATCCAGACCAACAAGAGATGCTTGGCAATGTGATGGCACACTTAGTTGAAAATATCCGTTTTGCAGCGGTATTGCTACGTCCGTTTTTAACAAATGCGCCAAAACAAATTTTTGAACAACTCCATATTAATAATGAGACGTTATTTGAATTAGAAAGCCTGACAACATACGGTCAATTAACAGCGCCTATTACAGTAACTGGAAAACCAACACCAATTTTCCCACGTTTAGATGTGGAAGCAGAAGTAGATTTTATTAAGACATCTATGCAACCTGCTCAGCCGGAAAAAGAAGCTGTACCAACTAAGGAACAAATTGATATTAAAGCATTCGATAAAGTTGAGATTAAAGCTGCAACAATTATTGATGCTGAAAATGTGAAAAAGTCAGATAAGCTATTGAAAATTCAAGTAGATTTAGATAACGAACAGCGCCAAATTATTTCTGGTATTGCGAAGTTCTATCAGCCAGAAGATATTATTGGTAAAAAAGTAGCAGTTGTTACAAACTTAAAACCAGCGAAATTAATGGGCCAAAAATCTGAAGGTATGATTTTATCAGCCGAAAAAGATGGTGTGCTGACATTGATTAGCTTACCAAATGCTGTACCAAATGGTGCGGTGATTAAATAGTAACGCATTAAGAGGTGAGGTCATGCTTTGAAGGACTCACCTCTTTTCTATAAGAATGATGTTGAAGCAAAAGGAGGCAGTGACATGTTAATTGATACACATGTTCATTTGAATGCAGATCAATATGATGAAGATTTAGAAGAAGTGATTGAACGTGCGCTTGAAGCGGGTGTTGACCGCATGTTCGTTGTCGGATTTGATACGAAAACGATTGAACGTGCCATGCGCTTAGTAGAAGATTATGACTTTATTTATGCGATTATCGGCTGGCACCCAGTTGATGCGATTGACTTTACAGAAGAACGTCTTGCGTGGATTGAGAAGTTAGCAGAACACCCTAAAGTGATTGGTATTGGTGAGATGGGATTGGATTATCATTGGGATAAATCGCCAAAAGATGTGCAAAAAGAAGTGTTCCGCAAACAGATTGCATTGGCAAAACGTGTGAAGTTGCCGATTGTCATCCATAACCGAGAAGCGACGCAAGATTGTATCGATATTTTAATGGAAGAGCATGCAGAAGAAGTCGGCGGCATTATGCACAGCTTTAGTGGCTCACCAGAAATTGCTGATGTTGTGATTAATAAACTTAACTTCCATATTTCATTGGGTGGTCCCGTAACATTTAAAAATGCGAAACAACCGAAAGAAGTAGCGAAACATGTCCCATTAGATCGTTTGTTAGTAGAGACGGATGCACCATACTTAACCCCACATCCTTATCGTGGTAAACGTAATGAGCCGGCACGTGTGACATTAGTCGCTGAGCAAATTGCAGAATTACGTGGCATTAGTTATGAAGAAGTGGCACAACAAACAACAGCCAATGCAGAACGTTTATTTAATTTGTAATGAACGTGTGATAGGTCCTATGAAAAAGAAGGTGTGAGTGTGAAAATAAATGAATTCATCGTTGTTGAAGGTCGTGATGATACCGCACGTGTCAAAAGTGCAGTAATGTGTGAGACGATTGAAACGAACGGCAGTGCGATCAATCAAGACGTGCTAGATGTGATACGACAAGCACATGAAACAAAAGGCGTCATCGTGTTAACAGATCCTGATTTCCCGGGTGATAAAATCCGCACAACGATTCGCAATGCGATTCCCGGTGTCAAACACGCGTTTATCGACCGTGAAGCGGCGAAAAGTAAACGTGGTAAAATTGGTGTAGAGCACGCCTCTTTAGAAGATATTAGAGACGCTTTAATGCACGTTGCTACCCCTTTATCAGAAGGAGAAGAAACGATTGATAAAGCGGTGCTGATTGATTTAGGGCTAATTATTGGTCCAGATGCAAGACGACGACGTGACATATTAGGCAAACGTCTGCACATCGGTCATTCGAACGGGAAACAACTATTAAAGAAACTCAATGCGTTTGGCTATACGGAGGAAGATGTGCGACGCGCATTGGATATAGAGGAGTAAAAAGATATGTACGATAAAGACATTGCAACGCCCTCGAGAACGAAAGCGTTGTTGAATCAGTATGGTTTTAGCTTTAAAAAAAGTTTAGGTCAAAACTTTTTAATCGACGTGAATATTATTCATAAAATTATTGATGCGTCAGGGATTGATGAACAAACGGGTGTGATTGAAATTGGTCCGGGTATGGGATCACTCACACAGCAACTGGCTAAGCATGCGAAACGTGTGCTTGCTTTTGAAATCGACCAACGTTTGATTCCAGTACTGGATGACACACTATCACCGTACGATAATGTGACGGTCATCAATCAAGATATTTTAAAAGCAGACGTGGCACATGAAATTACGACGCACCTTCAAGGCTGTGACAAAATTATGGTCGTTGCCAATCTGCCGTATTATATTACAACACCGATTTTATTGACATTATTAGAACAGAACTTGCCGATTGATGGTTATGTTGTGATGATGCAAAAAGAAGTGGGCGAGCGTTTGAATGCGAAAGTAGGAACCAAGGCATACGGCTCTCTATCAATTGTGACGCAGTATTATACAGAAACGTCAACGGTCATGACAGTACCTAAAACGGTCTTTATGCCACCACCTAACGTTGATTCTATTGTTGTTAAGTTGATGAAGCGCCCACAACCACTCGTTGCAATTGATGATACGGAGTTGTTTTTCAAAATGACAAAAGGTGCATTTGCCCAACGCCGTAAGACCATTTTGAATAACTATCAAAACCTTTTTGTAGACGGCAAAGTGCATAAGGAAGATATCGTTGCATGGCTTGAACGTGCTGATATGGATGCAAGAAGACGTGGGGAAACGCTGTCAATACAAGAATATGCACGATTGTATGACGAGTTGAAAAATTTCCCGAATTTAAAGATTTAAAATGATTGACATTCTAAATTGCCCTTGATAAAATTAAAGATTTTCTATTGACTCTATGCGCATTTCGTGTTATAATACACTTATAGCGAGGTGGAGCGATATGCCAAAATCTATTGGAGACATCAAAAATCGACTTGATTGTCAATTAGGGAATCGTATTGTACTGAAAGCTAACGGGGGACGTAAGAAAACAATTGAACGTTGTGGCGTGTTAACTGAAACATACCCATCTGTGTTCGTTGTTGAATTAGACCAAGATAAACACAACTTTGAACGTGTGTCTTATACATATGCGGATGTGTTAACGCAAAATGTGCATGTCTCATTTGTGGATGAGGACACTTATCAAGAAGCGAGCGCAAGATAAACGAGCTGTATCTAACAGTCAGAATGAATATTGAACAGGGATGCCATTCAATCTAGGGATTGAGTGGTTTTTGTTCGTTTTTCAAGGGATTAAATGATATTTCAAGAAAATGATTATAGACGTTAAAAAAGGGTATTCACAGTTTGTCAAAATTAAAATTTGTTTTCCACTGTTAACTTCAAAGCCGCATTTGCTAGCTTTCGTAATGCAAGGCGCATGATAGAACTTAAATGACATCGCGCATAGGCATAGAGCCATATCTCGTCATGCTGCATGCACAAGAAGTGTACTTTAAAAAGGGGTTTTAAGTGCTAAGCATGATAAACTTTATCGGAATATTAAAAGAACTTTTACCTTGCCAGTTGTTTTCGTAGTTGAATGGGGTTATTATACGAATATGAGAGTCATGTAATATTTTACAAAACTTTGGTCGCGCTTTCTAAATCCATAAAATACTTTCGAGTTATGAAGGTAATTATGGTAAAATCACTGTAATACCAACTTGAAAGAGGAAAAATTGCGATGATTTATGAAACAGCGCCAGCTAAGATTAACTTGACATTAGACACTTTATTCAAACGAGATGATGGCTATCATGAAGTTGAGATGATTATGACGACGATTGATTTGAATGATCGCTTGTCTTTTCAAAAACGTCGTGATAATAAAATCGTATTGAATGTAGATGAAACGTTCATACCATCAGATGAACGCAATTTGGCATATCGTGCGGCACAGCTTATGAAAGACACATATGGTATTAAGCAAGGCGTAACGATTACTTTAGATAAAAATATTCCTGTTGCTGCTGGGTTAGCGGGCGGCTCGAGTGATGCTGCCGCAACAATGCGTGGCCTCAATCGTTTGTTTGAGTTGGGGCTATCATTGGATGAACTAAGTGCGTTATCTGCGGAAATAGGCTCGGATATTCCGTTCTGTGTATATGGCACAACTGCACTATGCAAAGGACGTGGTGAGAAGATTGAGTTGTTAAAACGACCGCCTTCAGCGTGGGTTGTGATTGCAAAGCCACACACTGGGCTTTCTACACCTGATGTTTATGGTGGACTAGATCTCAATAAACCGTATGACGTCCATACACAAGCGTGTTTAACAGCGATTGCGCAAGAGGATTACATGCAGATGTGTAACAGTTTATCCAATCGCTTAGAACCCGTTTCCATGCGTTTGCAACCAGAGATAGAGAAGTTAAAAAGAACGATGATAAACAGTGGTGCTGATGGTGCGCTGATGAGTGGTAGTGGCCCAACTGTTTATGGATTTGCACAACGAGAGCGTCAAGCACGACACATTTTTAATGCTGTGAGTGGTTGTTGCAACGATGTTTACCTTGTTAGAACACTTGGCTAACATACAGAGAAAGGATGAATGAACAAGGTGCGATACAAAAGAAGTGAACGCATTGTTTACATGACTCAATATTTAATTAGCAATCCAAATAAACTCGTACCGCTGACATACTTTGTGGAGAAATTTCAACAAGCGAAGTCATCGATTAGCGAAGATGTCCAGATTATTAAAGATACTGTTGTCAAAGAAGGTCTCGGCTCGATTGAGACTGTGGCAGGTGCGAGTGGTGGCGTAAGGTATCGACCACGAATGCAACGTGAAGAAGCAGAAGCGGTGATCCAAGAAGTCACAACACTATTGCAAGAGAAGGATAGACTTTTACCAGGTGGGTACCTCTTTTTATCAGATTTGATGGGCAATCCTACTTTATTGAAAAAGGTAGGTAAGCTGATTGCGACGATTTATATGGAAGAAGAGCTGGATGCGATTGTGACGATTGCAACGAAAGGTATTTCATTGGCACATGCTGTTGCAAGTGTTCTTAATTTACCAGTCGTTGTCATACGCAAAGATAATAAAGTTACTGAAGGCTCTACGGTATCTATTAATTATGTTTCAGGGTCTTCTAGAAAGATTGAGACGATGGTATTGTCGAAACGCACACTTCAAGAACATTCCAATGTGCTTGTCGTCGATGATTTCATGCGTGCCGGTGGTTCAATCAATGGCGTGATGAATTTAATGGCGGAGTTTAAAGCCCAAGTAAAAGGGGTATCAGTACTTGTGGAGTCCAAAGAAGTGAAGCAACGGCTGATTGAAGATTATACTTCTCTTGTCCGCCTATCTGATGTTGATGAATACAATCAAGATTTCAAGGTAGAGCCAGGCAATAGTTTATCTAAATTCTAAAAAAGGAGCATTCAACAACATGAAATTAATTAACACTCAAAAAGCACCAGCAGCTGTTGGACCTTACTCACATGCTGCTATTGTCAACGGTATGGTTTACACGTCAGGTCAAATCCCTTTGAATTTAGAGGGTGAGATTGTGAGTGATTGCATTGTGGAACAGACGAAACAAGTGATTGAAAACTTGAAAGTCGTACTGGAAGAAGCAGGCTCTGACTTAGATCACGTTGTCAAAGCATTAATCTTTTTGTCGGATATGGAAAATTTCCAAAAGGTAAATGAAGTATACGGTTCGTACTTTGATGCACATAAACCTGCAAGAAGTGCGGTAGAAGTTGCACGTTTACCGAAAGACGTGAAGATTGAAATTGAAGTGATCGCTGAGGTCAAAGAGAAATAATCTCAACAGTTTGAGTCAGTTAACTTCTACAAAAAATTATATACAAATCTATGGGGGGCGCACTTATGAAAGTGACAGATGTTAGACTTAGAAAAATACAAACGGAAGGAAGAATGAAGGCGTTAGTATCAATTACACTTGATGATGCTTTTGTTATCCATGATTTACGTGTGATTGAAGGCAACTCAGGCCTATTCGTTGCAATGCCAAGCAAGCGTACAGCTGATGGCGAATTCCGTGACATTGCGCATCCAATTAACTCAGATATGAGACAAGCAATTCAAGATGCAGTAATGAAAGTATACGAAGAAACAGATGAAGTACTTCCAGCGCAAGAAACAACTGAAGAAGCATAATAACACTGTAAAGTAGACAAAGATGTATATGATTGTACGTCATTGTCTACAAAAGAGGCTAAGACGCAGACTTTTAAAGTCCTATCTTAGCCTTTTTTGTTGTATTTGGGTCTATTTTCAAGATATGTTTGTGAGATAATAAGAATACGATTTGAACATGGATTGTCTGTTTATTTTTTTACTTCTTGAAAGTGTATGTTGCATTAAATTATAATTATAGAGAAGTGCAAAAAAACTGGAGGTTCATTACCATGCAGAAACACGCAATTGTTTTAGCAGCTGGCAAAGGGACGCGGATGAAATCAAAGCAATACAAGGTGCTTCATGAAGTTGCGGGCAAAGCAATGATTGAACATGTAATCAATCAAGTACAGCAATCAGGTGTGACTGATATTGTAACAATTGTTGGTCACGGTGCAGAGCAAGTCAAAGCGACACTCGGTACAACTTCAAAGTACAGTTTTCAAGAAGCACAGTTAGGAACTGCACATGCAGTGAAACAAGCAGCTGAGCATTTAGCAGCTGAGCAAGGTACAACATTAGTCGTATGTGGAGATACACCACTGATTACGGCTGAAACATTATCAAAGTTAATTGCACACCATGAAGCATCACATGCGCAAGCGACAGTCTTATCAGCAACAGCACCACAACCGTTTGGATACGGACGTATTGTCAGAGATGACCAAGGTGCGCTCGTTGAGATTGTTGAAGAGAAAGATGCTACAGAAGCACAAAAGATGATTCACGAAATCAGCTCAGGCATTTTTGCATTTGATAATGCAACGTTGTTTGAGATGTTAGACAAAGTGGATAACAACAATGCGCAAGGTGAGTATTACTTACCACAAGTATTGACGTTGATATTACAGCAACAAGGGCATATTGGTGTCTATCATACGGATGATTTTGATGAAATTATGGGTGTCAATGATCGTGTCGCGTTGAGTCGTGCTGAACAGGCATATCGCGTACGCATGAACGAGTATCACATGCGTCAAGGTGTGACGATTATCGACCCGAACACAACGTACATCGGTCCAGATGTAACAATTGGTTCAGATACAACGATCGAACCGGGTGTTAAAATTACTGGTAAGACAGTGATTGGTAGCGACGTACGCATTGGTCAGTATTCAGAAATACATGCAAGCCAGATTGATGATGGTGTAACGATTAAACAATCTGTGCTCAACGAAGCGATTGTTGGTGCGCAATCAAACATCGGCCCATTCGCACAGTTACGACCGGGTGCAGACCTTGGACAAGATACAAAAATTGGTAATTTCGTTGAAGTTAAAAAGGCACGTATCGACGATGGTGCAAAAGTCTCTCATTTAAGTTACATTGGTGATGCAGAGGTTGGCGCACGTACTAATATCGGCTGTGGCGCGATTACTGTAAACTATGACGGTGTGAACAAGTTTAAAACAACGATTGGCGCAGACGTCTTTATCGGTTGTAACGCCAATTTAGTGGCACCGGTCTCAATTGGTGACGGGACACTTGTTGCAGCGGGCTCAACGATTACAGATGATGTCCCAGAAAAAAGTTTAGCACTTGGACGCTCAAGACAAGTCACAAAAGCAGGGTACTTAGACAAAGACACAAACGAAGCATAAAAGGGAAATAAGGTTTTATAGCAGATTAGTGATCAAAACAATTATTGGAGGATTTATAATGTTAAACACCGAATATAAAAATTCGTCTCTGAAGATTTTCTCATTGAAAGGTAATGAACCACTCGCACAAGAAGTTGCAGACCATGTGGGGGTAGAGCTTGGTAAATGTACGGTCAAACGCTTTAGTGATGGTGAAATCCAAATCAACATTGAAGAAAGTATTCGTGGGTGTGACGTTTTTATTATTCAACCTACTTCAAATCCAGTGAACGTTCACTTGATGGAACTCTTAATCATGATTGATGCATGTAAGCGTGCATCTGCAGCTACGATTTCAATCGTCGTACCTTATTACGGTTACGCACGTCAAGACCGTAAAGCGCGTAGTCGTGAACCAATTACAGCGAAACTTGTTGCGGATTTATTTGAAACAGCTGGTGCAGACCGCATGATCGCATTAGATTTACATGCGCCGCAAATCCAAGGTTTCTTTGATATTCCGATTGATCACTTGATGGGTGTGCCGATTTTGGCAGAATACTTCTTAAACAACAAAGATATTGATCCAGAAAAATGCGTGGTTGTTTCTCCAGACCACGGTGGTGTAACACGTGCGCGTAAACTTGCGGACATTTTAAAAACACCAATCGCAATTATTGATAAACGTCGTCCAAAACCGAATGTGGCGGAAGTTATGAACATTGTCGGTGAAATTGAAGGACGTACAGCGATTATTATTGACGATATTATCGATACAGCAGGTACCATTACATTGGCTGCACAAGCATTGAAAGATAAAGGGGCTACAGAAGTATACGCATGCTGTACGCACCCAGTATTGTCTGGCCCAGCGAAAGAACGTATCGAAAACTCAGCGATTAAAGAATTGATCGTTACAAACTCAATCTTGTTAAAAGATGAACAAAAACCAAACAACATTAAAGAACTTTCCGTTGCAGAATTACTTGCACAAGCGATTATCCGTGTTTATGAACGTGAATCAGTGAGCGTGTTATTTGTTTAATGCATGTTGACTTATCTGTAGAATTTGTGTAAAATACTTCTGTTCGTGTCAATACGGACAAATACACATTTGCAAGCAGCGAATAGGCTGATGGGCAAATGCTGCACGAGAGACGTGCGACAGAAAGGTGGAAAATGAATATGACTTCATTAAAGTCTATTATTCGTCAAGGTAAACAAACTCGCGGTGACTTACGTAAAATCCGTGAAGCAGGTAAAGTACCTGCAGTTGTATATGGTTACGGTACTAAAAACGTATCAGTTAAAGTAGATGAGGTAGAATTCATCAAAGTGATTCGTGAAGTAGGACGTAACGGTGTTATCGTTTTAGGTGTAGGTTCAAAAGAAATCAAAGTTATGGTATCTGATTACCAATTTGATCCACTTAAAAACCAAATTACACACATCGACTTCTTAGCGATTAACATGAAAGAAGAACGTACAGTTGACGTACCAGTTCACTTAATCGGTGAAGCACCTGGTGCAAACGAAGGTGGCGTAGTTGAGCAACCATTGTTCGACTTAAGCATTACAGCAACGCCAGACAGCATTCCTGAAAGCATCGAAGTAGACATCAGCGAATTAAACGTTGGCGATACTTTAACTGTTCAAGATATTAAAGTATCAGGTGACTACACAATCGAAAACGACGCTGAAGAAACTGTTGTATCAGTTGTTGCACCAACTGAAGAGCCAACTGAAGAAGAAATCGAAGCAATGGAAGGCGACGCTACTCCAGAAGAGCCGGAAGTTGTTGGTGAAGAAAAAGAAGAAGCTGAAGAAGAATAATCTTCACTTTCAAAAGCATTATCCATTTCGGTGGGTAGTGCTTTTTTGTTTTGTATTGAGTGATGTGGTTGTAACTTTGGTTGAGGGCGAAGTTCAGGTTCTTCACCTTTTGTGGTGGGATGGCATATGCTGTCTCACCTTTTTTGGTATACAAAAAGCGCATATGTCTCTATAATTTCAAGTGCCTAAACCCAAATTAAAGGAGACATGATGCGCCTATGTGTAATGATATATTAAAACTACTCAAAATAAAAGATAAAAATATACAAGTGGTAGATGTTCAAGACGATGTTGAAGTGCGAGGACAACGCTCTACAGTCATTCATGGTACACTCTCATATCTACCTGAAGCTTGTGAATGGTGTGGTCACAAGAATGAGGGTCAGATTCATAAACATGGTAACGTATTTCTCGTTTAACCTTATTAAAGTCTCAGGAGTCTAATGTCTATTTTAACCTAGCGAAACAGCGTTATAAGTGTCAGTACTGTCAAAGAACCTTTACAGCTTCTACAAATATTGTTGAAGAAAACTGTTTTATTACTAATCGTGTGAAGTTGGCAATTCAAGACAAACTTACACAAGTGCGTTCTGAGATAGATATTGCACATGATTGTTGCGTATCTCCAAGTACTGTGAAACGATGTATCCACCAAACAGCGAAATCATTGACGGTTAAACCATCATCTGGCTTACCGCAACACATATCGATAGATGAGTTTAAGAGCGTCAAACATGTAGCGACTGCTATGAGCTTTCTTTTTATAAACAACGAAACGAATCAAATCATAGATATATTAGAAGACAGACGTATTCATAAACTCAAAGAGTATTTCTATCGCTTTGATCGTCGTGAACGATTGGCTGTTAAAACAGTTACTGCTGACATGTATGAACCATACATTCAATTCATCAAAGAAATGTTTCCAAACGCAATGCTTATCTTTGACCGTTTTCATATCGTTCAACACCTTAACAGAGAACTCAATAAGCAACGTATTTCTGTTATGAATGCTTGTCGCTATCAAGCTTCTATGGATTACACAAAACTTAAAAAGCATTGGAAGCTTTTTCTTGCCGACAGACAAGATATTAATAGCTATGAATTCTTTTGATCGAAGTCATTCAAAACGTATACAACATCTAGAGACATCTTAGCGTATCTTTTAAGCCTTGATGAACAACTCTACTATACGTATATGCTTGTACAAGTGTTGAGAGAATCACTAAAACAATGTGATTGGTTACGCTTTAAAGAAACATTATTAAGTGTTGAGAAGAAAAAGGTATCTCGTGGTGTCTGGCGTGTCATTCGATTTTATAAAAAACACTTACCCATCATTCAATCAACGATTAACAATCCACAATTCAATAATGGTGGTATTGAAGGGATAAATAATAAAATTAAGTTAATTAAACGCGTATCGTATGGCTATCGAAATTTTGATAACTTCAAAGCACGGATACTGTTGATTTTCAAGCTGTATCAACGCCCTGTCAAGGACGGCCTAACGCGTTATGTTGCTTAAACGTTACGTAGTAATAGCTAGAACGCCTATTGTGTTATAGTATGTATTTAGAATCATGAAGGAATCGTTTCTATTGCGAGACTCCTTGCAGAATAAGCCGAAGTGAGAAATCCATAAACGCTTCTTAACGCTTTAAATAAAAGCGTTTATTAGTTCGAGCGAGGCCTGCAGGAAAGCGAGCAATAAAGAAACGATGGTACTGAAAAAGCGCACAACCCATCAAGATTGTACGCTTCGACATGCCTAGCTATTTCTACACATATGAAATTATAATAAAAATAAAACTAGGTACTTTTAATTATCTATCCACCACAGAAGATGGACAGCCGAAGTTCATGAGAGCGGAAAGTGCGTGTTTGTGTTACGATATAAAGGTCATTAACCGTGTTGGCGAACGTAGGTCAAATTACAACTGTATGGGTAGCATCGACTTACGTGAATGACAGTATTATAAAAATAACGATAAACATTTTTAATATAAAGATAAAGCGTAACAAACGGAGGAAAGAACGATGAAATGTATTGTGGGTTTAGGAAACATTGGCAAACGCTATGAGCGCACAAGACACAATATTGGTTTTGAAGTCATTGATTATTTACTTGATCAAAACCGTATAGAACTAGATAAACAAAAGTTTCGCGGGGCGTATACGATTGAACGCATCAATGGCGAAAAAGTGATGTTGATTGAACCGTTGACATTGATGAATCTATCAGGAGAAGCGGTTGCGCCATTAATGGATTATTACAATATTGAAGTGGAAGATTTATTAGTTCTTTACGATGATTTGGATTTACCGCAAGGACACATTCGTCTGCGTCAAAAAGGAAGTGCAGGTGGTCACAACGGTATGAAGTCCATTATTGCACATTTAGGTACGAGTGATTTTAAACGTATTCGTATCGGTATTGACCGACCGACGAACGGCATGTCTGTCCCGGACTATGTGTTACAAAAGTTTTCAGATGCTGAGATGAAAACAATGCAACCCGTCATCGAACATGTTGCCAAAGCAGTTGAAGCCTTTATAAACAATGAAAAGTTTGAGAATGTTATGACACACTATAATGGTGAGATTCAGTGAAACCAATTATAAACGAAATCATTCATCAAGATACGCAGTTTAAGACGTTTGCTGAACAGGTGGGAGATCATAATTTACTAGTGACAGGTCTTA
Organism: Staphylococcus microti; assembly: GCF_000934465.1. Classification (GTDB taxonomy): domain Bacteria; phylum Bacillota; class Bacilli; order Staphylococcales; family Staphylococcaceae; genus Staphylococcus; species Staphylococcus microti. The sequence goes on along the minus strand of NZ_JXWY01000142.1, from coordinate 20,112 downwards.
CGCCTTCAGCTAAAGCTGCGATGATTGCAGAAATGTATCAATCAAGTCATCGTCAAGTTTTGTTAGTGACGAATAATTTGTATCAAGCGGATAAACTAGAAACAGACTTGTTACAGTTTGTGCCGGATGAAGAAGTATATAAGTATCCTGTACAAGACATGATGACAGAAGAATTTTCAACACAGAGCCCCGAGTTTATGAGTGAACGTGTCCGTACTTTGACCGCACTTGCACATGAGCGTCGCGGGTTATTTGTCGTTCCATTAAATGGTTTGAAGAAATTGCTTACGCCAAAAGCTTTATGGCAGTCACATCAAATGGTATTAAATATTGGCGATGACATCGACCTGAATGAATTTTTGACGAAACTTGTGAGCATGGGGTATCGCCGAGAATCTGTTGTAACTAATATCGGTGACTTTTCGGTGCGTGGTGGCATTATTGATATTTATCCGCTATTAGGTGATCCAGTGCGTATTGAGCTGTTTGATACGGAAGTCGACTCGATGCGTTTATTTGATGTCGAAACACAGCGTTCATTGGAAAATATTGAGACGTTGGAAATTACGACGGCACATGATTTTATTATGACCGAAGAAGTAAGACAACGTACGGTTGAAAAATTGACGGCTGCGTATGAAGAAACGCGTCCTAAAATTGATAAAGCGGTGCGTCAAGATATTAAAGATACGTACGATGCCTTTCATATTACAGATGAAGAACGCTTCGATCCGCAAGTACTAAGACGTTTAATCGCCTTTATGTATGACAAATCGGAGACGATTATTGATTATTTTAAAGAAAATGCGATTGTGTTCGTAGATGAATATCAACGGGTAAAAGAAACTGAAGATACATTGATGGCTGAGACAACGGACTTTTTACAAAATCTTGTAGAAAGTGGGAAAGGTTTTATCGGTCAGCGTTTTATGGATGATGATGCGTTTGATACGATGATACGTCAGCGCCCGATTACGTACTTTACGCTGTTTACGTCATCAATGCCTGTGAAGCTGGATGAAATATTCAAGTTTTCATGTAAACCGGTGCAACAATATTATGGTCAGTACGATATTATGACGTCAGAGTTACAACGTTTTATGCGTCAAGAGTATCGCATTGTGATGGTTGCAGAAACGGCAACGAAAAAAGAACGTATTCAAGCGATGTTGAGTGAAATGCACGTACCGACATTGTTAGACCCTGATATTGAGGTGATGTTACCAGGGCATGCGGCAATTGTCGAAGGTAGCTTGTCTGAAGGTTTTGAGTTACCGTATATGTCGCTTGTTGTTATTACAGAACGAGAATTATTTAAGTCGAAGCGTAAAAAAACATCGAAAAAACGTCGTAAAACGTTAACGAATGCAGAAAAGATTAAGTCGTACCAAGAGTTAAATGTTGGAGATTATGTCGTGCACGTGCATCATGGTGTCGGACGTTATCTTGGCGTGGAAACACTTGAAGTTGGCGATGTGCATCGTGACTATATGAAAATCCAATATAAAGGGACGGATCAGTTATTTGTTCCTGTAGATCAAATGGACCAAGTGCAAAAGTATGTCGGTTCAGAAGATAAAACGCCGAAGCTGTACAAGCTTGGTGGTAGTGAATGGAAAAAAACGAAAGCGAAAGTGCAGAGTAATGTTGAAGATATTGCGGACGAGTTGATTGCGCTCTACAAAGAACGTGAGCAATCCGTCGGCTATCAATTTGCACCAGATACGGAAGAACAACATGCGTTTGAGATGGACTTTCCGTATGAACTGACTGAAGACCAAGACAAGTCGATTCGGGAAATCAAGGCAGATATGGAAAGTGCACGTCCAATGGATCGCTTGTTATGTGGGGACGTCGGTTACGGTAAAACGGAAGTTGCGGTGCGTGCAGCATTTAAAGCAGTCATGTCAGGGAAACAAGTGGCATTTCTTGTGCCGACGACGATTTTAGCACAGCAACATTATGAAACGTTGATTGAACGTATGCGCGACTTTCCAGTGGAGATTCAGCTGATGAGTCGTTTCCGCACAGCCAAAGAAATTCGCGAAACGAAGGAAGGGCTGAAGACGGGCTTTGTTGATATTGTTGTCGGTACGCATAAATTGCTCGGTAAGACGATTGAATACAAAGATTTAGGCCTGTTAATTGTCGATGAAGAACAGCGTTTCGGTGTCCGTCATAAAGAAAAAATTAAAGCACTCAAAGCCAATGTGGATGTGCTCACATTGACGGCAACGCCAATACCGAGAACGTTGCATATGAGTATGTTAGGTGTGCGTGATTTATCAGTAATTGAAACGCCACCTGAAAACCGCTTCCCTGTTCAAACGTACGTACTAGAACAAAATGCCAACTTTGTTAAAGAAGCGTTAGAACGAGAACTTTCAAGAGACGGTCAAGCGTTCTATTTATACAACAAAGTGCAGTCGATTTATGAGAAGCGTGAGCAATTGCGTATGTTAATGCCAGAAGCGGAGATTGGCGTCGCACACGGGCAATTGACAGAGCGAGATCTCGAAGAAACGATGTTAAACTTTATTAATGGCGAGTACGATATTTTGCTGACAACGACAATTATCGAGACGGGTGTAGACGTACCGAATGCGAACACACTTATCATCGAAGAAGCGGATCGTTTTGGTTTAAGTCAGCTGTATCAATTGCGTGGACGTGTGGGTCGCTCGAGTCGTATCGGTTATGCGTATTTCCTCCATCCACAAAACAAAGTATTAACTGAAACAGCAGAAGACCGTCTGCAAGCGATTAAAGAATTTACAGAGTTAGGTAGCGGTTTTAAAATTGCGATGCGTGACTTGAATATCCGTGGTGCTGGGAACTTGTTAGGTAAACAACAGCATGGCTTTATTGATTCGGTCGGTTATGACTTGTATGCACAAATGTTAGAAGAAGCAGTCAATGAAAAACGTGGTGTGAAAGTTGAAACACCAGCACCTGAACTTGAAATGGATATTCGTATAGATGCGTATTTACCGGCGTCGTACATTCAAAACGAACAAGCAAAAATTGAAATTTATAAAAAGTTACGCGCTACTGAAACACACGCACAATTGATGGATATTAAAGACGAATTGCTAGATCGCTTTAATGAATACCCACAAGAAGTGGCACATTTGTTAGATTCTGTAGAAATAAAAGTATATTTATTACAAGTCGGCGTCCAATATGTTAAAGATACAGGCAAAGCAATTGAAGTGATGTTAACACAAGCAGGCACGGATCGTATTAATGGTGAAGAGTTATTCCGTCAATCTGAGCCACTTGGACGTAGCATGACGTTAGGTGTCAAAGATGGTTGCATGAAAGTGACGTTGAAAAAAGGCAAGCAATGGTTCGAGTCACTGAAGTTTTTAGCGAAAATACTATCGGAAAGTTTGAGGTTGGAAGATGAAGAAGCAAGCGGCATTTAATGGTGTCGTCGTATTAACTGTCGCATTAATTGTTGTTAAAATACTGAGCGCACTTTATCGCGTCCCTTATCAAAATATATTAGGCGATGCAGGTTTGTATGCGTATCAACAAATCTATCCAATCGTCGCATTAGGCGTTGTGCTGTCGAGTAATGCGATTCCGAGTGCGTTAACGCAAATATTAGACGGTCGTCCAGCAAATCGTACAACATTTCGCCGTTTAACCGTCACGATAGAATTGATTGGTATTACATGTGGTGTTGTCCTATTTCTAAGTGCTGCACAAGTGGCACACTGGATGGGCGACCCACAACTCACCCCGATGTTACATGCCGCAAGTGCGAGCTTTTTAGTCGTAGGCTTACTCGGTTTGTTGCGTGGGCATTTCCAGTCACAACATCAAATGGTTTATCCGGCATACTCTCAAGTGATTGAGCAACTCATACGTGTCGGCATGATTGGTGTCGTCATCGTTTGTTTTATACACCAAGACATATCTATCTACACCGCAGGCACGTGGGCGATTTGCGCATCAACAGCGGGCTTTATCGGATCAACGATGTATTTATGGTGGCGCAGTGATATAAAGACAGAAGTAACCACACAAACGATGTCGATTCCGTGGCGTCAATTTTTTGTAGCAATGACTATATTTGCAGTCAGCCATCTTATCGTTATTTTATGGCAAGTCGTGGATAGTTTTACAATTGTGAACATGTTACGCTCGGGTGCAGGCTATGCGTTCAAAGACGCTATTATGCAAAAAGGGATATACGATCGAGGTGCGTCCTTTATTCAAATGGGCTTAATTGTGACGACGACATTTTGCTTTGTGCTTGTCCCGTTACTGACTGATACGAAACGACGAGGTGAGCTTGATGAAATGAACAGTTATGCGAACGCCTCGCTGAAAATTACCATTGTGATTAGTAGTGCAAGTGGTGTTGGTTTAATGAATCTCTTGCCGAACTTAAATCGTGTCTTTTTTGAAAGTAATGTGCTGACAGGAACGTTGACAGTATATATGCTGACAGTTATTTGTGTATCATTGATGATGATGTATATGGCAATGCTAGAAATATATGCCCGTTTTCGTTTGATTATCGGGGCTGTCATTGTTGGTTTAGTGAGTAAGCTCATTTTAAATATTGTATTGATACCGCAAGTGGAAATGTTGGGGGCAAGTTTGGCAACTGTTCTGTCACTTGTTATCGCAGTACTCGTGTTACATTACGGTGTCGTGCGTTGCTATCAACTGAACCATCTCAAATTATTTTATGGCAAATTAGCATTAGCGCTGCTTGTGATGACAATAAGCGTACAACTTTGTCAGTGGCTCATACACACGACATCTCGATTGGGTAGTCTTATAGAACTACTTGTCGCAACTGTTGTCGGCGTTTTAGCGATTGGTTGGCTGCTTGTACGACTTGCCATTTTAGATGGGGAAGAATGGGTACACTTACCATTTGGTGACAAAATGTATAATTGGAAAAGAGGGAGAAAACGATGACACATCAGTTAACGATTATCGGTCTTGGTAACTATGGTTTAGATGAGTTGCCGTTGGGGATTTACCGTTTAATAACACAAAAGAAAAAGTTGTATGTCAGAACGGCAGAACACCCTGTTATACAAGAATTACAAAATATAGAAATCATCGCTTTTGATGATACTTATGAACAATATGATACGTTTGAGCCTGTGTATGAAGCGATTACGACACAATTACTAGAACGTGCACAACAAGAAGATGTTGTATATGCCGTGCCAGGACATCCACGTGTGGCAGAAACAACAACGCAATATTTGCTGACACGAGCGGCTGATTACAATGTCAAAGTGGAAGTTAAGGGTGGACGTAGTTTTATTGATGATATATTTGCAGCAGTGAATGTTGATCCCAATGATGGATTTACGATGTTAGATGCGACGGCATTGGATGTCGCAGCACTCAATCCACGAACAGCAACGATTGTGACACAAGTGTATAGCGAAATGGTAGCTGGAGAGTTAAAACTGCAGTTGATGGAATGTTATCCAGATGACTTTGAAGTGACGATTGTCGACGGTGCCCATCAATCGGGTGCAACGCTAACGACAGTTCCGCTATATGAGTTGGATCATGAGGCACGTTTTACGAACTTAACAAGTGTCTTCGTACCAGCGATCACTGATACGCAAGCGCTGTATGGTGACTTTGACTTTGCCAACCAAGTCATCGCGCGTCTCGTTGATGATGAAACAGGCTGTCCGTGGGATAAAGTACAGACACATCAGACATTAAAACGCTATTTGTTAGAAGAGGCGTTTGAGTTATTTGAAGCCATCGATAATGAAGACGATTGGCATATGATAGAAGAATTAGGCGATATTTTACTACAAGTATTACTGCACGCGCATATCGGACAAAAAGCAGGGTATATGGATATTCGTGAAATTGTTTCGAGCTTGTCAGATAAAATGATTCGTCGTCATCCACACGTATTCGACAACGATCATGCGGATAACGTTGACGATGTGATGTCGATTTGGCAAACACAAAAAGCAGCAGAAGGGAAAGAAACACGCGTCAAATTTGAGAAAGTATTTGCACGTCATTTCTTAAAACTGTATGATGAAGTCAAAAATAAGGACTTTACCGAAGAAATGTTAGAACACTATTTAACACAAGGAGGCCATTATGAGACTTGATAAATATTTAAAAGTGTCACGACTGATCAAGCGTCGCACACTTGCGAAAGAGTTAAGTGATCAAGGACGTGTTGCAGTGAATGGGCAAACAGCGAAAGCAGGCACGCCTGTTAAAGTGGACGATGAATTAGTCATCCAATTTGGTCAAAAAGTTGTAACAGTCAAAGTCACTGCGTTAAATGAACATGCCACAAAAGAAAACGCTAAAGGGATGTATGAGCTTGTTAAAGAAGAACGCATTCAGCCCTAGACGACAAAAAGAGGTGATGCCGCATGAGTAAGAAAGTACAAGGTATTGGCAATCAATATACATCGCAAGCAAATGCGAAACGTCAACGCCACGAGCGGCTCAAAAAAGTCGTCAAAAAGCGTATGACGGTGTTTGGTGGTGGACTTCTTGCGATCATTATCGTCTTGTTAATCATGGTCGGTATGCAAATGCATAGCAATCAACAGGCGTCTCAAGAACGTCAAGCGAAAGAAGAAGCCTACCAAAAAATACAAGAAGAAGAAATTGAGTTAAAAGAACGTCTAAACAACTTAAATGATGATGAATATATCGAAAAAATTGCGCGTGATGAATATTACTTGAGTAACGATGGTGAAGTCATTTTTAAACTGCCTGAGGATCAACAGAAAAACCAGAAACAAGAGTAGTGTGTAATAGCGCAGCGTAACCGTTAGGCATTGCGTAGATGACACGGTGTTAACTTGTGTTTTGTTGACACCAGACATACGCCTCACAACCTCGTTTGTCAGTGTTCGATAAAGAAAATGATGAAATGGGTTTTTGTCGTTGTGAAAATAGTCAAACAACCGTATAATAGAGTTAAATATCGAACTCGGGAGGATTCATTAAAACAATGGCAATCGAAGTAGGAAGCAAGGTTAAAGGTAAAGTCACTGGTATCAAAAAATTTGGTGCATTTGTGGAGTTGCCAGAAGGAAAGAGCGGGCTTGTGCATATTAGTGAGGTAGCGGACAACTATGTTGAGAACGTAGAAGATCACTTATCTATGGGTGATGAAGTGGAAGTGAAAGTTCTCTCAATTGCAGATGATGGTAAGATTAGCCTATCTATCAAGAAAGCAAAAGAGCGCCCACGCCGACAAAAACCAGCACAAAAGCCAGAAGACTTTGAGAAAAAACTATCTAATTTCTTAAAAGATAGTGAAGATAAACTTAATTCTGTGAAACGTCAAGCAGAGTCAAGACGTGGTGGCCGAGGTTCACGTCGATAAGGCATCACAATCTAGGGGTTGAGAAACGAAGGGAACTTTGAATCTCAACCTCTTTTTCGCTGTTGCGGGCAAAAGGCGTATGTAGACGAGAACAAAGTTTTGTAACTTGAGACTGAAACAATGGAAAGCAAGGGGGCTTCAGAGATGCAACAATTTTGGCAACCGACAGACCATCTTGTCGTGGCTGTGTCAACAGGTGTCGATAGCATGGTGTTGCTACATCAATTGCTAGAACAGCATACGGGCACATATCGACAACTGACGTGTTTGCACGTTCATCATGGCTTACGTGAGGCATCAGATGATGAAGCAGGCTTTCTTGAAGCATACTGCCAACAACACCATATTCCACTATTTGTACATCACTTAAATTTAACGGAAACGGTTGAGGCCGGACGTAGTATCCAACATGCATCACGTTTATTACGCTATGCATGGTTTGAGAAGATGATGCACGACTTGCATGCGGATTATTTACTGACAGCACACCATCAAGATGATCAACTAGAAACGATTTTTTATCGTATTTTTACAGGACGTATTGACCGCAGTGCTTTAGGCATCTCGCCAAGTGAGCAACGTGACGGGTATCGCCTTGTACGGCCACTTCTCACAACGGCAAAGTCAGAAATACGTGCCTATCAACAACAACATGATGTGCCGTACTTTGAAGATGAAAGTAACCAAACGAATACCTATGTTCGCAATGATATTCGCAATCGCTTGTTGCCAGCTATCGACAGTAATATACATTTGCAAACAGACCAGCTACTGAAAATTATGGACTTTCATACCGAGGCACTCTCGCTTATTACACAACAAGCTGAGCAGTTTATGGCACAACGCGTTGAACAACATGCCAAGCAGCAGTGGATCATTTCGAGAAAAGCATTCAATGAATTGTCGCCGCATGTTAAAATGAAAGTCTTGGACGAACTTCTTGGACACTTTGAAGCGGTCGTGTCTGTAAGTGAACGTACGTACCAAGATTGGTTTGCCAAGTTGCAAAGTGATGTTGCACAGACACCATTAATGCACACAAACAAATGGCATGTCGATATCGTGTATGATAAATTAGTCATAGTGCCAGCGCACGGGAATAAAACGTTGGTGCCACAAACGATTACAGCAGCGGGATGTTATCAGTTTGGTGACTATGTGATTAAGGTGACAGCGGCATTTTTTGATGCACACGCTGCACTGCATATTCGGCCGCGTCAAACAGGTGATCGTGTGACGCTAAGCAATGGTCAACATAAAAAAGTAACACGCTTAATGATTGACGCAAAAGTAGCGCAGTCACTCCGAGAGCAAATGCCAGTTGTTACGTTAGAGACAGGTGACATCATCGTAGTCGGTACGTGTTACCAACATGCTACATATAAAAATTATATTCACATTCAATATTTGGGAGATGACATAAATGAGAAATGATTTGAAAGAGATTTTATTAACAGAAGAAGAGATTCAAGAAATCTGTGAGCGTCTTGGACGTGTATTGACAGAAGACTACAAAGGTAAAAACTTATTTTGTGTAGGGATTTTGAAGGGGTCTATCTTATTCATGACCGACTTAATTAAACGCATTGATACACCACTTGCAATCGACTTTATGGACGTATCGAGCTATCACGGTGGTTTAGAATCAACAGGTGAAGTACAAATTTTAAAAGACTTAGGCTCTTCAATTGAAAATAAAGATGTCTTAATTATTGAAGACATTCTTGAAACAGGTACAACGTTAAAATCTATTACAGAATTGTTGCAATCACGTCGTGTAAACTCATTGGAGATTGTGACATTGTTAGATAAACCAAATCGTCGTAAAGCGGATATTCAAGCGAAATACGTTGGTAAAGTGATTCCTGATGAATTTGTTGTTGGCTACGGTTTAGACTACAAAGAGGAATATCGTAACTTGCCATACATTGGTACGCTGAAACCAGAAATTTACACGAAGTAATAGCCAAAAAGATGAGACGAGTGACCTGATTGAAGTTCTGAAATGAAACGAAAAACAACGGAAACTCGTCTTTTGTTGTATACAACGTATATGAAGTACAATTACTAGCAAGTTGTATTTATATTATGGTAAAATTTTTGTTAGCTTTATAATTGGAGTAGGAGGAAACGTCGCATGCAGAAAGCTTTTCGTAATGTGCTATTTATAGCGCTGATTGGCGTCGTCATCTTTGGGTTATTTTCATGGATTAACGGCAATGGCAATGTCCCAAAAGAACTTACTTATAATCAATTTATGCAAAAGTTGGAGAAAGGTGACCTTAAGTCATTAGAAATTCAACCAGAAAGCAATGTGTATAAAGTGAGCGGTAAGTTGAAAAATAACGATGACTTCGCGTCAACGATATTATTTAATAATGATAAAGAGCTAGATAAAGTCACTGATACAGCTCAAAAACAAAAAGGATTAGAATTTACAGTTAAAGAAGAAGAAGGACAGAGTGTATTTGTAAGTATCATCTCAACATTAATCCCTGTCCTAGTGATAGCATTGTTATTCATTTTCTTCTTAAGCCAAGCACAAGGTGGCGGTGGCGGCGGTCGTATGATGAACTTTGGTAAGTCCAAAGCGAAAATGTACGACAGTCAAAAAGGTCGCGTACGCTTCTCAGATGTTGCGGGTGCTGACGAAGAAAAACAAGAATTAGTCGAAATTGTAGACTTCTTAAAAGATAATAAGAAATTTAAACAAATGGGTTCACGTATTCCCAAAGGTGTGCTGTTAGTCGGCCCACCAGGTACCGGTAAAACATTGCTTGCACGTGCAGTTGCAGGCGAAGCAGGTGTGCCATTCTTCTCGATTAGTGGTTCAGACTTCGTAGAGATGTTTGTCGGTGTCGGTGCAAGCCGTGTGCGTGACTTATTTGAGAATGCTAAAAAGAATGCGCCATGTATCATCTTTATTGACGAGATTGATGCAGTCGGTCGTCAACGTGGTGCCGGTGTCGGTGGCGGTCATGATGAACGTGAACAGACATTGAACCAGTTATTAGTTGAAATGGATGGTTTCGGTGAGAACGAAAACATCATTATGATTGCAGCGACTAACCGTCCAGACATCTTGGACCCAGCACTTTTACGTCCAGGTCGTTTTGACCGTCAAATTCAAGTCGGTCGTCCAGATGTGAAAGGCCGTGAAGCTGTTTTACACGTTCATGCGAAGAACAAGCCATTAGACGAAACAGTGGATCTTAAAGCAATTGCGCAACGTACACCAGGTTTTTCAGGTGCAGACTTAGAAAACTTATTGAACGAAGCATCATTAATTGCTGCGCGTAGTGGTAAACAAAAAATTGATATGCGTGATATTGAAGAAGCAACAGACCGCGTGATTGCCGGACCAGCGAAAAAATCACGTGTTATTTCTGAGAAAGAACGTAATATCGTTGCACACCATGAAGCGGGTCATACAGTTATTGGTATGGTATTGGATGAAGCGGAAGTTGTACACAAAGTAACAATCGTACCACGTGGACAAGCAGGTGGTTATGCGATGATGTTACCGAAACAAGACCGTTTCTTAATGACAGAACCAGAATTACTCGATAAAATTTGTGGTCTGTTAGGTGGCCGTGTAGCGGAAGACGTTATTTTCAACGAAGTATCTACAGGTGCTTCTAACGACTTTGAACGTGCGACACAAATTGCACGTGAAATGGTAACGCAATACGGTATGAGTAAAAAACTTGGACCATTACAATTCTCACATGGTGGCGGTCAAGTCTTCTTAGGTAAAGATATGTCTGGAGAGCCTGAATATTCAGGTCAAATCGCATTTGAAATTGATAAAGAAGTACAACGTATCATCAAAGAACAATATGAACGTTGTAAACAAATTTTATTAGAACATGAATCACAACTACGTCTTATTGCTGAAACATTGTTAACTGAAGAGACATTAGTTGCTGAACAAATTCAATCATTGTTCCACGAAGGACACCTTCCAGAAGTGAACTATGATGATGCGAAAGTCGTTGAACGCTCTGAAAATGACGAATTCAACGAAGGCAAATATGGTAAGTCTTATGAAGAAATTCGCCGTGAACAAGAAGAAATGACAAATCGTGCTAACACGAGTTCATCAGATCGTGGTGAAGAAACAACAGATCAAACATCAGAAGAAGATACAACAGCGTACGATCAAGCACCGGAGATAGACCGTCCAGGTGATGATCAAACACCACCACGTCAATAGGATAATTGTTATTTAAAGACTTTCTCATAGATGGAGCAAAACCGTCTGTTGAGAAAGTCTTTTTTAGGTTATGATATTGTGGAAAAGGTCGCGCAAGTCATTTCAGTTGTACTTATCTGTTTACGCGAGTATGATAATGCAACATAGAGAAAATATGATGGTTCGAAATGACACATATATAGTGGATGTCGATGAAATAATCATATTAAAAAGGAGATAGAAAAGAACATGACGCAAGATTATATTGTTAAAGCACTTGCATACGGTGGCGAAGTCCGTGCATACAGTGCGAGAACAACAGACGCAATTCAAGAAGCACAAACAGATCATTACACGTGGCCGACAGCATCAGCGGCACTCGGTCGTACGATGACAGCAACCGTGATGATGGGGGCAATGTTAAAAGGCGAACAAAAATTGACAGTTACAGTCAATGGCGATGGCCCAATCGGTAAAATTGTAGCGGACGCAAATGCACAAGGGAAAGTTCGTGGCTATGTAACGAACCCACAGACACACTTCCCATTAAATGCACAAGGAAAATTAGATGTCCGTCGTGCAGTCGGGACAAACGGTGCAATCAATGTCGTAAAAGACGTCGGCATGCGTGACTATTATACAGGGAACAGCCCAATCGTATCAGGCGAACTAGGAGAAGACTTCACATACTATTTTGCGAACAGTGAACAAGTACCGTCATCAGTAGGGGTCGGTGTTCTAGTGAATCCGGACAACTCAATTAAAGCAGCAGGTGGCTTTATTATTCAAGTGATGCCAGGTGCTAAAGAAGAAACAGTAGCGAAGTTAGAAGAAGCGATTAACAACATGACACCTGTTTCAACACTTGTTGATCAAGGTTATATACCAGAAGAAATGCTACAAGAAATTTTAGGCGCGGACAATGTAGAATTTTTAGAAACAATGCCTGTTGAATTTGAATGTAACTGTGGCCATGAAAAATTCTTAACAGCGATTAAAGGTCTTGGAGAAGCTGAGATTGAAAGCATGATTCGTGAAGACCATGGTGCTGAAGCAGAATGTCATTTCTGCCGTACGAAATATCATTTTTCAGAAGAAGATTTACAAGACTTACTTGTGTCAATGAAATAAACGTGAAAAATTTTACGTGACACGTGTGATTTTACTTTTGAAATTGTCTGAACAATGATACACTAGTTATATCCGATATATTAACTAAGCATTCGAATGAGACTATAACAAAAGTGAGGTTGTCGATTATGGTAAGAAAACCCGTAGAAAACATTACTGAGATTATTGGCCAAACACCTGTGGTCAAGCTACGTCATCAAGCAGGTGAAGATGCAGCAGACATTTATGTGAAATTAGAATATCAAAACCCAGGTGGTTCGGTAAAAGACCGTATCGCATTGGCAATGATCGAACAAGCAGAAAAAGAAGGCAAAATTAAACCTGGCGATACAATTGTAGAACCAACAAGTGGGAACACGGGTATCGGTTTAGCGTTTGTATGTGCAGCGAAAGGATACAAAGCGGTATTCACAATGCCTGAAACAATGAGCCAAGAGCGTCGCAACTTATTAAAAGCATACGGTGCTGAACTTGTGTTAACACCAGGTGCGGAAGCGATGAAAGGTGCCATTAAAAAAGCAAAAGAGCTTAAAGAAGAACATGGTTATTTTGAACCACAACAATTCGAAAACCTTGCGAATCCACGTGTTCACGAATTGACAACAGGTCCAGAACTTGTTGAGCAATTTGAAGGTAAAACAATCGACGCCTTTTTAGCAGGTGTTGGTACAGGTGGTACATTATCTGGTGTCGGTAAAGTATTAAAAGAAAAATACCCAGACATTCAAATCGTAGCGATTGAGCCAGAAGACTCACCAGTATTAAGTGGTGGCGAACCAGGTCCGCACAAACTTCAAGGTTTAGGTGCTGGCTTCGTACCAGGCACATTAAATACAGAGATTTATGAAGAAGTCATCAAAGTTGGTAATGAAGTCGCGATGGAAACATCACGTCGTGTCGCAAAAGAAGAAGGTATCTTAGGTGGTATTTCTTCAGGTGCAGCAATTTACGCAGCTATCCAAAAAGCGAAAGAACTTGGTAAAGGTAAAACTGTCGTAACAGTGTTACCAAGTAATGGTGAGCGTTACTTATCAACGCCACTTTACAACTTCGACTAATTCATTGTCCTCCCCGTTAATGATCGTTGTGGTCATTAGCGGGGATTTTGTCTTGTGAGCTGATAAAGCGTTCCCAGTTTCTGCTACAACATGTTAAGTAGGCCATGCGGCACACGCATTGTTCATGACTGAGTGTATTTTTTAAAACACTTGGGTAAGCAGTGAGTTGTAGGGACGGGATAATAAAATTTTTTGTAGAATATATATGTATCCGAGATGTGGTGTGTTTCTGTGTTTTTTAAGGCGATAGCTGCCTTGATGAGAGATAGAGAATTTTATGCTGGCACAGGAGATTTCGGTCCGAGAGTGGGGACATAGGAAAAATTCATTTAAATAAGTGAGCGAATATTTGTAAAAGGCAGTTGGTGTCTGAAGTGAAAATACATTTCAAAAACTTTGGGAGCACTACAGCAACCTAGGTATTAGCATTGGTTTCGTCGTAGTGCCCCTACAAGGCTGATTAGATATGTGTCAGAATTGAAAAGTGTAGGCATATATCAATCAGCTACTATAAAACTTTTAGCTATCCTTGCCGGACGACGACAGCCTTTTGCCAAAACAAGATTTCTGTCCCAATCTCACGTCTAGCTGTCAGCACCTGATTGTTCAAGCTTGTTTGGAATCTAGTCACTCTTACCGAGGGACTATAGCAAAATCTTTACTAACATATGAGATTTGTATAATGTGCTCAAGTGTCTATATCAGTTGTACACGGCGAATTTTGTTATAATAGTTTCGTTGAATTAAATGACAATTTTCGTGATAACTATGGAAGGAAGTGTTCTAATGCAAGAGACACAAATCATGGGTATTTTGAATGTAACGCCAGATTCATTTTCAGATGGCGGTCAGTACAATGACGTGGATAAGGCAGTTGCACATGCAGAACAAATGATTCAAGATGGCGTGCATATTATTGACATCGGTGGTATTTCAACACGTCCGGGTTTTGAAGAAATTTCAGTTGAAGAAGAACGTGCGCGTGTGATCCCGGTTGTTGAAGCGTTAAAAGGCATTTCTGCAACGCTGTCTATTGACACATATCGCAGTGAGGTAGCGGAAGCGGCGTTAAAAGCTGGTGCGACAATGATTAATGATCAGTGGGCGGGCCTATACGATCCACAAATTTTTAAAGTGGTTGCTGAACATAACGCTGAAATCATTTTAATGCACAATGGCGATGGACAACGTGATGAACCAGTGATGGACGAAATGCTTGTGACATTGTTGAAACAAGCGAATAAAGCGGAGTTAGCGGGTATTCCAAAAGAACATATTTGGTTGGATCCGGGTATCGGTTTTGCGAAAACACGAGAAGAAGAGCGAGAAGTAATGGCAAATCTTGATGCGCTAGTAGCGACAGGATACAAAGTGTTACTTGCAACGAGCCGTAAACGATTTATTAAAGAAATTCTAGGCGGCGATAACAAAGTAGATGAGCGAGATGAAGCAACGGCTGCTACAACAGCATACGGCATTATGAAAGGTGTTCATGGTGTACGTGTACATAATGTATTGATGAATGCACGACTGGCAAAAGCGATGGATAGTTTGAGAGGTTATGAAAATGAGCGATAAAATCTTTTTACAAGGACTCGAATTTTACGCATATCATGGTGCGCTATCCGCTGAAAATGAGATTGGCCAAATTTTTACGGTAGATATTGAAATGAAAGTTGATTTAGCGCCAGCTGGACATTCAGATCGTGTGGAAGATACGGTGCATTATGGCGAAGTGTATGAAGATGTCAAAGCAATTATGGAAGGTGAGCCAGTCAATTTACTAGAACATCTTGCTGAACGTATTGCAAAGCGTATAAATTCACACTATAATCGTGTAATGGAAACGAAAGTTAGAATTACGAAGAAAAATCCACCGATACCTGGTCATTATAAAGGTGTTGGTATTGAGATAGTAAGGGTGAAGTAATATGGTAGACGCATATCTAGGCTTAGGTGGAAATATTGGTGAGCGTGAAGTGCAGTTAAAAACAGCGATTGCACAGTTGGACAACCATTCACAAATTGAAGTAGTTGCTGTATCGCCAATGTATGAAACGAAGCCAGTCGGTTATGTGGAGCAGCCAGATTTTCTCAATGTGTGCGTGCACGTTCAAACGTCACTTGCCCCACACGAATTGTTAGAAGTGGGATTAGGTATAGAAGCGAACTTGCACCGTGTGCGTGATGTACGTTGGGGACCGCGTACCATTGATATTGATATATTGTTGTACGGCAACGAAATCATCGAAACAGAAACGTTAGTTGTGCCACACCCACGTATGACAGAGCGTGCTTTTGTGATGATTCCGCTCAATGACATCGCACCAGATGTGGTTGAACCGAGATCAGGACAACCGATTCATACATTTGTGACATCAGATAAAACAGTTGTACGTTATGAATCATAAGTCACGCGTGAACAAGAGAAAAAGAAACGATTGGAGGAATAACTGTTATGTGGAAAATTGGAGATGTTGAGATTGAGAACAGAGTCGTTCTTGCACCGATGGCAGGCGTCTGTAACTCTGCATTTCGACTTACAGTTAAAGAATTTGGGGCTGGCCTCGTTTGTGCAGAAATGGTAAGCGATAAAGCAATTTTGTTTAACAACCCAAAAACGATGAAAATGTTATATATAGATGAGAATGAACGTCCATTGTCACTTCAAATATTTGGTGGCGAAAAAGAAACGCTCGTTGAAGCAGCAGAATATGTTGATAAGCATACAACAGCAGATATTATCGACATTAATATGGGATGCCCCGTATCGAAAATTATCAAGTGTGAAGCTGGGGCACGTTGGTTATTAGACCCTAATAAGATTTATGAAATGGTATCAGCAGTAACGGAACGTGTGAGCAAGCCAGTAACTTGTAAAATGCGTATCGGTTGGGATGACGATCACATTTTTGCGGTAGAAAATGCGAAAGCCGCAGAAAGAGCGGGTGCAGCAGCGATTTCAATTCATGGTAGAACACGTGTCCAAATGTACGAAGGCGAAGCAGATTGGGATATTATTCGTCAAGTGAAAGAAGCGGTGTCGATTCCTGTGATTGGTAATGGTGACGTCACAAGTCCAGAACTTGCACAGAAGATGTTAGATGAGACAGGCGTGGACGCAGTGATGATTGGCCGAGAAGCATTAGGGAACCCGTGGATGATTTATCGAACTGTGCATTATTTGGAAACAGGCGAATTAATAGAAGAACCACAAATCGATGAAAAAGTTGATATTGCTTTATTACATTTGCGTCGTCTAGTAGAATTAAAAGGTGAAAAAGTAGGTGTCATGGAAATGCGTAAACATGCATCGTGGTACCTTAAAGGTGTCCGTGGTAACGGAAAAGCACGTAAAGCATTAAACCAAGCGGAAACAGAAGCAGAAATGACAGAGATACTGATGAATTTTCGTGATGAAATGAACGCCAAACAAAAAGTAGAAGCTTAGAAGTAAAAAAGGAGAGGTAAGAATGACAGAAGAAATGAATGACCAGATGCAGGTGCGTCGTCAAAAATTACAAGAATTACGTGACTTAGGAATTGACCCATTCGGTGAGAAGTTCGAACGCACAGGGA
Source organism: Staphylococcus microti (assembly GCF_000934465.1). Lineage (GTDB taxonomy): Bacteria > Bacillota > Bacilli > Staphylococcales > Staphylococcaceae > Staphylococcus > Staphylococcus microti. The sequence goes on along the minus strand of NZ_JXWY01000142.1, from coordinate 2,786 downwards.
CAGCAGAAAGTTTGAAAGCAGATTGGGATCAGTATTCAAAAGAAGAACTTGCAGACAAAGAAGACGAAAGTCGCACAGTCATTGCAGGCCGTATTATGACAAAACGTGGTAAAGGTAAAGCTGGCTTTGCACATATTAAAGACTTAACAGGACAATTACAAATTTATGTACGTAAAGACCAAGTAGGTGACGAAGCATTCGACATCTGGAAAACAGCTGACTTAGGAGATATCGTCGGTATTGAAGGTGTGATGTTCAAGACGAATACAGGCGAGTTATCAGTTAAAGCGAAATCATTCAAACTTTTGTCTAAAGCATTGCGTCCGTTACCGGATAAACACCACGGACTTCAAGATATTGAACAACGTTACCGTCAACGTTATTTAGACTTAATTACAAACGAGGAATCAACACAAGCATTTATTAATCGTAGTCGTATTCTTCAAGAAATGCGTAACTACCTTAACGAAAAAGGCTTTTTAGAAGTTGAAACACCGATGATGCATCAAATCGCCGGTGGTGCAGCCGCACGTCCATTTATTACACATCACAACGCACTTGATGCAACGCTTTATATGCGTATTGCGATTGAGTTACATTTAAAACGCTTAATCGTTGGTGGACTTGAAAAAGTATATGAAATTGGACGCGTATTCCGTAATGAAGGTGTCTCAACACGCCACAATCCAGAGTTTACAATGATCGAATTATACGAAGCGTATGCAGATTATAAAGATATTATGTCATTAACTGAAGAACTTGTTGCGCATATCGCACGTAAAGTATTAGGTACAACATCTATTCAATACGGCGGCGAAACAATTGACTTAGAACCGCAATGGCGTCGTTTGCATATGGTTGATGCAGTTAAAGAAGCGACAGGCGTAAACTTCTTTGATATTAAATCAGACGAAGAAGCACACCAAGTTGCTAAAGAACATGGCATTGAAGTCGACAAAAACATGAAGTATGGTCATATCTTAAATGAATTCTTCGAGCAAAAAGTTGAAGAAACATTAATTCAACCAACATTCATTTATGGTCATCCAATTGAAATTTCACCGTTAGCGAAGAAAAATCCAGAAGACCCACGTTTCACAGATCGCTTTGAGTTGTTCATCGTAGGACGTGAGCATGCGAATGCCTTTACAGAATTGAACGACCCAATTGATCAACGTGAGCGTTTTGAAGCACAACTTGTTGAAAAAGAACAAGGTAACGATGAAGCACATGAAATGGATGACGACTTTATCGAAGCATTAGAGTATGGTATGCCGCCAACAGGTGGTCTAGGCATTGGTATCGACCGTTTAGTTATGTTACTTACAGATGCACCATCTATTCGTGACGTATTACTTTTCCCATACATGCGTCAAAAATAATAGCCAATACATGCAAGATAATAGAAACAGGCAATAAACAAAACGTTTGTTGTCTGTTTTTATAATTATGATTAGCTTGATAGATGAATTAGTAAAACTTTATAATTCAATTTCGGTTATATGTATGGCTGAACTTGCAAGAAGGTATGAGTGTCCAATGCCGTTGATTGTTGAGGTGCTTTTATACAAATTCAAACGTTTAGGTATTTAAAGAGATAGCTGATTTACTAAGGGATTAAAGTGGTTCGATAAATTTATATAAAAAATTTATAGAAAGTGTTGACATTCATAGGGGAATTGTTTAATATATAAAAGTCGCTGAAAACAAGCGGCTGATTGATGTAAAGTGTTTGCAAAAAACATTAATAAAGTGTAAAATTAACTATTGAATAGTTATTGCAAACCTAGTATTATAAATAAAGTAGTCACGACGCACTACGAAATAACAATTGTCTGGTGATAATGGCAAAGAGGTCACACCTGTTCCCATGCCGAACACAGAAGTTAAGCTCTTTAGCGCCGATGGTAGTCGGACTTACGTTCCGCAAGAGTAGGACGTTGCCAGTCTATTGTATAATGGAGAATTAGCTCAGCTGGGAGAGCATCTGCCTTACAAGCAGAGGGTCGGCGGTTCGAACCCGTCATTCTCCACCATTTGCCGGCCTAGCTCAATTGGTAGAGCAACTGACTTGTAATCAGTAGGTTGGGGGTTCAAGTCCTCTGGCCGGCACCATTTTCTCGAGCCATTAGCTCAGCTGGTAGAGCATCTGACTTTTAATCAGAGGGTCAGAGGTTCAAATCCTCTATGGCTCACCATATAAATTTTATTGAGCAGAAGTAGTTCAGCGGTAGAATACAACCTTGCCAAGGTTGGGGTCGCGGGTTCGAATCCCGTCTTCTGCTCCATTATTTTTGCCGGGGTGGCGGAACTGGCAGACGCACAGGACTTAAAATCCTGCGGTAAGTGATTACCGTACCGGTTCGACTCCGGTCCTCGGCACCATCTATTATTATAAAAAGCGCCCGTAGCTCAATTGGATAGAGCGTTTGACTACGGATCAAGAGGTTATGGGTTCGACTCCTATCGGGCGCGCCATTTTAATTACGGGAAGTAGCTCAGCTTGGTAGAGCACTTGGTTTGGGACCAAGGGGTCGCAGGTTCAAATCCTGTCTTCCCGACTTACTTAAATACTTATTATGGGGGCTTAGCTCAGCTGGGAGAGCGCCTGCTTTGCACGCAGGAGGTCAGCGGTTCGATCCCGCTAGTCTCCACCATTATTTTCTTTTGAGATATGAACATTGAAAACTGAATGACAATATGTCAACGTTAATTCCAATAATTTGAGTACTCAGAGTAGTACTTTCAAGAGTGATTGACTTAAACAATCAACGAGCTATATCAAG
>NZ_JXWY01000020.1 GCF_000934465.1 Staphylococcus microti | reverse complement strand
CAACCTTCTAGTAACGCTCTTCTCATGAATGCTAGTTCTTTTGAAAATGAGACGTTTAACTCGTATGATCGAGAATTTTTATTTTCAAAGTGGTTACGGGTCAGGTCTTAACACCCTTTCTTCTATAATGTTTGGACATGCTTCTACTCTCGCTTATAACCACCATCGTCGTTGGGGTTTGAGGTTCGGTCTGAACTTAGTTCATCCGACCGACAAAACCAAAGA
>NZ_JXWY01000002.1 GCF_000934465.1 Staphylococcus microti | reverse complement strand
CTCATCAATTTGCACCTCTCAGTCATTAGAGTAGTTACTCAAATTATACATTAAAATAACCCTATAGACCGACACTCTTTTTTTAGTGTCTAATCTATAGGGTCCAGTTTAGTGAGTCTAATTTTCATGCTTTTTCGTATGGTTACTGTGGTGGATGCGATAGTCTGTGAGGAAAGTTTTGTTTGACGAAACGATTTAAAATACGCCTCAATGTTTCAGCATCTTCATGATCAATTTTCATATCTTGCGCGACAAGTTGCGAAACGTGTTGAAGTTCGTGTTTTAATGCTTTCCCAGCTGGTGTAAGTGAAAGTTTCAAGTTGCGCTCATCTTCAGCATCTCGACATTTTTCAATAAGTCCTTTGGATACAAGCTTTTTAATCAATGGTGTGAGTGTTCCAGAGTTCAAATAAATACGTGTGCCGAGTTGTTTAATATTAAGTATTTCGTCATCACCAAATGCTATAAGCGTAATATACCCCGTATATGTAAGATTATATTTTTTTAGATGTAAGGTATATTGTTTGATGACTTCTTTAGAAGAGACATAAAATAAAAAACAAATCTGGCGTTGCAATTCTCTATGATCTTTGGTCAATGTGCATCCCTCCATTATCTTATATTTAGTATAACACTTTATGCTTGAAAGCGTGTAAGTGATAAAATATAATTAAATTGCACTTGATTAGATTAATTTGTAAACAGGCAGAAAAGGAGTTATTACAATGACAGTTAAAAATGATTTTGAAGATATATTAATGGGACGACGCTCTATCAAGGTGTTCGATCCAGAAGTGAAAATTCCACACGAAGAAATGGATGAAATCATTCGTAAAGCGACAAAAGCACCGTCATCAATCAATATGCAGCCATGGCGTTTCGTTGTCGTAGAATCAGAAGAAGGCAAAGATAAATTGCGTCCACTTGTTCAATTTAATACACGTCAAAATGATACATCTGCTGCGATGGTCGTTATTTTTGGAGATATGTTGAATTATGAATATGCAGAAGATATTTACGGTGCGGCAGTAGAACAAGGTTTTATGCCACAAGACATTAAAGAAGAACTTGTCAGCCGTTTTGTTGATATGTATAAACAATTAACGCCTGCGCAAATGAACGACATTGTCAAAGTAGACAGTAGTTTAGCAGCGATGCAATTAATGTTAGTTGCACGTCAACACGGTTATGATACAAACCCAATTGGTGGCTTTGATCATGCTAATATTGCAGAAGCATTTGGTTTAGATCCTGAGCGCTATGTGCCAGTTGTAATCGTGGCAATCGGTAAAGGTGTCGATGAAGGCAAACAAACTTCACGTTTACCAGTCGACAAAATTCGTAGCTATCACTAATAGCATGTCACCTTTCAAAATGCACTCGTTTGATATATGGTATCAGCGAGTGTTTTTTTGTAGGGAGAATAGGCGATACATTTCCATTTTGACATCTGACATAGTAAGCTAAAGAAGACTACATAATAGTTTGGAGTGAATCAAATGTTTGTTGAAAAAACAGCACCCCTTAATATTGAGAATTTAAAAAAAGAAATTGCAGCATATACGAACCAAAATGATGATATCTCTGATAGTTTTGAACAAGTGTTAGAGTTTGTAAAACTTGAACACATTTACAGTGCAGCTTTGGAAGAGATTAGCACCAAATTACGTATTTTGGATGAAGATTTTCAATTAAAAACAGCACATAACCCAATTCATCATATGGAACGTCGTGTTAAAAAATTGCCTAGCTTAGTACAAAAGCTTCAGCGTAAAGGACTTGAAGTGAGTGCTGAAGTCGCACAAGAAAACATTTATGATATTGCAGGGATTCGCGTTATCTGCAACTATTTTGATGATATTTATACAGTAGAAAGATTGCTATTACAACAATCTGATATTAAATTACTAAAGCGTAAAGATTATGTGGAAACGCCAAAAGAAAATGGCTATAAAAGTTTACATCTTGTCGTGACAGTGCCACTGTTTTTAACAGATGGTGTTGTAGAAACGCCCGTTGAAATACAGATACGTACGATTGGTATGGATATGTGGGCAAGCTTAGAACATAAACTACATTATAAATCAGTTAAAAACACAGATAGCTATCGTCACTTATTAAAAGAATGTGCCGATGAAATCGCAAGCGTTGAAAGTAAAATGCAACAAGTACACTTTGATATTCAACACGATAAACAATCATAAGCAAAACCCCCGCCGAGAGATGGTGGGGGTTTTTAGATACGGAAGAGGCTATACTGTTTGTCGGGAAGTGCTTCAACAAATGGCTCAGGATCTATCGCATAAGCGTTTCCGACGTCGCCTCGCATACGTTGAAAGTGCAGATGAGGACCTGTCGTATATTTACCAGTATTACCAGACTTAGCGATAACGTCACCTTGTTTTACTGTTTGTCCGGCTTCGACTTCAAAGTCATTAAGATGTCCATACCATTGATAATGTTCACTATTAGCTTCTTTTAGTTCAACAATCTTACCACCATATGGATCATCAAGTGTCCGTGTAATGACACCATCTGATGCAGCGAGAATCGGAGTATTTTCAGGTAAGTGATAGTCCACACCGTAATGGCGATTGTCACCATTAAATGAGAGCCCATTTTCATAATGACCAAAAGGTTGTGTTTGACGATCCATTTGGAATACGTGTCGTCCTTTCTGATCATACCAATCTGAAACAGGGCGTAGAAATTGTTGTGTATGTGTATAGCCAAAGTAGAGAACAATGGCGAATAAGCTTATATATAGAGTTGTTTTGATTAAGCGTTTCATAAAATATCCTTGTCTATTGTACTTAGAAGTGGGGCAGAAAGTGTATTTTCACTTCAGTAGGCACCTACTGCCATTCATATCATTTTGCAAGCTTGGTTGAAACGATTTGTAACTCGTTTCAATCCGTGTGTCTCATTGTAGCGAGAGGATATATTTGTTTCAACTAAATAGCTTGGAAGTTGGTTCTTTCAAGGCACAAAAAAAGAGAGTGATCGAAATCACTCTCTTTTAACTATATAATTAGCAATTAGTGGATGTAGTTGTATCCAGCTGCTTGGCTTGCTGATAAAGTACGTGAACTTACTTGACCAACGCCTGTGTAGTTCATTTCTGATACTGTTACAGAACCGTTAGAAGCTACGTTTTCAACGTAAGCAACGTGACCGTATCCACCAGCTGTTGTTTGCATGATTGCACCAACTGCAGGCGTGTTGTTTACAGTGTAACCAGCTGAACGAGCAGCGTTCGCCCAGTTGTTTGCATTGCCCCAAAGTGAACCTACACGGCCACCTGAACGCTCATAAGCGTAGTAAGTACATTGACCAGCTGTGTAAAGGTTACCTTGACCACCACGACCATAAGTTAAACCTGTAGCTACAGGTGCAGATGTTGTAGTAGTCGTCGTTGTTGTAGTTGTGTAGTTGTAGTTAGCGTTGCTTGATGGTGCAGCAACTGGTTGTGCATAGTTAGTGTTTGAAGTTGTGTAAGGAACAGCTTCAACATAGTTAGTTGATTGTGTATTGTAGTCATAGCTGTTGTTTACAACTGGTGTTGCAACTGTAGTGTTAGTAGTTGCATAGCTGTAATCAGCGTTATCGTTAGAGTAGTAATAGTAGTGGTAAGTACCGTTTTCGTCAACTTCCCAGAATTTAAATGATTCGTTGTTGAACATTGTTGGGTTCCAGTTACCATCTAAAGTGTGGTGTTTGTTACCGTTAGCGTCTACAGTTACGTAGTCACCAGTAACTTCAGAGTATGTAGTTGTATATTGTGAATTAACATTAAGTTGTTCAGCTGCAGATGCGTCGTCAGCGGTAGCAGCACCGAATGTAACTAAGCCTAAAGTAGCGATTGTAGCAGTAGTTAATTTTTTCATGATTAAAAAGTCTCCTCTGTTGTTTCTTTTTCATATTTGTCTGAGAGCATCATAGCATATAAAATATCCGAATTGAATAGTTGTAAACATTTTTACGTCTGAATGTAACATAACTGAAACAAAAGACGATGTGTTGACTTATTCTGTATACGGACTGTAGTGTATGGCAAGATGCCGTATGTCATTGTGCGAAAGTGACAGTGTGATGTATTTTACTCAAATAAAAGTGACGATAAGAGAAGTAATTTGAAATGTACTTCTCTTTCGCCAATTGCTCGAAATAAAGACATATTAAAAGGGGACGCATCCCCATAAAAAAAGAGCCTCAATAGCGAGACTCTTTTTAAGTTGTAAAGTTAGATTAGAAGCCCCAAGCACTTAAACCTTGTGCATTGTATGCTTTTGTAGCAGCAGCGATTTGTTGCTCATAAGTGTTTGTTGGACCCCAACCTGGCATAGTTTGGAATAAACCTGAAGCACCTGATGGGTTGTATGCATTTAATTGACCGTTAGATTCACGAGCAATAATTGCTTCCCAAGTTGATGCAGAAACACCAGTACGAGCTGCCATTTCTTGAGCTGCGCGTGAACCGTAAGCACCTGCAGTGTTACCGTTTGCTAATCTTACGCTACCGCCACTGTAAGAAGTTGATGCAGTGTTGTAGTTATAAGATGGTGCCGCTTGAGCAGCTGGTTGGTATGAATAAGATTGTTGTTGTGTTTGAACATATGATGTGTCGTATGAACCAGATTGTGTCATCGCCACGTTGTTCACGTCAGCGATTTCAGCTGGTTGAACCATTGATGTCATACCATTTGCATTGTATTCATAACCAAAGTAAACGCCATCTGACCAGAAGTGGTAGTTCACACCGTCTAATGTGAATTTGTAGTCATATGCGCCAGCGTGAATCGCTTGTTCGCTTAATGATGGATCGTTATTTAAAGCTAATTGCGCTAATTCTGCTTTGTTAATTTGTTCTTCTGCTGCATGAGCGTCAGTTGTATGTGTAGCAACACCTGTTGCACCGATTGCTAAAGCTAATGATGAAGCTAATAATGTTTTTTTCATAGTAAATAAGTCCTCCAATAATAGTTGCTTATTTTCATTTTCAAAAAGTGTTATTCAAAAAATTCAACAACCACACTCTACCAAGCAAAAACACGTTTGTAAATGTCCATCAAGTAACAAAATATTACAGTGTGATTACAAAATCAGTTTCTGTAATATATCTGTCACATAAATATATGTGAAAAATAGACAAGTGACCCATTATGAAAACTTTGTATAAAGGGGTTTTGGGTTCATATCGTAAAAAACAGCATGTGTTACAAATATTACGGGTCACATTTAAACTGTAATGCAAAAATGGTGTGAATATGTACATTTCAATTGGGCATTTGTTGGAAAAATATGATTGGCACATGATGGTTAGGATGAAATATTAAAGGATCATTTAATAGCAAAAAGTGTTCAATTTTAAACTGTTGGTGTATATGATTTCCCTTATTAATCACAGTTTGTTACACAATGGATCTGTTTATCTATCTAACGTCTAGTCATCTTGCACGACAAAAAGATCTATTTAATGAAGTCATACGTTTTATTCGTCAATTACAATTTGTCATTTTACATTGATAAGCTGTTTTTTAGTTCAGTATAATAGAAGTAACAGGGGTGAGAACATGAACGAAAAAGTAGAACAACTACAGTTACAAGCAGCAGAGTTAACACGTAAAACACATGCACTAGGGATTCCGGTAATGATTCTTTTTGAAGGTGTGCCAGCATCTGGTAAGACACGTCTCGCTAATGAATTATTGCTTACATTAGACGCTAAGTATACGCATTTTATTGCGACAAAGACACCATCTGACGAAGACTTGCGCTATCAATTTTTGCAGAAGTTCTGGGAGACATTGCCGACGAAAGGGGATATTAATATTTATTTCCGCAGTTGGTATGCGCATTATATTGATTACAAGGTACATCGCATTAAAAAAGCGGTATTGAAAGACTATGATCACTTACACCATGATATTCAAGCGTTCGAGAAAATGCTGGTTGACGATCAACATGAGGTCATTAAATATTACATCAATATAGATGAAGAAAAGCGTCAAGAACATATCGAACAGATGAAAGACAATCCGTTGACGAACTGGAAAGCACAAGAGTATGAAGATGTCGTACCGGCAGATGTTTATCAAGACTCGTTTGCTTCCTTATTAGATAAAAGTTGGGAAGTCATTGATTATACAGAACGTGAAACAGCTGTGGAACAAATGTATCGTCACTTGATTAAACGACTTAAAAAAGCAATTAAGCGTAAAGAACAACGTGAACGTAACGTGGACGGTCGTTTTACAGAAGGATTCCATACGGATATGTTTGATCCAGCGACAACGAAGATTAAGAAACGTGCGTACGAATCAGTCGTAGAGGAATTACAAATGCGCTTACGTGAGTTGCAGTTTGCACTTTATGAACGTAAAATTCCGTTAGTTTTAGTTTATGAAGGTATGGACGCAGCAGGTAAAGGTGGCAATATTAAACGTGTACGTCAGTTGCTTGATCCGACAGGGTATGAAGTGAATACAACGAGTGCACCGACAGATGTAGAACTCAATCATCATTACTTATGGCGGTTTGCGAAAGTGATGCCGAAGAGTGGACATATTAGTATTTTTGACCGCAGTTGGTATGGTCGTGTGTTGGTGGAACGTGTAGAAGGCTTTGCGACAACGGATGAATGGTCACGTGCGTATGATGAAATTAATACATTTGAAAAGATGTGGACACATGATGGCGCGATTGTTTTGAAGTTTTTCTTGTCATTGGATAAAGATGAACAACTCAAGCGTTTTGAAGATCGCCAACAAGATCCGAACAAACAATGGAAGATTACGGACGAAGACTGGCGTAACCGTGAGAAGTGGGATGTGTATTTAGAAGCGAGTCACGATATGATTGTGAAGACGGATACAGATTATGCGCCATGGCTGATTGTACCAGCGGATCATAAGAAAACAGCACGTATACAAGTATTGAAATATATTATTCAAAAATGTGAAGAAAAGCTATGGGGTGTCAAACAATATTAAGAAATACAGCTGCGGTAGCATTCTCAAAGTGACGTGAATCTACTATAATATATACATGTATTATATTTATCGAAAAAAGATTATATATAGAATGGTATGAGGATAGTTTATGTCACTAAATAATTATGAACAAACGATTATGACATTGGCAGATCATGACAACGCACAGTTAGAAGTTGTGACCATGGGCGATACGGCATCAGAGCGTGCGGTCGTCTTGATTCATGGTGCGGTTATGAATTATAAGATTATGACGGTATTTGCGAAGTATTTGCATGACGTCCGCTTAATCTTTATTAATTGTCCCGGACGTGGCGAAAGTACGGATTTAGAACGTATGTCACACAGCTTAGTGGACTATGCGACGCGTATTAATGAAGCGTTAGTCTCCATTGTGAAAGCTGCAAAAATTCAAGAGATGGCAATTATCGGCTATTCCATGGGCGGTTTGATTGCGACGAAGTTAGCTGGCTATAATACATTGCCGATTAAGCAATTAGTCTATTTGAACAGTGCTGCCAAAATAGACTTTAAAGAATTACGCGTTTCTAAGTTACTAATGGAACTTGTGAAAGATATGAGCACAGACAATCAAGATGGCATGATCAAAAGCATCCCTGAGTTAGTGCTAGATCAAGGCATTTCCAAAAAGCACCAAAATACGTTTAACTTTACAGAGTATTTCGCACCCGTGGACGCGATGATTACTGATTTACTCTATACATTGCGCTCAGATTATCTTGCTGATTTGGATGAAATCGCTGAAATGCCAGATGTGTTATTTTTGCTAGGCGAAGATGATGTCATCTTTCCGAACAAAGACTCCAAAGAGACGATGGAGAAGTTCGAAGCATTAGGGGCAAATGTGCGCAGTGTTATTTATCCGGAAGTCGGACATTTAGACTTTTTACGCGTGCTGGATAAGCCACATGACGGCGAACTGCAAAGCATTGAATCGAATATTAACGAATGGTTGAATCTTACAGATAGCCAAGCATCATTATAAGAGATGGGACGTTGCAACGAGATTTTAGTAAATCTTTGAGAAGTTGTAGCGTCCTTTTTATGTATGACTGTTTTTTTAAATAAAATGAATATTTTGCGCAATTATTGAAATTTTATGTTGTCAAGATGGACTGGGACGTATACGCTTATAGGTAAAGATATTTAGATAGAAGGAGTGAGTCTGATGTGGATAGACATTACACATACATTGTCTGAAACAGTTGCGCCTTGGCCGGGGGATACACCGTTCGCGATGAAGTTTTTCTCGACAAAAGAGGAAAATGGTAGTGCGAACATTGGCGAAATAACAGGCAGTAATCATATTGGGACACATATGGATGCTGCGAAACATGTCGCGAATGACGGCTGGACAATGGAGCAAGTGGAAATCGAGCGTCTTATCGGCGATGCCACTGTTTTGGTGTTCACAGAATCTACAACAATCACTCGTAAAGACTTGCAACAATGTTCAATAGAAGGCACGATTGTATTATTCAAAACCCGCGACATAGCAGACCCGACTGAATTTCCTACAGCTATTGCCACGCTGACAACTGATGCGATTGACTATTTGGCAGACATCGGTGTACAAGTTGTCGGGGTAGATGTCCCATCGGTCGACCCACTCGATTCTGAGACGTTAGAAAATCATCACCGTTTTGCACATCATGAGATGTATCACATTGAAAACTTACGCCTCGATGACGTCACAGCTGGATATTATCACTTTATTGGGTTACCGTTAAAAATTAAAAATGCAGATGCTGCGTATATGCGTGCAGTTGTTGCGAAGAAGTAAAAATAGGTATAGATATTATTAAGAATATGGGGAAAGTTATATGACAAAGACAAAGATTGATTTATCACATTTATCTTTTATTATTTTATTAGGTGCAATGACAGCATTTGGACCGATGTTGTCTGATATGTATAGCCCAGCTTTACCACTGGTTCAAAAAGACTTAGGCACATCTACGTCACAAGTGCAGTTAACGTTGTCGATTGCAATGATTGGGATTGCATTCGGTCAATTTATTTTTGGTGTTGTTTCCGACCGTGTCCCACGTAAAACATTGGCATTGACGATTTTAGCGCTCGTAATGGTCGCATCGTTGGCGAGTGCTTTCAGCAGTAGTGTTAGCCTCTTTATTGCAGCACGACTTGTACAAGGACTTGCTGGTGGGGGCGCGATTGTGATTGCACGTGCAACAATTGGGGAATTGTATGAAGGCGAAATACTTAGTCGATTTTTCACCGCATTAATGGTTGTGAATGGTGTCATTTCTATTTTAGTCCCGTTAGTCAGTGCGTTTATTTTAACCGTTGCGGAATGGAGAATGATTTTTGTTGCACTTGCTGTTATCGGTGCAATTATGTTTGTAGCGGTATTAACACACCCTAAGATGAAAACATTGAATACAACACACCATACACATGACAACTTTGCCGATATTTTCAAAGACTTTGGTCGCTTACTAAAAACACCACGCTTTTTAGTGCCAATGTTTTTACAAGGTGTTACTTATATTATGATTTTTAGTTACGGTGCTGGTGCGCCATTCATCACACAAAATGTTTACGGCCTATCGCCACAAAACTTTAGTATGTTGATGGTATTAACAGGTATCGGACTCATCATTTCTAGCCAAGTAGCAAACGTCTTGTTACGCTTTTTCGATCAATTGAATGTGCTTGCAGGGTTAATCTGTGTACAAGTCATCGGTGCAGCATTAGTTGTGGTTGTCCTATTATTACATTTGCCATTACCCGTATTAATCGTTGGTTTCATGCTGTGTGTGGCACCTGTAACAGGTATTGGGCCACTCGCATTCTCACTCGCAATGCAAGTGAGAACAGGTGGAAGCGGGAGTGCCTCAAGCTTGCTCGGTTTATTCCAATTCGTATTAGGAAGCTCTGTTGCGCCACTTATCGGTGTACAAGGTCCAGAAAGTGTCATCCCATACAGTATTGTTTTAAGCACAACTATTATATTATTGTTAGTACTTATGTTACTCACACGTATTTTATTAAAACCTACATTAAAATAGAGAACGCTAAAAAGCCGTGTACAATGACGCAAGAGGTCAAAGTGCACGGCTTTTTTTCATGCTTAAAATAGGTCAGAAGGCATAACATCTTCTAACTCGAAATTTTCGATTGCTTGCATGGTCTTACTATTAAGAAACTGCTGTACGGGTTCTTGAGCCATGAAGTAATCTTTGCTCTCCGTAACAGAAAGCGGCTCGTCTTGAGCCAAATAGTTTGCAACCAAGACAAACAAACCAAGGGCTAATACCGCTTTTATGATTACACGCATGGTGGTGTCACTCCTTTTTCAATGGTGTGAATCCATTTTAAGTGAAGATGCGTTCATTTACATTGGGCTAGAGTATAGACAATTGCTCAAACTTTAGGTGTATATTGCTAAATTTTACAAAAGCATAAACCAAATTTAAAAAAATATTTAGTTTAGTTTATATGATGCTAAAGTTTTGATAACATATATATAAGTAATGTTATTGGTTAATAATATTGGATGAAAGAAGGCGAATACTTTGTTGTTTGAACGAAAAAATCAATTTGGATTGCGCAAATTAAATATTGGTATCGTATCGGTTATATTCGGCACATTTGTATGGATAACGGCAACTGGGGACGTACATGCGTCAGAAAAACAACTAGAACAAACACATCCAACAACGAAAGTATCAAGCATAGATAGTCAAGAAAACAAGGGGACATCAGTCCCTGTTGCGCAACAAGGACAAGATGAAGTGACTGAAAGTAATCAAGAGACAAGCACAGCACATCAAGGCGTGACAGCAGAAAATACAGAGACAGCTCGAGCGTATGAAGCTACAACTGTGGAAAGCCCATCGGAAACAACAGAAACAAGTGCAGAAGCAGCTGTTGCAGATGAACCTGAACGAAAAGAAGAAACAGTGCCAACGTCAACAGCATTTCGAGCGTCTAATGTATCTAATGGAACAGAACCGAATGTACGTGAACAACTTATTGATGGCGTGGATCAACGTCTCTATCAGAAACGTGTGGCGGTTATGCCAAACTCGGCACAAGCACAAACGCTTGGCATGCAGCGTGGGACGTACCAAGCGAGAGACAACTTAGGCATTATTGTGCCAGCGAATACGAAGCTCTACATACATCAAGCAGGACCAGAGAAACAGGTAGACTTGCGTGTGAGTTTAATGACGAATGATGGCGCTTATAATAAAAGTCAAGTCGTACCAAAAACAGGTGAATGGGTCACAATTGAAACAGGCATAGAGAGTGCTGCTTTTATGTACATGCCGAGTGGGATCGCCTACCAACCTGTTGTTGCATATTATGTTGAGAACAAACAGGATAGCGCTTTACCGACCTATCGTAAAGGTCAAGATCAAGCTACTTTTGAACAACAATGGATTGATCAAGATGCTGCCTATGCCTATGTCGATGGAGACAATCATGCGATGCTGATTCCGCGTGTAGATAGAGACCGCATTTTAGCTATGAAAACGCAAACGAGTGCTGATGCGTTTAAGTCGTTAGATGAGATGATTGATTATTACGAAGATGTCATTTCAAAATACAATACTTGGGCAGGCTTTGTAGATGATGCATCATCTGTGAACTTTAACGTTGGTAGTAAGTATTTGATTGTGGCAAATAAAAATGGTTTTGGGTCAGCATACTGGTCAACGGATCATACAGGAACGAACAGCCCGTCTATTGAACCGTATTTACAACGTGGTTGGCTTGCATTACATGAAATAGGTCATGGGTATGACGGTTGGATGATACAAGATGGTCGTATGGATTTAGCAGAAGTCATCAATAATGTTTTTGCGAATCAATATGAACAAACAATCCAACATAAAGAAAATGGTTGGCTTTATGGCGGCAATCAGCGTGCATTTCAAGAAGGGATTCATCATAGAATGCTCGAAAATAGCGAGGGTGTCCGTTTCAATGACAGTGGTTTTAAAGGGAAATTGGACTTTATGACACGCCTGGTGCGATTGACAGGTATCGAAGGCATGACACATATGTATCAAACAATGAGAACACATGCAGCAGAAGGGAGATTGCCTGTTGATGTACCGAGATGGATCAGTCATGACTGGTTAGCGGCACAAGGCGTTAATGGTTTGCCGTATTTTGATTTATACCATATTGATATGTCGCGACAATTAAAAGATGATTTGAACGCGTATCATCATTCATACATTTATCCACTTGCGATGCTCATTGATAATCCGGCAGAACGTCAAAAGTATGTGGCACGTTTAGGGTTAGCTACAGAATACGAATTGGTCAAATCAAGTGATCTTAAAGATACGAGCATTTATACAACAGCAGACGTTCAGTTGAACTTACAAGGTCAAAAACTTCGTGATAATGCAAAAGTTGTCTTGATGGATGGAGAAAATAAAGTGGCAGAAGCAACTGTTAATAATGGCGTTGCACATTTTGAACATCTGCGTGCGGGTGTATATAAAGTAGTCGCACCTGCAACTTTGAATCATATGTTACCTGAACATGCGTATCTCGTAGTGCGTGAAAATGGTGAGAACCAAGTTGTACTTGATTATCCGTCTAGTACGCAAACACAGCAGTTTGTTTCGCAACAAATATTGTTGAAAGGTCTTGGTAATGATATATTTGCCCAGATTTCTTATCAGCCACATACAGGCGAAGTGAAATATCAAGAATATGCCAAAAAGCCACATGTTTACTTTACTGATGAATACGCACATGTAACGATTCGTACGAAAGACGGTCAAGTTGTTGTGGATCGCACAATGATAGGGGATCGTGTTGGAGAAGCGCTAACGAAAATCAGAAAGTTGCAAGTAGGAGATACGATAACCATTATGCATCGTGAACCGAGTCAACGTCGCGTCGTTCAACGCATCGAAACAGGCGAACGTGTTGTGATGCCAGATGCGGATAAGCAAACAGTCGCTTATACATTGACCGATAAAGGGTTTATTGTAAATGATGAAACACAACAAGATGCAGATATGCGTTATATGCAAACATTAACGACTGATGTAGAAACATGGATTGCCAAGAAAGCATTAGCGCCAGAGAAAGATGATCGTGTGCCATTATATCGTCTCGTTCGTGCAATTCAATCTTTATCACAGACTGAAAGTGAAAAACTGCTAACACGTTTAGCACCTTATTTAGATCCGAGCGAACAATTGACAATACCAAGCATAGCGCCGATTGAATATGGTGCAGAGCGATTGACCGGTCAAGCACAACCACACTCATCAGTAACAGTGACAGTCCCATCAGGGAAGTCGTATGATGTAACAGCTGACGACAGTGGAAGCTGGGTTGTTGAACTACCTGGAAGTGAACGATTGACTATACAAGGTGATGTGACAGTTCAAGCACACAAAGAAGGTTACGAACCATCAGAAATTGTACGTCAAACAATTGAAGCGCCATTACCGTCAACAACAACTGAGGAACCAACCGAGCCGGTAGGAGATACGGATAATGGCGAAGATGTGGAAGCAGAAGCACCGAAACCAGAAGAAGAAGAGGAAACGCCACAAGATACTGAAGAAAGCGAAACGCCGAATGCAACGGACGTACAAGAAGATGAAGAGCCGAATGCAACGGACGTACAAGAAGATGAACCGCCGAATGCAACGGACGTACAAGAAGATGAACCGACTGAACAACCAGCCGAACCAGTAGAAGATACGGATAATGGCGAAGATGAGGAAGTAGAAGCACCGAAACCAGAAGGAGAAGAGGAAACGCCGCAAGATACTGAAGAAAGTGAAACACCGAATGGCACGGAAGAACAAGAAAGTGAAGCGCCGAATGCAACAGATGAACAAGAAGATGAACCGACTGAGCAACCAACTGAGCCAGTAGAAGATATCGGTAATGGCGAAGATGAGGAAGTGTCAGACCCAATGGTACCTGCAGAAGATAATAATGCAGAACAAGTAGGGCATAAAGATGAGAATGTAGCAACGCCAGAAGTGGAACCAAAACCTACAGATAAAATGACAGTTAAGCCACAAGATAAGGCTGATGAATCAGAATCCCCATTAACAAGTGGCATTGTGCAACATGTAACACCTCAACAGAAGGCGCCAAAGCAAATGAAGATGGTTGATTATGTATCAACTGACGCGTACGAGGATAGTTTACACGCTAAAACGATGGCTTTAACACATAAAAAATCAACGACGCACTTATCATCAACTACTGATAATGCAGTATCAACAACAGTGCGAACAGCTACAACAGAAGGTGTGTTACCTCATACAGGTATCCACCAAAGCACGACAAAACATCAACCAACAATGAATGGCTGGTCATTTTTGGTGTTAGGTAGTTTGATGATTCTTGGTGGCTGGCAATTAATCAATCGACGTCAAAAAAATCTCAATCAATAATATTTCTTTTAATAATCAAAACTTATTGAAAAATATATTGCTTTTTTATATTAATTAATGCAATATATAATGAAAGCGCTTCGTATTTAGGGAGAGTTTTAATCATATTGATAAGTTTATGGAGGGAGACCAGCCAATGAAGTTGATTGGGAAGTTAGTTTTAGGTATTGTTGCTGGTATTTTGATTGGGATGCTAGATATTGATGCGCTCAACAAAGTACTTGTAACAGTTAAAGGGATTTTTGGACAAATTATTAACTATATGATCCCGTTAATTATCTTTTTCTTTATCGCATCAGGTATTACATCACTTGGTAAAGGTTCAGGAAAACTTGTAGGGATGACAGTAGGTGTGGCATATACATCCACAATTTTAGCAGGATTAATGGCACTGACTGTTTCGTATACATTGATGCCAACGATTGCATCGCATGGGAAAGTGCCTGGGGAAGCACCTGAAATTGCGCCGTTCTTTTCATTTGAATTTGATCCGCTGATGGGTGTTTTAACAGCGTTGATTACAGCATTTGCTTTTGGGATTATTGCACACAAAGTAGAAGCGTTCACGATGATTAAACTCATTGATGAAGGACAACGTATCGTAGAAGTATTAATTGAAAAAATTATTATTCCGTTCTTGCCGTTCTACATTGCGACAATTTTTGCAGAGATGACAGCGCAAGGCACAGTAATGAGTATTTTAAAAGTATTCGGTATCGTCCTTATTATTGCGATTATTATGCACTGGGTTTGGTTAACAGTGCTGTATATCATTGCAGGGGTATTAAATAAGAAAAGTCCAATTGCACTATTGAAAACGATGTTGCCGTCTTACTTTACAGCGTTGGGTACAATGAGTAGTGCCGCAACGATTCCGGTAACATTAAAGCAAGCGAAAAAGAATGGTGTCACACCACCTGTTGCAGACTTCAGTGTGCCATTGTTAGCGACAATTCACTTGTCAGGCTCTACTATCACACTTGTGAGCTGTTCTGTTGCAGCGATGATTGTGTTACCAAGTTTATCACTTGTTAGCGTACCAACGATGATTGGTTTTATTTTCATGCTTGGTGTCATTATGATTGCAGCGCCGGGTGTACCGGGTGGCTCAGTGATGGCTGCGAGCGGTATTCTTGGATCAATTTTAGGCTTTAATGAAGCGGCTATTGGCTTGATGATCGCCTTATACATGGCGCAAGATAGCTTTGGTACAGCAACGAACGTAACAGGTGACGGTGCGATTTCAGCGATTGTTGACCGTTTAGGTAAAAAATATACAGAATAACAAGCAAGCTCAGGAAAGCGATTTACTTTGCTTTTCTGAGTTTTTTTGATACGTTGAAAACAAATCATTAATCAATGAAATGAGGTTTTTATCATGCCGAACAAGAATCCATTAACACAATATTTTCATGATCAATATGAACAACAACTACAGCCTTATCCGGGTATTCAACGTGAGATGACGCCTGTTCCCGATTGTGGGGAAACATCTTATCGTGGTGCTGAAAAGTTAGTAGGACGTAAAGCGCTTGTAACAGGTGGTGACTCTGGTATCGGTCGTGCAGCGGCAATTGCTTATGCGAAAGAAGGTGCGGATGTTGCAATCGCTTATCATCCGGATGAACAAGTCGATGCAGAAGAAGTAAAAGCGGTGATTGAAGAGGCAGGGCAAAAAGCAGTGCTATTACCAGGTGACTTGCGTGATGCAGCGTATGCGCGCCAAATGGTAAAAGATGCGTATGAACAGTTAGGGGGTCTAGATATTCTCGTACTTAACGCAGGTATGCAAAACTTTGAGTACGATATTCAGAAGTTAGATCCGAAACAGCTGACAGATACATTTGAAGTGAACGTCTTTTCAACAGTATATTCTATCCAAGAAGCATTGAATTATCTTGAAGCGGGTGCGAGCATTATTTTGACGTCATCTATTCAAGCGGTTAAGCCGAGCCCACATTTACTGGACTATGCGATGACAAAATCATGTAACGTATCACTTGCAAAAGGGCTTGCGGCACAACTAGGGCCTAAAGGAATTCGTGTGAATGCAGTTGCACCAGGACCTGTTTGGACACCATTACAAATTTGTGGCGGTCAACCACAAGAACGCATTCCAAATTTTGGTAAAAACCAACCATTACAACGTGCGGGTCAACCAGTAGAGTTGGCAGATGTTTATGTCTTACTTGCATCTGAAGGTGGTAGCTTTATTACTGGACAAGTCTATGGTATTACAGGCGGCGCACCTATCGTCTAATGGCGCAATCACATTTGGAGTCATCTACTTATTAAAGTAGGTGGCTTTTTTCTATATATAGGGCTAGTCGCGGGTTCAATCTTGCAATGGAAAGGTATATCCTTTATTATAAAACGTAATTATTACGATTTATAAAGAGGAGAGATATTATGTACGAATGGCTGATTATTGGTGGCGGTGTGCATGCGACAACAATCGCATTGCAATTACGTTATTTAGGCTTACCAACCTCACAGTTAGGTATCATAGACCCACATGATACATTGATGGACAATTTCAAAATGCAGACGACTCGGCTCAGTATGCCGTATTTACGTTCCCCACTTGTACATCACTGCCATCCAGAACCATTTGATCTTAAAAAGTTTGCGAAGTGTCATCAATATGCACAAGCGATGATTGGTCAGTATCAACGTCCGAGACTTGATATGTTTTTCGACCATACGGACAATTACATTCAACAATATGATTTAGCGGCATGTCATATTCAACAAAAAGCGATTGATATTGAACGTACAAATGACTATTGGCAAGTAGTTTTGGATGATGAAAGAATACTCACAGCACGCCATGTTGTGTTAGCAATGGGGACGCACAATACACCGTTGACACCAGATATGTTTAAAGGGCAACCGGACGTCCAACATATACATCAGTCAGACTTTGATACACAACTGACTGCCTCACACATCGTTGGAAGTGGTATCTCTGCGGCACATTTAGTCATTAAGTTACTCGCTGAACAACGTGAAAAACCAATTCATTTATGGATTAAAAAACCGCTAGAAGTATTTGATTTTGATGCCGATCCAGGTTGGTTAGGGCCTAAAAATATGCGTGGTTTCCAATGTGAAAAAGATTTAACGCAACGTGCCGAGATTAACCGCAGTGAGCGTCATAAAGGTTCTATGCCGAAAGAAATGTATATGAAACTGATGCATGCAGAAAACGAAGGACGCTTAATCATTCACCAAACGGCAATAGAGGCTGTGGCAGATCATTATATTATTGCCGGTAAAGAGCGTATTCATTATGACGGCATTTATTTAGCTACAGGATTTGAATATGACCTCATGCAACAACCGCTTATTCAAACAATTGTTAACACGTATAGAGCGAAACTGACTGCAGGGTTCCCGGTCACAACACCTTCACTCGAGTGGTTACCGAATCTTTATGTGTCTGGCATGCTTGCGGATCTTGAATTAGGACCATTTGCGCGTAATATTATGGGAGGCCGCATGGCAGCACAGCGCATAGGGGAAGTATATGTACAAAGCCAAGACGCCGTTCAACAGGCGATATAACAGCAGTATGTTACACTATCTATATGAGTTTTTAAGATAGGAGGTACTTGTTGTGATACGTTGTGTATGCTTAGTAGAACGCAAAGAGGACTATTTGCGATTAGTTCAAGTTCGGAATAGAGAGAAGTTGTACTTTCCGGGTGGTAAAATTGAACAAGGAGAGTCGCTTGAAGCAGCACTGATACGTGAGTTAAAAGAGGAATTGCAGCTATCACTATCAACAGAAAAGCTTGAATACATCGGAACAGTGGTGGGACCTGCATACCCACAAAAAGATATGTTGACAGAGTTAAATGGGTTTCGTTGTCGTCGGCCGATAGATTGGGAGACGATCCAAATTAACGCTGAAATTACCGAAATAGATTGGGTGCATCTACAAGATCATCATAGAATTGCACCAGCTGTTCTCAAGTGGATTGAGAAATTTGAATACTAAATGAGAAAAAGATTGAAGGAAACGATGCACATATATGCATACGTTACTTCAGTCTTTTTAGCTATTATGATCATTTAGATTGCTCAATGCGATATAGGTTAGGGTGAAAACCAAATTTTGGTGATTCGAAGCCAATTGTATAAACTTTTACAGTTTGACCTTCACGCAATGTATCGTGAATATCGCGACTGTTAAATTTGCCGTGTAATAAAATATCACTATTTTCAATTGTCGTCTTGCCATGGTCATGTTTGACAACAATGTAACGTGTTGTTCCCGTAGAGATACCGTCATCTTTATGATACTTTTCGACGATCTTACCCTCATAGACGTGACGATTCATTTCTGGAATGACTGTCGCCATTGCTATAAACAGAATAAAAATAATGGTACCAATCACAAAGAAAGCAGTCATCGTCCAACTGCCAAGTCGATTAAATAGCGTATATATTCTATCGTTTGTTTTCTTCATATTATCGCTCCTAACAATCGTATTATAACGGAAAAGGGGGAAGTGCGGGGCGAAATATTTTTAGAAATAAAAAGTATAAAATGTAAACGGAATCAAAATAGACACAAAAAGTAACATTATTACCATCTCATTGTGCAAATGACCGAAATGTGAAGTTGTGAGCAAATTGTCAAAAATTGTTAACACATTGGTATTAAGCTATTTATCACTTTATGTTGTGTCATACATAAATTTAAAACAGCTAAAAAGTAAAATGAGGAAGAAATGGATATTTTTAGCTAATTAAATGATTTTATTGTACCAAAAATAGTTAATAGGAATAAAATAAGGTGTAAAAATCTCTTTTATTTGTCTATGCGGTCGATATGAGTCAGGACGAAGAAATCATTGGGTATCATGGGATTTCTTCGTTTCATATCGTTGTATTAGGTGTTGTAAAGTGTGACCATTGCAACAGACTTTGCGGGTATTTTCGTCACATAGGCGCCGTTATCAAAGTCATGTTCATCAACACTGAAATGTGGCGTGTTATACTGGCTCAACTTGAACTTAAGTAAGTTTGGGAAGCGGCTTTTGTCTTTGATACGCGGACAAATCATACTGTCAACAGCTCCATTTTGGCTATTCAATATTTCTGTTGAGATGAGTGTTGGCGATAGTATTTGATCTTCTTGGTGTGTGATATAGAAATCTTGATCATATGACTTTGTATTATATAGCAACACGTTATAGCTGTGTAATGACTGTGTAACGACGTAATTGTCGCCATAATAACAATGATATTTCGAAAAGTTGAGTAGCATTATTCCGAGAAAATAAAAAGTTGTTTTATTTTCAATGCTATCAAAAAGCGCGATATGGCGGTTTTGATCTGTCGATTGTGTAAAAGTAATAGATGCCCCTGCGAGATAAGGCTGACTTTTTAAAGATTCTTTCAAAAGCAAGCCAGTATTATGCAGTATTTCAGGTGTATAAAAAGCATCATAGTTCAGAAAAATCGTCTTGTGTCGCATGTTATTTTGCTCTAAAAATTGATACAGTGTCCATTGAATTTTTTTGAATGTCTCATGATTTGACTGCTGTTTATGATGATCTTTAACTTTTTGAAAATCAATGGTGTAAAAGTCTGGCTTAAGTGCAACGATATCATCATCAATCGCTTGCCTGTTCAGATAATAGTTTGTGACATCCAACGAAATCGTGATATGCATATCATAGACGTCGCGTTTAATATGCGCAACTTCTCTTGCATCAAGCATGTTTGGATCCAAGAGCAAGAGCAGCTTTTGATCGCTGGCAGGTATTAAAGGTGCGTGTTCACTTTCTAAAAAGTGGAGGTCTTCAATCGCCTTAACAATGTAGTGGTAACTTTGAATGTCTGTTAACTGCATTGCAATTGGTATTTTCGCTTGAAACAGCTTAATCAACTTGATGATAGTTGTTTGTACATGATCTGTGATGATGTTTTCAATCGGTTCGCTAATATAAATATAAGATGCAAGTTTATAATTCGCGAAATTTTTATAAAAAAAGATGGGCTCGGTCATGATTTTGTCTATATTACTAAATGAGCCGATATCTATCAGGTTGAAAAATGAAAATGGTGGTTCATTAATATAAGTGTCATTAATCAATATTGTGGTCTTTTGTTTAGCGCTGATTGGGTCTATATGTAAACGCCGTAAAGCATTTACATCTGATATCGTATTGGGTATGCGAAGTTCATAATCGTTAACTGGTAAAGATTTGTACTTTTTAGGTGTAATCCCCATATACTTTTTAAAGTTAATGATATAGTTTGTAGCACTTGGATAATGCCATAATTCAGCGACAGTTTTAACTTTTTGATCATGAATTGAAATATCTTCTAAAGACTTTGCGATTTTTAAAGAAGCTGTATAATCGTAAAAATTCATGTTCAAGTTGTGTTTGAACAGCGTTGATATGTATGATGTTGAAACATGAAATTTTTTAGATAGGATTTCTAATGTAATACGCTCACGTATATGGTTGCTTATATAGTCGATCATATGGTGTAACGTATTATCTATTGAATGTGCATAGGTGTGTGGTACTCGAGTGACTTCCTTGAGAAGATGTGTCACAAGACTTTGCGCGTGATGTGTCTGTTGTTCGCATGCTTGGTAATATTTAAACAACAAAGTTAAGTCAGCGCTTATCACATCTGGTTGCTGAATAATAAAGTCGTTATGAAAGATGTCAATGTCGAGTGTTTTGAATAGTGCACTGGGTAAGTAAAATAATAAAGCAGATTGTGTGTGGATTTCATATAAATCTGATTCGTTAATCAAATAAAGATGTTCTCCACGATATTCTAGTCCTTCCTTTTTAACGGTCGTATTTTCACTAAGAGAGAATACGAGAATCATACCGTCGAAGCAGCGAACAGGTTGCGTCATAGATGCTGTTAAATGATATATTTTTGGAAACACAGTTGTAACCTCCTCACATAATAAAAGTTATGTTCTAAAAATTTCTCCGTTTAAGTAAAAAGAGCTAAAAATTACATACATAAAACTTTATGTGTACTATTTAATTATATATACAATTTTTTTGGTTTTGTCAAAAAATAATTGAAAAATAACATTAAAGATGTCAGAAACATAAAATTAGTGACATAAGAGTAGTGGAGACAATGTGTTTAAGTTTGATGGATAAAGGCTTTTTAGGTTCTGTTGGAAGGATGAAAAGTTAAAAGAGTAAGTATGTCTATATCTTCTTAATACTATTTTTATATAAGAAATTAATAAAATGCTATATTAGGTTGTGGATGTTTGTTTTATTTAAGAAAGTCAGTTGGATACTATTGCAACAAAAAAGAAGAGGCGACAAAATGCCTCTTCTTTAAGTAGTATCATATTGAATTAACGGGTTTTGTAAAGATGTTGTGCAATACGTAATAAAACAATGCCATCTATTGTGTTAGGATCCCAACCTGTGATTTCATGTATCTTTTTAATACGGTAATTTAAAGTATTTCGATGAATAAATAAATCATTGGCCGTTTTAACGAGTTTACCATGATTTTTGAAGTAAGCTTCAACGGTTTCGTTTAGGTACTTATCGCCACCAAAGGAAACAAGTTTTTTATAATTATCGATTAATGATGCTTCCTCATCAGGAGAATGCTTTCGGATGTTTTGACAAATGATTTCGAGTTCATGGTCTTTATAAGTAAACACCCCTTCAGAACGATTCATGGATGAAACAAGCTTTCGAAGTGATTGTGCTTCATTATAAGATTGGATTAAGCCGTGGAGGCCTGTATTGAAATCGCCAATCGTTATAAGTGTACGTTCAAATGAATCTTGTGACATTGCATTTTCGATAAAGTGCTTCAACTCTTCTAAAGTCTTACCTCGATTTGAATTGGCTTTAAAAATAAAAATCCATTCTTGTGGTGTCAGTTCTAGGATGTCATCATCATGGAGCTGCCAGTCGTTTAAGATACTTTTAAGGGAACTAATTTTAGTTTTGCTCGTCGTATTAATACATATCGAAGCGACGGCAGCTTTGTGATTCAAGCCAAGGAAATCAATAATTTGTTTGCGACTATAATTATGAGTAGGTATATCTTTGTTGAATAAAACATTAGAAAGCATTTGTGTGCGTGACAAAGAACTTTTCAGTCTTGCAGAACGCTCGATTTCTTGTTCGATAATACATTCTGCAGTGACTTTAATTAAGCGTGAAGATTCACGTATTTCTTCAGGTGGGCCTGCAATGAGTAGTGCGCCGTATGTTTTCTCTTGATATTCAAAAGGCACAATAATACCAGGTGAGTTGACCTTCCAAAAATTCATGTCTTCTTCTTCAATTTCAATCGGTAAATTACGTTGAATGGAGTGCCTTGCAGCATAATGTATTTCGCCAAGTCTCTCTGAGTTTGACGTCGCAATAATTTGTCCACTTTTGTTAACAACTTGTACGTTTCTTTTAATAATTGCGGCTATTTTCTTAACCGTTTTCTGTGCCCAATGCTGATTTACCATGTCATTACTGCTCCCTCTGAAAATCCACATCGCCATTTTCTATGATGTGTCACATATAATGATTTGACTGGATCGTCCGCTTAATACATATATTTTTAAGTAATCTTAATTATTAGCTCAAAAAAATAATTTCGAATAAGACAATATATAACACACTCTAAACTTAATATAAATATGAATTATATTTCGTGCTTTTACATTGTGCATGTGAACAAAAGTACAAATTCTACATTAAAATAACACACTTCTTTTTATCACTATGACTACGCTTTTTTCTACCTGTTTCTATCAATAAGAAATATCTAATTAAAATAAATCTAAACTATTGGTATAAGTTAAAGAATCATTTAATTATAAATTGTATGTTAGTATTTGAATTGTATTGTCCAACGTAAATTATCAGTTGGAGTTAGGTTGGGCATGAAAGATTTTAGAAAAGGAGCAATGAAATGGCTAATAAAAAGACCACAAACTCAAAGCGTTTCGACTTTTTGCCAAACAAGCAAAATAAGTATTCGATTCGCAAATTCACCGTTGGAACAGCTTCTATTTTAGTAGGAGCAACATTAATTTTCGGGGCGCACAACGATGCACAAGCTGAAGAGCTAGACAAAGCAACAACAGAAGAGGCAGCAGCAACAGAAGAAGCAAATGCAGATGCTGAAAGCACAGCGACAGAAGAAGCAACTACAGAAACACCTGCAACAGAGGAAGTAGAAACACCAGCTGAGCAACCAGCAGAAGAAACTGCAACAGAGGAAGCAGACACAACAGCTGAACAACCAGCAGAAGAAACTGCAACAGAAGAAGCAGACGCATCAGCTGAACAACCAGCAGAAGAAATTGCAACAGAAGAAGCAGACACAACAGTTGAACAACCAGCAGCAGAGACTCCAACAGAAGAAGCAGATACAACAGTTGAACAACCAGCAGCAGAAACACCTGCAACAGCGGAACCGGTCACAACGACTGAAAAGCCAGCAGAAGTACCTGCGACAGATATCGCAACTGTAACAGACCAAGCGTCTGCAGCAGACTATTTAGTTGCTGAGAAAAACATTTCTGCAGAAGAAGCGAACAAAATTGCGAGCAACTTAAACGCAAACTTATCAGAAGTAACACCTGAAGCGTTACAACAAGCAATTGTTGATTATTTAGCCAATGAGCAAAATAAATATAATGTTGATGGTACATTAGCAGCGGTTCGTGAAGAAACTGCATTAACAAACGAAGATGTTGTTAATGAAACACCTGTTTCAGCTACAGCATTCCGTAGTGCAACACGCGCAGCAACAACTGATACAGCAACACGTGCGTTTGACAGTGAATTACAACAAGAAGCACAAAAAGGCGCAATCTATGCACCAGGTACTGAGGGACAAACTCAAAGCTATGCAGGTAAAGCATGGGTTTATAGAGGCGGTAACATTAACAACTTTAATGAAAAAGAGCCATTAGCAAATGCTAAAGTTTACTTACAATGGGTAAATGGTAAAGGTTTTGTATCGCCAGTTTATTACACAACAACAAACCCGGACGGTTCATATGTATTTGACCTTTCTAAAAAATTAATAGACCCAACAGGTCAAGAGCATGAGTTCAAATTAGCAGGTGATGGTAACTTAGCTGTAAGAACTTGGGTTGAAAATCCAGATCCAGAAAAATACAACGTTATTAAACACGGTGACCAAAAATATGGTTTCCATACACGTTTAAGCCGTACAAATGAATCTTGGGACTTCACAGCAGGTATTAACCGTATCGTTAACGGTCAAGTACTTGTTCAAGAAATTCCACGAGAAAACGATTGGTTAATGAAACCTCAAGATCAATGGACAACAGCGCCTCATTCAGATGGTGTATGGCCAAATGAAGGTGCTTACGGTAAAATTTCAGGTAATGTATGGTACGAAACAGGTGACCCAAGTGGTTCAGACTCTCGTGCATGGAAAAAAGACTCATGGGATGTTAACGCAACAGGCGTTAAAGTTGTCGCATCATATGTTAACGATGAAGTAACACGTCAATTTGATGCATGGAAAGAAGCTAATAAAGGTTACACTTTAGAAGACTTCAGAGCAGCACAACAAGACATTGTTACAAAATACCAAGCTGAGCATGGCGCAGGTTCTCATATTGCTGAAACAGTAGTGGGTACTGTTGAGTCAGATGGTTCATACTATATTCCGTTTAGAGGTTTATATGGTGTTAGCGCACAAAATAAAGGTGCTAGAACTTCAGATGAAGAATATGGTCAATTAGTTGCAGACGCAGACGTTAACCATAAATCATTAATGCAATGGAATGGTACGCTCGGTCAAAGACATCGTCATATCAACTCTGATTACATGTATGTAACAGCGATGATTGATGACTATGCGATCTGGAGCAACAACTATCAAAACAACATGTTTACAACTGCAGATGCAGGACGTGATATTTTCGATGCACAAATGCTAACAAGTGCTAACGGAAGCAAACAAAACTTTATCGCATTAGCACCACAACCAATGCACGATGTATTAGTATATGACTCTGTAGAGAACTATGCGATTCCTGGTGATACTGTTGAATCAAAATCAGGTGGTTTATTACCATCACGTGAATACCAAATTCAATGGTTTAAAGATGGTGTAGCAATTGGTGATCCTGTAACGAAAGTTTCGAACGTAGACGGAACAATTGGTTCAGTGCCAATTACAGTACCAGCAGACTTAGATAAGAATGCGACATACACATCAGCAATCTTCCATCCAAATGAAAAGACAACTGATTTATCAGATGCACTTGCAGTAGACTCATTCACAGCAGTAGTTGATCAAAATATCATTCATGAACCTGCATATGAAGATACAACAGCAAAAGCTGGAGAAGAAGCATCTGTAACACCAACATTCACTACAAAAGATGGTAAACCAGTTGCAAATGCGGATGTACCATTAGCAACAGAAAACGCATTCCAATTAGACCCTAATGCGACAGACGTTCCTGAAGGTGTTAAAGTTGACCCAATGACAGGTAAAATTACATTCACACCTACAAACGATCAAGTTGGTAAAGAAATCACAGTACCAGTTGTTGTAACTTACGAAGACGGTACGACTGATACAGTTCAAGCGAAATTCACTGTAACAGAAGCGACACCTGATGCGGATAAATATGATCCAAAAGCAACACCTGAAGAAGTTGAAAAAGGTGGAAAAGTTGACTTAACAGATAACGTTGACTTAACAGGCTTACCAGAAGGTACAACAGTTACAGACGTAACACCAGCTGACACAATTGATACGAATACACCTGGCGATTACACAGGTAAAGTAGAAGTAACATATCCAGATGGTTCAAAAGATACTGTTGATGTACCAGTGAAAGTGAAACCATCACAAGCGGATGAAAATACACCAGAAGTAACGACAGAAGTAGTAGACAAAGGTGGAAAAGTTGACTTAACAGATAACGTTGACTTAACGAAATTACCAGACGGCACAACAGTTACAGACGTAACACCAACTGGCACAATCGATACAAATACGCCTGGAGAATACACAGGTAAAGTAGAAGTAACGTACCCAGATGGTTCAAAAGATACTGTTGACGTACCGGTAGTTGTTAACCCATCAATGGCGGATGAAATCGATCCAGAAGTGACACCAGAAGTGGTAGAAAAAGGTGGAGACGTTGACTTAACAGACAACGTTGTAACAAAATTACCAGAAGGTTCTAAAGTTACAGATGTAACGCCAGATGGCACAATTGATACAAATACACCAGGAGAATATCCAGGTAAAGTAGAAATTACGTACCCAGACGGCTCTAAGGAAACAGTAGATGTGCCAGTAATTGTTAAAGAAACATTAACTGATGCAGATAAAAATGATCCAAAAGCGACGCCAGAAGTAGTGGAAAAAGGTGGAGACGTTGATTTAACAGATAATGTTGATACAACAGACTTACCAGAAGGTACAACAGTTAAAGATGTAACACCACCAGGAACTATTGATACAGATAAACCAGGTGATTACACTGGTCTTGTTGAAGTAACATACCCAGATGGTTCAAAAGACACTGTTGACGTACCAGTAACAGTTAAAGAAGAAGCGAAAACACAAGCGGATGAAAATGATCCAACAGTAACGCCAGAAGTAGTAGAAAAAGGCGGAGATGTTGACTTAACAGATAACGTTGATTTAACAAAATTACCGGACGGTACAACAGTTACAGACGTAACACCAACTGGCACAATTGATACGAATACACCTGGAGACTACACAGGTAAAGTAGAAGTAACATATCCAGATGGCTCAAAAGATACTGTTGACGTACCAGTAACAGTTAAAGAAGAAGCGAAAACACAAGCGGATGAAAATGATCCAACAGTAACGCCAGAAGTAGTAGAAAAAGGCGGAAAAGTTGATTTAACAGATAATGTTGACTTAACAGACTTACCAAAAGGTACAACAGTTACAGACGTAACACCAACTGGCACAATTGATACGAATACACCTGGAGACTACACAGGTAAAGTAGAAGTAACATATCCAGATGGTTCAAAAGACACTGTAGATGTACCGGTAACAGTTAAAGAAAAATTAACTGATGCAGATCAAAACGATCCAAAAGTAACACCTGAAGAAGTAGACAAAGGTGGAAAAGTTGACTTAACAGATAATGTTGACTTAACAGACTTACCAGAAGGTACAACAGTTACAGACGTAACACCAGCTGGCACAATTGATACAGACAAACCAGGTGACTACACAGGTAAAGTAGAAGTAACATACCCAGATGGTTCAAAAGATACTGTTGACGTACCGGTTAAAGTTAACCCATCACAAGCGGATGAAAACGATCCTGAAGTAACACCAGAAGTGGTAGAAAAAGGACAAGATGTTGACTTAACAGACAACGTTGACTTAACAAAATTACCAGACGGTACGAAAGTTACAGACGTAACACCAACTGGCACAATTGATACAAACACACCAGGAGACTATACAGGTAAAGTAGAAATTACTTACCCAGATGGCTCTAAAGAAACAGTTGACGTACCAGTAACAGTTAAAGAAAAATTAACTGACGCAGATCAAAACGATCCGAAAGTAACACCTGAAGAAGTAGAAAAAGGTGGAGACGTTGATTTAACAGACAATGTTGACTTAACAGACTTACCAGAAGGTACAAAAGTTGTAGACGTAACACCAGAAGGCACAATTGATACAGATAAACCAGGAGATTACACTGGTGTAGTAGAAGTTGTATACCCAGACGGTTCAAAAGATACAGTAGAAGTACCGGTTAAAGTTCAAGACACTGTAGCGCCAGACGCACCAACAGTGACAAATCCACAACCAGGAGACAAAGTAATCACAGGTACAGCTGAACCAAACGGAACAGTGGATGTAACATTACCAAATGGCGATGTGATCAAAGACGTACCAGTGAACGCAGACGGTGAATACACAGTAGACGTACCAGAAGGCGTAGACCTTAAAGAAGGCGATAAAGTTACAGTTGTAGCGAAAGATGACAGCGGTAACGTATCAGACCCAACAGAAGGTACAGTAACAGATACAGTAGCACCAGACGCACCAACAGTGACAAATCCACAACCAGGTGACAAAGTGATTACAGGTACAGCTGAACCAAACGGAACAGTGGATGTAACATTACCAAATGGCGATGTAATCAAAGACGTACCAGTAGATGCAGAAGGTAACTACAAAGTAGACGTACCAGAAGGTGTAGACCTTAAAGAAGGCGACAAAGTTACAGTTGTAGCGAAAGACGACAACGGTAATACGTCAACACCAACAGAAGGTAAAGTAACAGATACAGTAGCACCAGATGCACCAACGATTACAAACCCACAACCAGGAGACAAAGTAATCACAGGTACAGCTGAACCAAACGGAACAGTAGATGTAACATTACCAAACGGCGATGTGATCAAAGATGTACCAGTAGACGAAAATGGAAACTGGAAAGTGGATGTACCAGAAGGTGTAGACCTTAAAGAAGGCGACAAAGTTACAGTTGTAGCGAAAGACGGCAACGGTAACACATCAACACCAACAGAAGGTAAAGTAACAGATACAGTAGCACCAGATGCACCAACTGTAAACCCTGTTAAACCGGGCGATAAAGTGGTAACTGGTAAAGGTGAACCAGGTTCAACAATCACTGTTAAGTTCCCAGATGGTAAAGAAGGAACAGCAACAGTAGATAAAGACGGTAACTGGACTGTTAAAGTACCAGATGGCACAGTAATCAAACCAGGTGACGAATTAGATGTGACTGCAACTGACGAAGCAGGTAACAAATCTGACGTTACAAAAGTGAAAGTACCAGATACTGACAAAGATACAGTTGCACCAGACCAACCAACAGTGAACCCTGTTAACCCAGGTGATAAAACTGTAACTGGTAAAGGTGAGCCAGGTTCAACAATCACTGTTAAGTTCCCAGATGGTAAAGAAGGAACAACAACAGTAGATAAAGATGGCAACTGGACTGTTAAAGTACCAGATGGCACAGTCATCAAAGCGGGCGATAAATTAATCGTGACAGCTACTGATGAAGCAGGTAACACTTCTGAACCAACAGTCGTTATTGTTAAAGGTAAAGACAATGGTATGACTGGTATGGATAAAGGTGATAAAGCGAACGACATGGGTAACATGGACAACGCTTCTAACACTGACAAAGCAATGAAAGATGATATGAAAGCATCTAAAGACATGAACAATAAAGGCAAAGAAATGAAAGAATTACCAGATACTGGTAACGAATCAACAAATGCGCCATTGTTCGGTAGCTTAATTGCAGCACTTGGTTCATTATTCTTATTCGGCAGACGTCGTAAAGAAAAAGAAGAAAAATAATAAACGCTAACACGTTTATGAACAGGACTCGGGCATAGCTCGGGTCCTTTTTTAATTTCTTTCTAGTGCGCAGAATCGTGTTATACTTGAGATAATCCGAAAGATAAAATATATTTTCACAATCTATATATAAATATTAAATAATTGTGAAAACGAGTCTAATTCCTTGAAAATATTTCTGAAAAGTCATAACATTAAGGTGTTAATAAAAGGAGGTTACACCTATGAAAGCAGCAGTATGGTATGGTCAAAAAGATGTACGCGTTGAGGAAAGAGCACCTAAGACATTAAAGGACAATGAAGTAAAGGTAAAAGTAACTTGGGCAGGTATTTGTGGGACAGACTTACATGAATACTTAGAAGGACCTATCTTTATTTCGACAGATCAACCAGATCCATTTCTAGGGCAAACAGCACCTGTAACACTAGGACACGAATTTGCGGGTGTCGTTGAAGAAGTTGGTGCAGATGTAACGAAATTCAAAAAAGGCGACCGTGTCGTTGTAAACCCAACCGTATCACACGGTATTAAAGAAGAAAATATTGATTTATATGATGGCTATTCATTTATCGGTTTAGGCGCAGATGGTGGCTTTGCGGAGTTTGCGAATGCACCTGAGGGCAATGTTTACAAACTACCAGACAATGTATCAGATAAAGAAGGTGCGTTAGTCGAACCAACAGCGGTTGCAGTACAATCAATCAAAGAAGGAGAAGTACTCTTTGGTGACACAGTTGCGGTATTTGGTGCAGGTCCAATCGGCTTATTAACAGTGATTGCCGCAAAAGCAGCGGGTGCAAGTAAAATCTTTGTATTCGACTTACCTGAAGAAAGATTAGCAAAAGCGAAAGAACTTGGTGCAACATTCGCAGTGAATTCTGGTAAGGAAGATCCGAAAGAAGTAATTGCGCAACATACAAACGGCGGTGTAGATGTAACATTTGAAGTAGCAGGTGTCGCATCAACACTTGAAGCATCAATTGATGTCACAAGACCACGTGGTACAGTTGTAATCGTATCTATCTTCGGTCATCCTGTTGAATGGCACCCAATGCAATTAACAAATACAGGCGTTAAGTTAACATCAACAATTGCATACACACCGACAACATTCCAACAAACAATCGACTTGATTAATGAAGGTAATTTAGATGTTAAAGGTGTTATTACAGATGAAATTGAATTAGAAGACATTGTCGAAGCAGGTTTTGAACAACTTGTGAATGACAAATCTCAAGCGAAAATTCTTGTGAAATTACAAGGTTAATCTATATGCTTATAAAAATGCCCCTCATGACATAATGCCGTGAGGGGTTAATTTCGTTCTATGGAAGCATATATGTTAAGACGATTAAGCTGACAATCGTTAAACCAATCCAAAGTGTAAGTCCGAATAAAATAGGTTTAAAGCCAGCTTGTTTAAAGTGACGGAATTTGACAGTTAAGCCGACACCTGCCAATGCAATCGTAATTAAGAAGTGTGCGAGCTGGCGAAACACAGCAATTATTGTATCAGAGAAGTTGAAAATAGAACTGATCGCTGCAGCGACTAAAAACCATAAAATAAATTTTGGAATCGCTTGATACCATGGCTTGCGTGATTGTTCGGATGTTGTTTGTTGTTTTGCCATCCATAAAGCAAGGCCTAGTGTAATAGGAATGATAAACAGTGTGCGTGTCAGTTTGACAATCGTTGCAACTTCTAACGCTTGTTGCCCGTATACAGCACTGGCTGCAACCACACTGGATGTATCGTTGATCGCTGTTCCAGCGAAAAAGCCAAAAGTTTCTTCACTCATATGAAATAAATGACCGAGTGGTGGGAAAACAATGACGCCGACAAGGTTAAAAAGAAATACAGTGGATAAACTCAAGGCAATCACGTCTTCTTTTGCTTTAATAACTGGACTTGTGGCTGCAATGGCAGAACCACCGCAAATAGAGGTACCAACGCCGATTAAAATGCCAAGTGATGTCTCTATTTTTAATAATTTAATGAGTAATAGACTCATAATGATACAAAATAGTAACGTGATGATGAGAATAGGTAATGATTTTAAGCCGACAGTACCAATCGCATGGAAGCTTAACGTGAAACCGAGTGCGATAATACTGTAATGCAAGATTTTTTTACTACTATATTGAATGCCTGGTCTATATGAAGCTGGCACAGTCATAAGGTTATTGATAAGCATGCCAATCACAATGGCAAACACAGCACTTCCGACGATAGGAAAGAAATGCCCCGCACCTGTTGCAATCAGAGCAATACTAATGGTTAATAGGAGTCCTTTAAGATGTGACATAGATACACCCCTTTTTAATGTGTTAGCTCAAGTATAAGCGTCTCTAAATGGTTGTGCAATATACGAAAGAAACAATAAAATAAGGTTATTTTGTAAAAAGTGTTGACACGTTTATCAAAGGTCTGTATAGTGAGAATTATCAAAAAATTAATGCGATTGATAAGTAGTGTTTGCGACGTGTAGCATATAGAAAACTAACGGTTGATGCAAGTTAGTACACCGCAAAGATGAATTGGGCAGTCGTTGAGTACAACAAAATGAACGATGTCAAAGTGAACATGCTCGTCATGTTAATTAAGGTGGCACCACGGTAACGCGTCCTTAACAATGCGTTTCTTGTGGTGTTTTTTGTTTATGTCGTAAATAACTGTGAGGATAAAGGGAGTAGTCGTCAGTGACGGTAGTGTCAGAAAGTGAACGGTCGATGTGAGTTCACACCAGCTGATGATGAAATGGGTTTGTCTGGAAGCAGCCAATTGTATAAGTATTTGAGTGGGTAGCTAAATAGCTATCAAATGAGGTGGTACCGCGTGTGAACGTCCTTTTATAGGGTGTGACATGCGGTTTTTATTTTGTACTGAGGAAGGGATGATAAAGATGGAAGTCTATTATCGTGTGATAGATGCGCCGGTGAATCCGGAGACGTTAGCGCGTCATAAGCAGCATAAAATTTTATTTGAAAGTGCGACAACGAAACAAACGAAAGGACGTTATTCGATTTTAGCATTTGATGTGTACGGCGAAATAATTTTGACTGACAGCGCATTAACAGTAAAGACGCCACAACAGACGGAAGTGATTGAGACGCAACCTCTCGAAGCATTGAAAGCGCGTGTTGCCGACACAAAGGTGTCCATTGATGATGAACAGCTTGAAGGATTACCGTTTGTATCAGGTTTTATGGGGGCGTTTAGTTTTGATTTTGTAAGACACGCGTATCCGATTTTACAACAATATCCGATTAAAGGATCAGGTGAAGATGTGCATCTTTACATGGTAGAGCAAGTGTACGTGTTTGATCATTTTAAAGAATGTGTCTATGTCGTTGCGACAAATTTATTTTCAGGTGTATCAAAGGAAGTATTACAACAACGTGTCATGCAAATGATTGATGAGTTTCAATACGTTGAGTTGTTTGAAACGCCATTGACAGAGCAGTTACCTGCGAAACAGATTACGACGTCTGTAGATGATGAAACGTTCAAACAATACGTGTCAGACTTCAAAAATTATATTTGCCAAGGCGATATGTTCCAAGCGGTGCCATCACGTATTTATCGCTATGAACATCATTTTGGTAAGTCACGAGATGCTTATACATTCCGCTTGTTTCAACGACTGAAACGTAACAATCCAAGCCCGTACTTGTTTTACGTCAATATGGGCGAAGATGTTTTAGTGGGCAGTTCACCAGAAAGTTTTGTGAAAGTGAAAGGTTTAGAAGTTATGACCAATCCGATTGCCGGCACGATTCGTCGAGGACAAGATGAACGAGAAGATGTCCAGCTGGCTGAAACACTGTTAAGTGATGAAAAAGAATTGAGTGAACATCGCATGCTTGTTGATTTAGGACGCAATGATATTTTAAGAATTGCTGAACCGGGATCACTCAAAATTCCAAAATTGATGACGATTGAACGTTATGAACATGTTATGCACATTGTGAGCGAAGTGACAGGACGTTTGCCAGAAGATTACTCACCGATTGATGTTATTGCGAGCTTGTTACCGACAGGCACTGTATCAGGCGCACCGAAGCTTCGAGCGATTCAGCGTATTTACGAACAACAACCGATTCGACGAGGCGTATACAGTGGCGGTGTCGGCTACATTAACTGCAACCATGACTTAGATTTAGCGCTCGCGATTCGTACAATGGTGATTGATGAGACGCACGTTCATGTAGAAGCAGGTTGTGGCGTTGTATATGATTCCGTACCTGAAAAAGAGTTAGAAGAGACACGATTAAAAGCAAAAAGTTTGTTGGAGGTGGAACTATGATACTTGTCATTGATAACTATGATTCCTTTACATATAATCTTGTCGATCTGTTGCGTGCACACGATACGGTAGAAGTCATTTATCCCGATGACCCACATGTTTTGGACTATGAACCGTCTGCAGTCGTGTTGTCGCCGGGGCCCGGACATCCGAACGATAATGATTGGTTGCGACGTATTATTGATTACTATCAAGACTTACCGATTTTAGGGATATGTCTTGGGGCACAAGCATTATATCACTACTATGGTGGCGTCGTTGATGTGGGGGAACGCATTGTACATGGCAAAATTGATCAGCTTAAGTTTGAAGCACCATCGACATCGTATAAAGATATATCAGAACATTCTGATATTATGCGGTATCATTCACTCGTATGCGTGCGTGAGACGTTACCAGCAGACTTGATTGTGACAGGAAGTACAAGTGATTGTATTCAATCGTTTGAACATCGTGAAAAACCGCATTACGGCATACAGTACCATCCTGAGTCATTTGCGAGTCCGGACGTCGCACAGATTGTCACAAACT
Organism: Staphylococcus microti; assembly: GCF_000934465.1. Taxonomy (GTDB): domain Bacteria; phylum Bacillota; class Bacilli; order Staphylococcales; family Staphylococcaceae; genus Staphylococcus; species Staphylococcus microti. Next base: position 103,465 of record NZ_JXWY01000002.1, on the reverse strand, counting down.
TTATAAATGAGATTGGAGGGGTAACAGATGACGTTACTCAATGATTTGATGCATTATCGCAATTTAAATACAGCACAAATACAACAATTTACAGAGACTTTATTATCAGAAACCGTCGATTTATCAGAAAAGCTGACGCTACTTATAGCATTCACAATGAAAGGGACGACGGCAGATGAACTTTATGACTTGAGCCAAGCGTTGATCCAAACGATGTATCCTAAACAACCGCAGTTACCCGGTAGTCTGTGTGTTTGTGGTACGGGTGGCGATGGTTCGAATAGCTTTAACATTTCAACAACAGTTGCATTTGTGGTTGCTGCTGCAGGTGCGAAAGTCGTGAAACACGGTAATAAAAGTGTGACATCACAGTCAGGGAGTGTCGATATTTTACAAGCATTAGAGGTTCCGACGACACAAGTAGTAGACGTTGCACAACAAGTGTCGGCAAAAAATTTAGCGTTTCTTAATGCGACGGATACATACCCGATTATGCGTCATCTACAACCTGTCCGTCAGCAATTACCTGTTCCAACGGTATTCAACTTGCTAGGACCTTTAATTAATCCATTTGCATTGGACTATCAAGTGATGGGCGTGTATGACAAAACAAAAATGACGGATATTGCACATGCGTTACACAAACTTGGACGTCAACGTGCACTCGTTGTGCATGGAGCAAACGGTATGGATGAAGCGACGTTATCTGGCGACAATACGATTGTTGAAGTGAATCAAGCGACAGGTATTCGTACGTATACATTGAATGCACAAGATGTGGGCTTACGTTTTGCCAAAGATACGGCGTTGGTTGGTGGTACACCGGAACAAAATAAAGTGATTACGCTCGGCATTTTAAAAGGGGATGATGTGTCGTGTCGCCGAGATGTCGTGTTGTTAAATGCAGGATTGGCACTGTATGCGTCAGAACGTGCGGATACAATTGAAGCGGGTGTTGCGCTGGCACGACAAACGATTGATGAAGGGCGTGCTTACGAACAATATTTGACGAGTAGGAGTGTGGAGGTATGACGATATTAGATGAGATAGTCGCGTATAAACAAACGTTGTTAGCGTCAGGATATTATGATGACTTACTGAATCAATTGCCTAAAGTGTCTGTCGAGCACAAACCGACTTTACAAGCATTAATCGAGAAAGATACGCACGTTGCGGTAATTGCGGAAGTGAAATCGAAAAGTCCATCGGTGTCAGATATTCCGGTGCGTGACTTGGAAACGCAAGTAGCATCATATACTGAAGCAGGTGCATCAGCGATTTCTATTTTGACAGATGAAAAATATTTTGGTGGTAGTTTTGAGCGTTTAGTTTCATTAACACAACAAACAACGTTACCTGTTTTATGTAAAGATTTTATGATTAGTAAAAAACAAATTGATGTTGCGTATCATGCAGGGGCATCTATTATTTTATTAATCGTGAATATATTATCAGATGCTCAGTTGAAAGACTTGTATGATTACGCACGACAAAAAGGCTTAGAAGTATTGGTTGAAGTACATGATGAAGTAGAGCTAGCCCGTGCGTTGCGTATACAACCGACTTTTATCGGCGTGAACAATCGAGATTTACGGACGTTTAAAACCGACGTTCAACACACGCTTAATATTTTAAAAAGGCATACAGCAGGGGTGCATTATATTTCAGAAAGTGGGATTCGAACAGCCGAAGATGTAGAAAAGTTAGCACCAGTAGGTATTGATGGCGTACTCGTTGGCGAGACGTTAATGAAAGCAGACAATGTCACAGAGACGTTAACACAATTGCGAGTGGCTAAGGAGGAACGCTAAATGTACGTGAAGTATTGCGGGTTTACACGGGTACAAGATGTGCGATATGCGTGTACGTGTGATGTAGACGCGATTGGTTTCGTCATGTACCCGCCGAGTGCACGTTCTGTGGATGTGGCAACGGTCAAACGATTGTCTGCTGATGTCCCAGATCATATTGACCGTGTAGCAGTGACAGTGAACATGCCATTATGTATGATTCAGCAACTTGTTAAACAGACACGAATCAATACACTGCAACTTCATGGCGATGAGTCGACGACATATATTCAAAAGTTGCGTGAGCTATTGCCACATATTCAAATTTTTAAAGCGCTCAAAGGCGATGACACCATTGCCCAACAAGTCGCAAAGTATGCACCGTATGTGGATCGATTATTAATTGATACCCCATCGCATGCATATGGCGGTGTAGGGGCGACGTTTGATTGGCGTTTGCTCGAAAGCATCCCGTTAGAAAAAGTACTGATTGCCGGTGGTTTGAACGCAGAGATGCTACCGATACTTTTGTCGCAACGCCCAAATATTGCAGGCGTAGATATTGCGAGTGGTATTGAAGATGAAACGAAAGGGCAGAAGTCCCCAAACAAAATGACAACAATCCAACATATTTTAGGAGGCATTTATCATGACAAAGATACAATTACATGCAGATGAACAAGGATTTTTCGGACGTTATGGCGGACGTTACGTTCCAGAAACGCTGATGCCAGCCATTTTAGAATTAAAGGCAGCATATGATGAAGCGAAGCAAGATGAAGCGTTTCAAGCGGAATATCATCGCTATTTAAAAGAATATGTCGGACGTGAATCGCCATTAACGTATGCCGCATCGTTAACAGAACAGCTAGGTGGTGCGAAGATTTATTTAAAACGTGAAGATTTGAACCATACGGGTGCACATAAAATTAATAATGCCTTAGGACAAGCATTACTCGCAAAGCGTATGGGTAAGAAAAAGCTTGTCGCAGAAACGGGTGCGGGTCAGCACGGTGTTGCGAGTGCCACAGTGGCTGCGTTGTTTGATATGGAATTGGTCGTGTTTATGGGCGAAGAAGATATTAAACGTCAACAGTTGAATGTTTTTCGTATGGAACTGTTAGGGGCGAAAGTTGTATCAGTGACGGACGGTCAAGGAACACTGTCGGATGCGGTAAACAAGGCGTTACAATACTGGGTCGCACATGTAGATGACACGCACTACTTGCTCGGTTCAGCACTCGGACCGGATCCATTCCCAACGATGGTGCGCGATTTCCAACGTGTCATTGGCGATGAAATTAAAACAGCCGTGCAAGCACGTGAAGGGCGCTTACCAGACGCTGTCGTTGCTTGTATCGGTGGCGGTTCTAATGCGATTGGGACGTTCTATCCATTTATAGAAGATGAAAGTGTGAAGTTATATGGTGTTGAAGCAGCTGGAGAAGGTGCGGATACGAATCGACATGCACTGGCATTAAACTGTGGCGATGTCGGTGTGTTGCACGGCGCTAAAATGTATCTTATTCAAGATGAAAACAATCAAATTGCCCAAGCCCATTCGATTTCAGCAGGACTGGATTATCCGGGTGTTGGACCGGAACATAGTTACTATCATGATATTGGTCGTGTGGATTACGTCACAGCAACGGATGACGAAGCGATGCAAGCGCTGATTCGTTTTTCTCGAGCGGAAGGCATTATTCCAGCGATTGAAAGTGCACATGCGATCAGTTATGTAGAAAAGCTTGCGCCACAAATGGCAAAAGATGACATTATCGTTGTGACAGTGTCTGGACGTGGCGACAAAGATATGGAGACGATTAGAACGTATATGAATGAACAAGGCGGTGAAGCACATGCGTAAACAATTTGTCGCATACATTATGGGCAATCAAAACTTTATTGAAAACTTAAAAACGCTCGAACGTACAGGTGCAGATTTTGTAGAAATTGGTATTCCATTTTCAGATCCAGTAGCAGATGGCCCGGTGATTATGGCAGCGGGGCAACGTGCGATTCAACAAGGCATGACTGCAAAACGTATTTTAGATACATTGAAAGCGGAACAACACGATTTGAAAGTGAACTATTTGTTGATGACGTATATGCATACGATTGAAGCGTATGGCGAAGCGGACTTTATGCGAGAGGCAGAAGCGGCAGGCGTATATGGCTTGATTATTCCTGATATGCCAGCTGAATATATTGAAGCGATGAAAGCACGTTATCCTGAGCGCCAACTCAAACTCATTTCATTAATTGCGATGACGGCAGATGCATCACGAATTGAACGTATTGCCCGTCAGGCAGAAGGCTTTATTTACACCGTTACGATGAACCAAATTACCGGACAAAATGGCGAATTTCATCCGGAACTCCGTGAAAAACTCGCATTGATTCGACAAAGTAGTGATGTACCGGTATTTACAGGCTTTGGCATTCGTACAGCAGAACAAGTGCAACAATTAGCCACATTCGCAGACGGTATTATTATCGGCAGCGAAATTGTGCGACGTTTTGAATCAGAACCGCAAGATGAGACGGAAAACTATTTAGTAGGCATTCGTCAGGCGTTGGATGATGTGAAATAGCGTGAAATGTAGGGAAACGATCTATTTGAGAAGGTCGTTTCTCTTTTTATTTAACAAAGTAATTTGGAATGAAAGCGCTTTTATTTTATGATTAAGAGTAAGAACAATTAAAAAGTGCGGTTATAAAGGAGAGATTGTATTGCGCTTAAATCATAAGATTGTATCAGGGATCCTTATTTTATTTCTAACGCTGTCTAGGGGCTGGGACATAGGAAAAATTTTTTAAATAAGTAAGCAAATATTTGTAAATGGCAGTAGGTGTCTGAAGTGAAAATGCGTTTTAAAAAACTTTTTCCACTTCTAGTCACCCTTGCCGGGGCGGGACGACGAAAGCTTTTTGTAAAAATGAGCTTTCTGTCCCGCTCCCTGCCTACAGAAGAAGTGAATCGTATACAAAAACTATTGAATTATGATGGGACAAGGGCATATTTTTACTTTGGTGTCTTAATCTTGTTAGTGTTCATTGCAGCGTGTTTTGTATATTACTTTGTGTCTAGCTTTTTACGCATTTTATCGAATAGATGGTTCCGTATAAAAAATGTGACAGTAGTGAATAATCTATTTTTTATCACGTTAGGTTTTTCTATCTTAACGCATGATTTAATGGGTGGCTGGCTCATTATTTTTAATCCGGCTATGGTTCTAGGCGTACTCTGTATGGCTACATTTCTATGGAAAAAGCAAAGTAGGCTGACTCTGAATGATTTAAGTTATTTGGCTTGTCTTTATATGTTTTTAGTACTGATGAATATCGTATTATGGATTGTTTTTTAATAGGAGTAGGACAGAAAGTTTATTGTGATCAAAGATTTCTGTCCTGCTCCTAAAGTTTTGTGCCCCCTCAAAATATGGGGAAGTGATGATTGGACTGGCACCTTGAGTGAAATACTTTTAGAATGAACAGTAACTAAATGGGGTGATGTGATGAAAGAGCTCAAACGACTTGTGAATGCAAAGATGATTGATATGACGAAAGAACAAGCGCCGTATCTCGGAACGATTGAAATGGAGGACGGGAAAATTTTACGTATTGTGCGACAGGATACATTTGTTGAGACGACGGGACAAGACGATGTATTAAATGTGCAAGGGCATTATGTAATTCCTGGCATGATTGATACACATAGCCATATTTTAATGGGCAGTGTGCAAACGCCTTTTCCATCGTGTGACAGCTATGATTCTATTGAGGCACTCGTCGTGTCAATACGTGCGCGTTTGTCAGAAATTACTTTAACACCAAATGGCTGGTTAAAAATCGTGGGGTATACAGCGGAACAATTCACAGAACAACGTCATCCCACACGTCATGACTTGGATCAAATCAGTCGGGATATACCGATTTTATTAGAACATGCGTCGTTTCATGCAGTTGTTTTGAACACGGCTGGCTTGGAACGTGTCGGTATTGGCTTAACAGATGACGACCCACCACAAGCCTTCTACACCCGTGACGTGTCGGGCGCGCTGACGGGTCATATTTGTGACTTTTATTCGATACCGAGTGCCAAACGTCATTCCCCGCAACTCGCCCCCGAGTCCATTGCGTCCGCTCTTGCCCAAGGCGTCGCCAGCTACTTGCGCGCGGGTGTCACAGAGCTGAGCGAGCTCAACGTCGGTGGCCTGTATGGCAAGAGCGAAGTCGACGGGGTGTGTCACTTCTTGGCGACCCCACAGAAGATACGCAGCCGATGGACGTTGCAAGCCGACACTTTGAATGCCTATCCTGCGTATCGCACAACGACACATGACGACTGGGCGCTACGCTTTCGCCAGCATTCAAAAGGCATGGCAACGGCCAATGGTGTGAAGTTCTTCGCCGATGGGACGATGAACTTGCGAACGGCTGCGCTCTCGAGCGCCTACGCTGATGGACGTCAGGCGCCTAACCCGGTTCTATCGTCAGATGAGATGTATCGTCAGTTTGTTGATTTTCAACAACGTGGGTTTCATCTCATCACGCATGCGATAGGCGATGTCGCAATACAGCGTACATTGGAGGCGTATATTGCGACGGCTCGCTATCGCACTGCCAACCGTGTGTGTCGAAATCGTATCGAACACTTACACACGGTCACGCCAACGCAACTGCAATTGATGTCGAAATATGACGTTGGTGGCTCGTTTTTCACGAATCAAATTTCAGTGACGGGTGACTTGTTGCGCACGACGTTACTGGGTGCAGAACGTGCGCAACAGGTGTTTCCGACCGCCACGGCGCGTGCATGTGGTGTCTGTTACACATTGCACGCGGACGCACCGGTGACGCCGATAGCACCGTTGCACTTGATGCATCACGCATGTGAACGACGCACAAGTGCAGGCGTGCAGCTAGGCGCATCAGAGTGTTTGTCGCGTTATGATGCGTTAGCTGCGGTGACGTGTGACGCGGCAGCGTTGAACGGTGTACCAGGTGACCAAGGTGTGATTCGACCTGGGGCACTTGCGGACTTTGTCTGTTTGTCTGATAATCCGCTTGATCTGGATGTGTCTTTGTTGGATATAGATGTGCTGCAAACGATTGTGGCGGGAAAAGTTGTTTATACGCTACAAGGCGACGTATTATAAGTCTCAATCACTTTGTCTTGAACCTTAATTTGTATATGATAGTAGATATAACAAATTTTTGTAACTTTCAACTAAAATATAGGCAACATGGGGGTGACATTGAATGAAAGTATTTCGAGATTTAAGTTGGTTTTTAAAACAAGAGAAAAAGCGCTATATCATTGCTTTTATAGCGATGTTCGTAACGACGTTTTGTAGTTTGATTCCGCCACAAATTATCGGGTTTGTCATCGACCATATTACGAATAAGACATTGACGCCCAGCTTGTTAACGATGTATTTGGCGATTATTTTTGGCTTGGGGATTATGATCTATCTGTTACGTTTTATTTCACGTATGCAGCTGTTCGGTGCGAGTGCAAAACTCGGGCGTATTTTACGTGAGCGACTTTATTCAAAATATACGCTGATGAGTCCGTCCTTTTATCAAAAGTATCGAACGGGCGATTTGATGGCGCATGCGACAAATGATATTCGTGCCGTTCAAAGTTCAGCAGGTATCGGTGTGCTAACGATTGGCGATGCACTGATTACGGGCGGGATGACACTTGCGATGATGGCAATGACAGTGAGTCCTAAGTTGACATTGATTGCGATTTTACCACTTCCTATTTTAGTGCTGGCAACGAACTATTACGGACGTCTGCTACATAAAACTTTTAAAAAAGCACAGGCGGCATTCAGTCAGCTCAACGATAAAACGCAAGAAAGTATTTCGGGGATTAAAGTAACGAAGTCGTTCGGTTATGAAGCAGATGACGAAGCCGACTTCCGTGAGCTGAGTGATGATGTCGTTGATAAAAATATGCGTGTCGCGAAGATCGATGCATTATTTGATCCAACAATTCAGTTAGTATTAGGCAGTAGCTATTTGCTCAGTATGGGCTTTGGTGCTGCGATGACATTGCGTGGCGAATTGACGATTGGGGCACTCGTCACTTTTACAACGTACTTAAGCATGTTAGTTTGGCCGTTGCTGGCACTCGGCTTCTTTTTTAATATCGTGCAACGTGGACATGCGTCATATGATCGTATCCGTCTGATTGAACAAGTGGAAAATGATATACAAGATAAAGCAGTGACGGATGCAACACCAGCAGGGGATATTGTGTTTCAACTGGCGCAATTTCAATTTCCGCATGAAAAGACACCGCGCTTACACGACATTCACTTTACTTTGAAAAAAGGAATGACGGTCGGTATTGTCGGCAGTACGGGTTCTGGTAAAAGTTTATTGTTGCGCTTACTATTGCGCGAATTCGACACTGCACAACCAAATGATATTCAATACGGAGATCGTCCAATTCGTGACTATCCAATAGATACATTGCGTGCACAATTTGGCTATGTGCCACAAGAACACTTTTTATTTTCATCAACGATACGTGGGAATATTGCGTTTAGTCAGCCAGACGTGTCGGATGACGTGTTGTACCATGCTAGTCAAATGAGTCATATTCATCAAGATATTATGGCACTGCCGGATGCTTATGAGACAGTTGTAGGGGAACGTGGTGTGTCACTATCAGGTGGACAGAAACAGCGTATTTCTATTGCACGTGCGCTGATGACAGATCCAGAAGTACTTATATTAGATGATGCATTATCAGCTGTAGATGCCGAGACGGAAGCGGCGATATTGCATAACTTGAAACAAACACGACAAGGCAAGACGAATATGATTACAGCACATCGTATGAGTGCCGTGATGCACGCAGATATGATTTTAGTGATGCGTGATGGCACGATTATTGAGCGAGGTACACATGATGACTTGATTGCTCGTGGTGGTTGGTATGCAGATACGTTCCATGCCCAAGCGATGCAAGCACGTTTAAGGGAAGATTTGACGCAGCAAGTAGAAAGAGGTGGTCATGATGGTGAAACATTCTAGTGAAACAACACGACAACTTTCAGCTAAAGAACAATGGCACGTATTGTTACGCTTATTACGCTATACACTTCCTTTTAAAAAATTGATTGCGTTTGCGTTAATCATGCTCGGCTTGTCGATTGCGGCGAGTATGAGCATTCCATACCTTGTAAAAGTTTTTATCGATGCGTATTTATTAAATGGTACAATGTCTGATCAGCAAGTTGTTTGGCTATTTATCGCATTTATTATTATTCAAATCATCGGTGCTGTGACGACGTATTTAAGCGTCTATTTCTTACAATATTTGGCACTCAAAGTCATTCAGCAACTGCGTATTGATGCATTTCATGATATTACACGACTCGGTATGGCGTTTTTTGACGAAACACCGAGTGGCAGTATCGTGTCGAGATTAACGAATGATACAGAAGCGATTATCGAGATGTTTACAGGTGTTTTAACGTCTTTCTTACAAGCGTTCTTTATGATTATTGCCAGTTTTGTCATGATGTTTGTTTTGGACATTCGTATGGCCTTTTTTGCGATGTTATTTGTGCCTGTGGTCGTAGGGATATTGGCATTGTATCGTCGCTTGGCATCTGTTTATTTCAATGCGACACGTCAGCGTTTATCTGATTTAAACGCCAAGTTAGCAGAGTCGATTGAAGGCATGAAAATTATTCAAGTGTTCAATCAGCAACAACGTTTACGTCAAGAGTTCGGCGCGATTAATGACGCACACTACGAGCAAACGATTAAGACGATACGTTTAGATAGCTTAATGTTACGACCTGCGATGACAATGCTTGCAACATTTGCGACTGTGATGATTCTCGCTTACTTTGGCGTGTTAAGTTTTAGTGAAACTGTAACGGCAGGTGTGATTTACGCCTTTATTCAATATATGCAACGTTTCTTTGAACCAATTAACCAAGTCAGTCAAAATTTAAATATTTTCCAACAAGCGATTGTATCAGCGAGTCGAGTGTTTAATATGATGGACAATGAAACGACTGCGCCACAACAACAAGAAGATACAACAGCAACGATTCAACAAGGGCGTATTGAATTTAAAAATGTGAGCTTTAGTTATGACGGTACACATGATGTGTTACATAACATTTCCTTTACTGCCGAGCCGGGACAAACTATCGCGCTTGTCGGTCATACAGGCTCAGGTAAAAGTACGATTGCCAATCTTTTTATGCGTTTTTATGAGTTTGACCGTGGAGAAATTTTGATTGACGGTGTGTCGATTAAACAATATGCACAACAAACATTGAAGCAGAGTATTGGACTTGTATTGCAAGATCCATTTATTTTCTATGGCACAGTGGCATCGAATATTCGCTTGTATCATCCAACTATGACGTTTGAGCAAGTCGAAGCAGCAGCGAAGTTCGTCCATGCCCACGACTTTATTATGCGTTTACCAGACGGCTATGAACATCAAGTAATTGAGCAAGGGCGTGCCTTTTCAAGCGGTCAGCGTCAGTTAATTGCGTTTGCACGTACAATGGCGATGGATCCGAAAATATTGCTCCTTGATGAAGCGACCGCAAATATCGACTCTGAAACAGAAGAAGCCATCCAGCAATCATTAGCCAAAATGCGTCACGGACGTACGACATTAGCGATTGCACACCGTCTGTCGACCATTCAAGACGCAGATCAAATACTCGTTCTTAATAAAGGTGTGATTGCAGAACGTGGCACACATGAACAATTACTAGCCCAACGCGGCATTTATTACAATTTGTATCAACTACAATTAAGAGGCGAGTTAACGTAATAAATATCAAAAAACGACCATCAGCATGTTCAGCTGTGGTCGTTTTTCACACTATTAAGCTTTGTTAATAGATGGTTTGAAGTAATCATCTGTTTCACGTTTAATCACTTTGTATAGCAATAAGATACCGACTAAGTTTGGAATCATCATCATTGCGTTTGCGACGTCTGCGAACAGCCATACTGTACGCAAGTCAGCAACTGTTCCTATAAACGTTGCGAATACGTAAATCACGCCATATAACATCACGTATTTTACGCCGAATAAATATTCGAAACATTTCGCACCGTATACGAACCAAGCGATGATTGTTGAGAAACCAAAGAAGATTACTGATAATGATACAACATATTCACCTAATGTACCGAGACTAGAACCGAAAGCAGCACTTGTTAATGCACCGGCTTCTAATTTTGGATCGTGTGGTACGCCAGATAATAAACCACCACTTGGATCCCAGAAACCTGTAACGAGTAATACGAGTGCTGTCATTGTACATACAACAATCGTTACAATAAATGTCCCTGTCATGGCAACGAGTGCTTGAATCGCAGGATGGCCTGATTTCGCATTACCTGAGATCAAAGCAACAGTCCCTAAACCAGCTTCGTTTGAGAAAATCCCTTTTGATACACCATTTTGAACGGCCTGCATAACCATAATACCTGTAAAGCCCCCTGCAGCTGATACAGGTGTGAATGCATATTGGAAGATTAAACCAAACGCAGGAATAATTTTGTCGTAGTTAATCAACATGATTGTAACGGCAGCACCGATGTAGAAGATGGCCATCATTGGCACGAATACGCCTGCAACGTTACTAATACGTTTAAGACCGCCAAAGATAATTAACGAAATTAAAATGGCTAAAATAATTCCTGTAATAAAGCCGCTAACATTGAAAGAATTCGTCATAACATCGGCAATTGTGTTAGATTGTACGCTGTTACCGATCCCTAATGAAGCGAAGGCACCAAATCCTGCAAACGCAACGGCTAAGAATTTGAACTTTGATCCGAGTCCTTTTTCTATATAGTACATCGGTCCGCTTGAATATTCGCCGTTTGCATTTTGCTCACGATATTTTATGGCAAGTAAGGCTTCGGCATATTTGGTTGTCATACCGAGTAAACCAACGACCCACATCCAGAATACAGCGCCGGGTCCACCTAGCGTTACTGCAGTCGCTACCCCTGCGATGTTCCCGTTACCGATCATTCCGGCAAGTGAGGTCATCAAAGCTTTAAAGTTACTAATGTCTCCTTCGCTTTCTGATTCTTTTTTATCTGGGACGAAAGCGAGTTTGAAGGCATGGAATAGCTTTGTAAATTGCATGCCTTTAAGTACAAAGGTTAAAAATAAACCTGTCCCAGATAGTAAAATTAAACTTGGGGCCCCCCATAACAGCCCATTAATTTTCTCTAGGATTTCTATCACACATAACCCCTCCAGTATTTCCACTTCATAAGTAAACGCTTTCATCATTATAGTACACATTAAAATCAAATGTAAAATATTCTCTTTAACGCACTATTTTCATATAGCGACGCATGATGACTGCCCTTAACAAAATGTTTATAATTTTGGATTTTTGGTCTATGTATTAAATGAAAATAACAAATAATGCGCTTCTTTATGAAATGGTACGATTGATATAGTTTAGAATCGCACTATAAAATTTTACATCTTTCAACATTAAAAATCTACTCAAATCAGAGAAATATAACAAAAAATAGTCAGAAGTTCAAAACAAATGACTCAAAATTAATAAGAAATAACAAAAATAAAAAGGAAGATGATTAAGAGGGATTATTATATTTTGATAACTTGTCAGTTTATCTGGAGTAAAAGATGCAAAAAGAAAGCTATGTTGCTTAAATAATTTAAACAACATAGCCGTATACACCTTATTTCATATAGCGATAGGTCATCAGTTCTTTCAACATATCAATTTCTTTTTGTAACTCGCAACCTTTATTCGTATCTTTAATCAACTTACGCTCAAGTTCTTCGTCCACAACACGGCGAATTGACAGTTCATCTTCGCCCGTTTCAAGCACGTTTTCTTTCGAGTTGAACTCTTGGTGTGCCACGAGTTGCATGCCGAATGAGTTATAAAGCAAAGTGTAGCCTGCAATACCTGTTGTTGACTGGTACGCTTTTGAAAATCCACCGTCGATTACGAGCATTTTGCCGTTTGCTTTAATTGGATCTTCGCCGTCGCGCTCTTTGACAGGCGTATGCCCGTTAATGATACGACCTTGTTCTGGATCCATATCAAATTCTTGCAGCATGTATTTCACGTGTGATTCTTGTTCACGCAAATGGTAGTAAGGGTTCTTTTCTTCTTTATGTGTTGTTTTGTCTTTAATAAAGTAACGTTCGAACGTTGTCATTGCACGTTTACCGAATAAGGAAGAATATTTACCCGTCCATAAATACCAGACTAAGTCTGTTGAAATATCATCTTGCTCGTCTAAATGTTCATATGCATAACGAACATGTGCTTCAAATTCATCAACGAGTTCGCGGCCAGCCGCATATTTACCGTCAATCATCATACCTTCCATTTTGCCTGTTTCATCAACAGGGATACAGCCGTGAATCAGTAAGTTGCCGTTATAACGTAAGTAGAGCGTCCCTTTTTTCATTAAGAAGTCGATATGACGACGTAATTTCTCAGATTCTTGGAAAGCAATTAGCAGGCGATCAATAACTTCTTGTTCTTCTTCTAATAGGGCTGTCGGATTACGTGGATCGACGGTTTTAAAGCATGTATTTTCTAATGGATAAACTGTCCCGTTGATTTCAAGGGTGTTTTCACGATAGTTCACTTTATCTAATAATAGGCGAGAATCCATATCAAATTCAGGGCAACGTTTAATAATCGGCGCTTCAAGCTTAAATTGAATAATCGCAATCGCTTGATGAATTTTCGTAATTTGAAGTTGTTCCGATGCAGATGGTGTTTTTTCTGGGTGCTTTTTCGGACGGAATGCCGGGTTATCGCCATAATATTTCTCCGCAAGTGTGAGCAATGGACGTAAATTAATACCATATGCGTCTTCAATAATGTCTAAGTTGTCATAGCGTGCACAAATGCGCAGTAAGTTTGCAAGACAGACTTTTGAACCTGAGTAAGCGCCCATCCATAACGCATCATGGTTCCCCCATTGAATATCGACAGAGTGATAATCAATCAACGTGTCGATAATTTTATCCGGATGTGGCCCACGGTCATAAATATCGCCGACAACGTGTAAATGATCGACAACGAGACGTTGAATCGAATTAGAAAGCCCCGTAATAAGTTTGTCGGCTTGATTCAAGTCAATCACTTGGCGAATAATCGTCGAGTAGTAATCCTTTTTGTTATTGTAACGATTCGACTTGTACAACAACTCTTCAATAATGAAAACATATTGTTTCGGCAAAGCTTTTCTTAATTTTGAACGTGTATATTTAGATGATGTATATGTAACGAGTTCCAACAATTGTTTAATTGTCGCTTCATACCATTGATTACGCGCTTCTTTAGAGTTAAAGTTCGCTTTAATGCGCTTGATTTTGTCTTCTGGGTAATACACTAAGGCGATCAACTCATTAATATCTTCTTCAGAGAGACGATCATCAAAAATATCATGAATTTTAGATTGAATATTACCAGAGCCGTTGCGTAGGACGTGTTGAAAGGCATGATACTCACCGTGTAAGTCACTGACAAAGTGTTCCGTCCCTTTTGGCAGTTCTAAAATAGACGCCAGACTAATCAACTCTGTCGCAACTTTTTCTTCTGAATCGTACTTTTCAGCGAGCAAGTCGAGATATTGTCGCTTCAGTTCTGTTTCTTGTGATGATTGCATGGAATTGACACCTCTTATAGTCATATTTTTGTTTTTCTAAGCGCTTCCAATTCTATTAAACCACATTATTTGCTGTACGTTAATTAACATAATTTGAACAATATGTGCATGATGCCCATATTAGCGTAGTAAGTGGCTATAAAATGTGATGGCTATATGGTTTTCACAGCAGTTGAAAAAGGCGTGTGATGATACCGAATTTTGCTACAAGTTAACAATATACATTTTAACTCATTTAAGTTAGTTGACATGTGAATCACGATGAATGGTATGTTACTTAATGTTTTGAATGAAAAACGCAATAAATAAAGCGATTTCATAGTTACGTTAAATACTATTGTAAAATAATAAATGAAAACGAGAATTCTTTGCGATAATGACCTTTTAAAATAACTAAAATATTGCGAGAATAAGAGTTCGTTTGTGATATATTGCACAAACTAAATTAGTCATTTTTAGCATTAAAAATTTTCTTGTAAACGTTTTACCCGTGTGGTATATTCAAAATGCTAATTTAAAGGTCATCTGATGACCTAATGAAAGCGGGGAAAAATAATGAACAAGAAAAAAACAAATGTCCGTTGGATGTTTGCAGGGATTTTCTTCTTGATCGGGGTTATTGCCTATATGGACCGAGCGAACATTTCATATATCGCAGTACCAATGATGGAAGATTTACATTTATCAAAGACGCAATTCGGGTTCTTAGCGTCATTCTTCTCACTAGGTTATGCACTTATGCAAGTGCCTGCAGGGTTCTTAGCTGAGAAATTCGGACCTAAGAAAATGATTTCAATTGCGTTAGTATGGTGGAGCGCATTCACAATCTTAACTGGATTAGTGAAAAACCACGGTTTACTTTACTTAGTACGTTTCTTATTCGGTGTTGGGGAAGCGCCGATGTATCCATCAAACGCTGTGTTTAATACACATTGGTTTGGTAAAAACGAAAAGGGTCGTGCATCAAGTGCGTTGTTAGCAGGTTCATATTTCGGACCAGTATTAGCACCATTCATCACGGTTGCAATTTACAACACATTCGGTTGGCAAGCAGTATTCTATATTTTCGGGGCAATCGGTTTCTTAATCGCCATTTTATGGATTATTATTGCGAAAGATTTACCAGAACAACATGCAATGGTTAACGAAGCAGAGAAACAATTCATTATGGAGAATCGCGATGTTGTGTCAACTGACAAATCATCAGCACCATGGGGTATCTTCTTCTCACGTTTTAGTTTCTATGCGATTGCAGCACAGTACTTCATCGTACAGTTTGCGATTACATTATTCTTAATATGGTTACCATCATACTTAATGGAAACATTCCATATCGATAACTTAACAATGAGTAAAATCGCAGGGATTCCATGGTTTATGATGTTTATCGTTATCATGTTAGGTGGCGCAATTTCAGATAAGATTTTAAGTGCTGGAAAGTCACGTTTCGTAGCACGTGCATCTATTGCTATTGCAGGTTTCGCTGTATTCGGTATCGCATTAAACTTTGCCGTATCAGCACAAACATTAACAATGAACATTTTCTGGATGTCATTCTGTTTAAGTGGTATCGGCTTATCAATGGTAATGAGCTGGGCATCAGCAACTGACTTAGGTCGTAACTTTGCTGGTACAGTATCTGGTTGGATGAACTTATGGGGTAATATCGGTGCGATGTTGAGTCCAATCTTAGCAGGTTACCTTGCGACAATGGTTGGTTGGTCTACAACATTACGCTTAATGTTAATTTTAGTTGTGATCGCGATCGCATTATGGTTCTTCGTTAAACCTGACGAGCCATTAATTAAAGACGAATCACAAGCATAATAGAGATGAAAAGCTAGGACACGCGCAATGTCCTAGTTTTTTTGCTTTTTTTAAAGGAGAAGTTGTGTCCAACGCATTCGTATAGGTGTTTATCAATTTTTTATGGTAGAATAGTGCTACATATTTTAGAACGAAAGAGGCTATTGAATGAAACGTTTAAAAAGTATTTTAATTCCACTTATTGGTGTTGCACTGATTGCCGGTGGATTATATTTAGTGTTTAAACCTAAAATTGACAGTTACTTCGCACAGCGTGAAACGGATCAAAAGATTGAGCAATATGAATCTCAACAAACTAAGACGCAACAAGAAATTCCTAAAGATAAGTCGAAAGTCGTCGGCGTGTTGCGTGTCCCATCTGTCGATATTGAAGAAGCGGTGTATCCGGGTGCAGCCACACCAGAGCAATTAAAGCGTGGTGTCGCATTTGCCGAAGAAGATGAGTCACTGTCTGACCAAAACATTGCGATTGCAGGTCATACAGATTATAGCTTATTCAACCAATTTACAGATTTGCATAAAGCGAAAAAAGGCGATAAAGTGACGTTCACAGTCGGTAAAGAAGTGCGTAAGTATAAGATTACCTCAATTAAAGATGTCGATCCGACAGAAGTAGAAGTACTAGATGAAATGCAAAAAGATAAAGATCAGTTGACGTTGATTACGTGTGATGACTATGATCCGAATACAGGGCAATGGTTGAAACGTAGCATTTATGTCGCTGAAGCAGCATAGAAAAACGGAATGATTTAAAATTATGGCTTGTGAGCATCAATATGTTCATAAGTCTTTTTTTGTATGGGACAATAATAGGGAATTTTAAGATATAATAAAATTATCAATCAACAACAAAGAGGTGCTTATGTATGAAACGATTATTAATTGCGCCAGATTCATTTAAAGGGTGTATGACTGCCATGGAAGCGGCGGAAGCCATTGAGCGTGGTTGGCGAGCAGCTGTGGGTGATACATGGTCTTACTACAAAGTACCAATGGCAGATGGTGGAGAAGGCACAACACAATCTTTGCACGATGCGCTTAATGGCACGTGGGTGACGACAACTGTCACCGGGCCATTAGGTGAGCCTGTTGACGCCTCGTACAGCATCGCATTTAATGGCACGACTGCGATTATTGAAATGGCAGCAGCGTCTGGAATAGACTTATTGACACCCGAGACGCTGAACCCTCTTAATGCAACGACATATGGCACGGGAGAACTTGTTCGTGATGCGCTAGATCATGGTGTCACACGCTTAATTATCGGTATTGGTGGTAGCGCAACGAATGATGGGGGTGCCGGCTTTTTACAAGCATTAGGTGTAAAACTGCTTGATGCTCAAGGTCGAGCGTTACCATTTGGTGGTGCAGCGCTACAACACCTTGCACATATCGACACGACATATATGGATCCGCGATTAGCACATGTCGATATTGAAGTGGCATGTGATGTGACGAATCCATTGTTAGGGCCATCAGGTGCTACAGCGGTATACGGCCCGCAAAAAGGTGTCACGCAGGAGACATTCCCAATACTTGAGCAAGCACTAGCGCATTATCATGCAGTCATTCAACGTGACCTTGGGAAAGATGTCGCAACGGTACCAGGTGCCGGTGCTGCGGGTGGCTTAGGAACAGCGTTGTTAGCATGTCTACCTGTCACAATGCGCCGTGGTGTCGATATTGTGTTAGATGTCACGAAATTTCGACACTATGCGTTAAACTGTGACTTAGTTGTAACAGGTGAAGGGCGCATTGACGGACAGACCGCTTTTGGTAAAACGCCCGTTGGTGTAGCAAAAGTGGCGAAGATGTATGGTAAACCGGTCATCGCTGTTGCTGGAAGTATTGGTGACGGGTATGAAGCGGTCTACCAACAAGGTATCGATGCAGTTTATAGCATGTCCTCAGGCCCAATATCTTTAGCAGAAGCATTGGCACAAGGGCCAGTCATGTTAGAACGTTGGGCAGAAAATATGGCACGTTTTTATCAAACGATGAATAAGGAGTGATGGGATGACAACGTATCATTACAAGGAAAATCTTTTAGATAGTTCTACAAAAGAAATGCCAATCTATGATGAACATGAGCAACATGTGATGATGATGCGCGTGTTACACAACAAGAAACATCGGGGATTCTCTGGATGGCTAGGTGCGTTAAAACAAGAATATGAAATTACGGATGGCAATGATATATACTATGTACGTCGACAAAAGTCATTTCGTTCACATTTCTATCCAGTGTGGGATGTGTACCATAACCATCAATTAATAGGGCAGTTTACGGTCAGCGTATCTATATTCAAACCGAAAATACAGTACGCCGATGTACAAGGGAATGAATTAACATGGCAGACAGGCTTATTATCACATAGTGTCACGGCAACGGATTCACGCGGTGACGAAATTGTAAAATCAAAATCAAGTTATTTTAAAATTAGAACGACACACGATGTGACATTGCAGACGAAGGACTATTCGCCATTGTTGTTACTGTTGCTTTTCCAAGTGACATTTGAATACTTTGAAATGATCAAAAACGCAAGTTCAAGTGCAAGTACATCCAACTAAAAAAGACTGGCATCTCGCCAGTCTTTTTTATATCGTCATTATTGACTTACTTTCGGGAATAACACATGGTTTTCAAGGTGTACATGTGCATGTGTTTCTTGTTCCAATGCTTCTAAGCGGTTGTATACGAGACGCCAAGTACCACACGCTTCCATTGGTGGTTGATAGTCGTTCGTAAGTTCACGCATTTTTTCAAGTAAAGCACCTGTACCAGTGTGATCATCGACTAATGATTGGATCGCTTCATCAAGGTCAGCAACCGTTTCACCATTATGTGCTTTAATTAATTTAGGGAATGTTTCATTATCTTCTTCTTCAGTGTGTGTCAGCATGCCTGATTTATACGTATCGTAAAGTTCTTTCAACTCCACTAAATATGGGTGATTTGGCCCGTGCACACGTGCTAATTTCGTCACGTATGGTGTCAGTTGTTTGAACTCTTCACGCAATGTTTCATGATAGCGGGCTTTAATGTATTGAATTAAAGAAGGGACATCTAAATAACTTGGATTAATACCTTCTCCTTGAATTTTGCTTGCTTCTTCTAACTCAGGCAAGAGTGTATCTATATCAACGCGCTTGTTGTCTGCAGCTGCTTCATCAATTGAAATTTGGCCACCACAACAAAAATCAATGCCATACTTACGGAAAACATCAGCAGTTTTTGGATATTTTGTAACGACGTCTGCTACTTTTTCTGTTGTTTGTATCATTTCGAACATCCTTTCTCTATATGAGTGATATCTCCATTGTACGCCCTTTGTGATAAATTGAACATTAGGGAAATGGCTAGATAATGATAGAGAAAGCACCTAATTGATTCTCATTCTCATGGTTTTTAGTGAGAATAGTTGATTGTTACGCACGTAAATAACGGGTTGTGCGTGATTCGAGATGATGAAACACATATTCTAACAAAATAGCGAGCGCCCAATAAAAGATAACAGCAATCGTATACACTTCAACGAATCGGTAGCCTTCATTGGCAATAACCGTGCTAACACCCATAATTTCAGGAATTTGGATGGCAAAAGCAAGTGATGTCCCTTTGATGAGCATAATAAACTGGTTTTCGATGTTCGGTAACGCATAGCCATACGCTTGTGGCAATACGATACGTGTATAAAGGTGCCACTTGCTGAGTCCGATTGTTTGTGCCGCTTCGTACTGATCATGGGATACGGCGAGTAACCCACCTTTAATACTTTCAGATAGATAGGCAACGGCATGTAATGAAAATGCAACGAGTGCAATGGCGAGTGGGTGGAACATATCCGGATTCAGCTGCCAGTTGAACTGTGCATTTAGCCAAATAATGAGCGCAGGTAAGCCATAATAAAAAATAAATAATTGAACGATGAGTGGCGTACTACGCATAAAAGAGTTGTACACTGTAATCACTTGTGACAGTACAGGTATGCGTCGATATTGAATGAGCGCAAAAAGACTTCCGGCAAGGACCCCAATGATCATCGCAATAATGGCAATGGCGATCGTATAAGGAACGCCTTTTAAGACTTCTGTAAATGCTTCTATCATAAATGACATAACGGATCCTCCTTATACTTGATATGGGCGACTTGTACGGTGTGAGACATAGGCTAATGCGCCTTGAACGATGAGTGCGAGTGCCCAGTAAATAACAGATATGACAATATAGACTTCTAACATACCGAGACCGTAGTTGTTACCGATAATCAGTTGAACTTGTCCCATCATATCGATAATCCCAATGGTAAATGCGAGCGATGTATCTTTAATTAACTCAATAATTTGTGTTGTTAAGTTCGGTAAGCTATTGCGCAATGCTTGTGGTACAACAATACGGCGGATGACTTGCGGGTAAGACAAGCCGACTGTGAGACCTGCTTCCACTTGTGCATAGGGTACGGATTGATAGCCTGCACGAATCACTTCTGACAAGTAAGCACCGGTGTGCAATGTAAACGCTAAGATAGCGAAAAAGAGTCGGCTGAATTGGTTAATATCAATGCCGACGATGAGTAGCACTTGTGGCAACGCAAAGTAAACGAGAAAGAGCTGTAACACAAGTGGTGTACTACGACTGAATGATAAAAAGACACGCACAGCAGGGTTGAATATCGGTGTGCGACGAATGCGTATTATCGCAAGGACAAAACCTAAAATCAATGCAAAAAAGAGCGCAAAGCCAATCATAATAAGTGTCAAAGGCAGTTGTTGTAAAACTTGTTCAAATAAATGCAGCCAATCAACGTTCATCTCATTGCACCTCCAATGCATCTTTTTTACTGTTAATCGTATCTAAATCTTGATAAATATCAATGTCAAAGTAGCGGTGTGACAGTTCTTGTAATTTACCTTCATCTTTCAGTTCTTTCGTTGCACGATCAATGTCGTCATGTAATTGCTTATTCTCTTTATTGTAAACAATATGTAACGGTTCTTTAGAGACGATACCACCGATTTTGACATCTTGTTTTAACACTTTTTGAATGGCTGTATAGGTGTTCCAGTTAATAAACATCGCATCCCGACGCCCTTGTGAAATCATTTTTAAGTTATCGCCATTTGACGGTGAGTGAATCGTGTCAATATCAATTTGTTTGTCATGCGCCTCATTGTAGCGTGACAAAATAGAATAAAGACCGCCACTCGGTGCCATTGGCGTTAAGCGATAGTTCGGCATATCACTTAATCCATGAATCGTTTCGTTATCTTTATGAACAGCCAGCATTGTAAGTGAATAACTGTACGGCTCGTTTTGATAAAGAAACTTCTCTTCACGTTCGGGTGTTTTGAAGAACCAGTTAATCGCCATATCGAATTTACCAGCACCTAATCCGACTAAGTTTGCTTCTTCTTCGCCAATCTCATACTGGAAGTCATATTGCGGTAATTTCTTTTCTAATAAATGCATGTAATCCATATCTAATCCGATAAATTGATTGTTTTTATCCGTATATAAATACGGTGGATTCACTTCAGCTGAGACCGCCACTTTAACGACTTTTTTATGTTGCTTATTGGATGTTGTATGCTGTTGGCAACTTGCGAGTAACAATGCCAAACCAACGACTAAGCAGAGTTGGAACCATCGCTTCATAAGACCACCTGCTTTGTGCTAACACGATCTAGAAACTGTTTAAGACGTGGATGTTCGCGATCATGTAAAACTTGTTGTGGTGACCCTTGTGCGATGATTTCCCCATTGTCGATAAAGATAATTTGATCCGCAACGGCTTCAGCAAACTGTATTTCATGTGTCACTATAGTCATCGTCATGCCACGTTGTGCAATTTTTTGAATAAGCGCTAAAATACCAGATACAGATTCTGGGTCTAACGCAGAAGTCGGTTCGTCTAACAACAATAACTTCGGATTCAATGCGAGTGCACGAATAATACCGATACGTTGGCTTTGACCACCAGACAGTTGAATTGGGTAGTGGTCGGCGTGTTGACGTAAGTGCACTTCATCTAAAAGCTCGTAAGCCACTTTTTCGGCCTCTTTTTTGCTGTATTTTTGCCCGTATATGAGTCCTTCTGTAATATTCTCCAACGCCGTCTTATTATTGAAAAGGTTATAATTTTGGAACACCATCGCCGACTGACTGCGAAGTCGTTGAATATCTTGTTTGGTCGAATGACTAAAATCAACCGAGGCGTCATCAATTGAAATCGTTCCTTGTTGTGGTTGTACGAGCGCATTCAATGTGCGCAAAAGTGTTGTTTTACCTGAGCCACTCGGGCCGATAATGGCTGTAACGGTACCTTGTGCTTGCGTGAATGAAACGTCTTTCAGCACAGGTTTGTCGTGATAATGGTGATGTAAGTTTTTGACTTTTAGCATGCTGCATTCCCCCTTGAAAAATAAAGTACCACATTAATTCATATCAGTAAAGTCGGAATTATAAAAATAAAGACAGAAAATGAAAAGAAATATCTGTTTTATCGAAATAATCGTAAAAAATAACGTACAATAGCGTATAATAACGATGAGTAATCTAAAACATAGGGGGCATGTTTATGGAAACAAGCACAAATGACAAAATGACATTCAAAAAGTTTACGTTTAACGTATTAAATGGTTTGGCCGTTGCCATCGTTGTCGGTTTAATACCTAATGCGGTGTTAGGCGGTTTATTCCAATATTTAGGGCAAGAGCTACCATTCTTTACAACGTTACATCACGTCGTGCTAGGCATTCAATTTGCATTACCATTAATGGTAGGGGTACTGATTGCCTTTCAATTTAAACTCAATCCAATGGAAACAGCTGTAGTTGGTGCCGCTGCTTATGTTGGTTCAGGTGCAGCAAAAGCGACTGAAGCAGGTTGGCAAATCGCAGGTATCGGCGACTTGATCAATACGATGATTACTGCATCGATTGCCGTGTTAATGGTGTTATGGTTAAGTGGGCGTTTAGGTAGCTTAACGATTATTTTACTACCGATACTTGTTGGTGGGATTCCAGGTCTTATTGGGACATTGACATTACCATATGTCAGCAAAATTACATTAGCTATCGGTAACTTAGTCAATACGTTAACAACATTACAACCTGTTTTAATGTGTATTTTAATCGCCATTCTCTTTTCATTTATTATCGTGTCACCTGTATCGACCATCGCCGTTGGTCTCGCAATCGGTATTTCAGGTTTAGCAGCCGGTGCCGCCGCTATCGGTGTTGCTGCAGCAGCCGTAGTATTGTTTATCGGGACATTGCGTGTAAATAAGTTAGGGGTGCCGATTGCCATTATTTTAGGCGGTATGAAAATGATGATGCCGAACATTATCCGCTATCCGATTATGTTATTGCCGATTGGTTTAACAGCTGGTGTTACAGGCGCAGCGGGCGCACTCGTAGGCATTGAAGGGACAAAAGAATCAGCAGGTTTCGGTATTGTTGGACTCGTTGGGCCGATTAAAGCATTGTCATTCCTAACACATGATGCGATGACGAACGTCCTATTAGTCAGCCTTGTATTTATTATCATCCCGTTAGTTGTAGGCTTTATCGTCAATACGTTATTCTGCAAAGTATTGAAGTTGTACAAACCTGACATTTATCGATTCACAGCGAACGAAGAAAACTAAATAGCATTCAAAAAAAGTGAGACGGCAATGGCTATCTCACTTTTTGCTGCCTAAAACTTTATCAGTCTTTTGACTTCTTATCTTTACAAAGTATTTCTATTAGACTGTAAACGAACAAACTCAAAAATATAATTATTGCTAAAGAGATAAACATATCATGCCAAATAAAATAGATGGCAAGTATTAAAGCGAAAATAAACCAGATCAACTTTAAAAGTGCTTGCATATCATCACCTCTTTATTTTTTGATTTGTAATATACCATAACATGAAATTTTGTTTGCTTAGTCAAGATTCAACAAGTCTGAAACAGCATCCATTGTAGGTGAAAAGTAGAAATTGCCACAAACTAAAAGACACATGCGCAGGGGTTCGCATGTGTCTCATTTTATTTATTTACTATTGGTAGGAGTATGTCATTTTTATTCTTATGAACCGATCGATGTTAAGGGGGTAACACCGTTAAAGTTGACCAATTGATATGCTGCTTCTACCTCTTCGTCTGTTGGAGGGGAGACATCACTCAATTCATATGGAATGCCAAGTGCTTGCCATTTATGCACACCAAGTTGATGGTAAGGTAGTAGTTCGAACTTCTCTACATTACCAAGTTGGTTAATAAATTCGCCGAGTGCACGCAAGTCTTCCGGGGCATCAGTAAGACCTGGTACAAGCACGTGACGTATCCAGATGGGTTGGCCTTTATCGGCTAAATACTGAATATATTTTAATATATGGGTGTTGGGTTTTCCTGTTAATTTTTTATGCTTTTCATTATCAATATGTTTAATATCGACCATTAATAAATCAGTGTGGGGGAGCAATTGGTCGAAATGCTTTCTAAAAGCTTCTGTGTCATTCGCGCATCCAAGTGACGTGTCGATACACGTGTGAATACCATGCGCTTGTAATTTTTGGAACAATTCTTCAATGAACGGCATTTGAAGAAGCGGTTCACCACCACTTACTGTGACACCGCCTCCAGATGCTTGGAAATAGGGAAGATACGGTGTAATTTCAGCCACAAGTTCATCTGAAGTTGCTGTTCTTGATGGTTCGTTGATTTTCCATGTGTCGGGGTTATGGCAATATAAGCAACGTAGTAAGCAACCTTGCGTAAAGATGATGTAACGTAGACCAGGGCCGTCTACAGTTCCTAAGCTCTCTATTGAATGAATGTGACCTTTTAACATAGTATATCCCTCTGTTTCCTTTCATTTCTCTTCATAGATGTTTAAAAGTCGGACGATAAGCAGGACATCTCGTCCTGCTTATAATCACAACTATTGTTCTTAACTTTTGGATTGTCAGCATGCTAGGTGCAGGGGTTTAACACGTTCGCACTGCGCAATCACGTTCTTACATTGATTCGTGGAATGTACGAGAAATAACATCCAATTGTTGTTCGCGTGTTAACTTGATGAAGTTTACAGCGTAACCAGATACACGAACTGTTAATTGTGGATATTCTTCAGGATGTTCCATCGCGTCTAATAATGTTTCACGGTTGAATACGTTAATGTTTAGGTGGTGACCATGTTGTAATGCATAACCATCTAAAATACTTACTAAGTTTTGTTCTTGTGTATGTGCTTCTTTACCTAATGATTTTGGTACGATACTGAATGTGTTTGAGATACCATCTTTACAGCAGTCGTAAGGTAATTTTGCAACAGATGATAATGATGCTAATGCACCGTTTTCATCACGGCCGTGCATTGGGTTTGCACCCGGAGCGAATGGTTCGCCTGCTTTACGTCCGTCTGGTGTGTTACCAGTTTTGTTACCGTATACAACGTTAGAAGTGATTGTAAGGACACTCATTGTATGTTCAGAATCACGGTAAGTTTTGTGTTTACGTAATTTTCTCATGAAGCTTTCAACTAATTGAACAGCAATGTCATCAACACGTGGGTCGTTGTTACCATATTTAGGGAACTCGCCAGTTGTTTCGAAGTCTACGACAAGACCGTCTTCGTTACGGATAGGGCGTACTTCGCCGTATTTGATTGCAGATAATGAGTCAGCTGCAACAGATAGACCAGCGATACCAGTCGCCATTGTACGGTGAACGTCTGTATCATGTAATGCCATTTCAATACGTTCGTAGCTGTATTTGTCGTGCATGTAGTGAATAACGTTAAGTGAGTTCACATACACACCAGCAAGCCATTCCATCATTTCATCGAATTGTGCATATACTTCATCGTAATCTAAAACTTCAGATTCAATAGGTGCAAATTTAGGTGCAACTTGGTCGCCAGATTTTTCATCTTTACCACCGTTGATTGCGTAAAGTAATGTTTTAGCTAAGTTTGCACGTGCGCCGAAGAATTGCATTTGTTTACCAATTCTCATTGCAGATACACAACATGCGATACCGTAGTCGTCGCCATAGCTTTCACGCATTAAGTCATCGTTTTCGTATTGGATAGAGCTTGTTTGAATACTCATCTTCGTACAATAACGTTTGAAGTTTTCAGGTAAGCGTGTAGACCATAATACTGTTAAGTTTGGTTCTGGTGCTGGACCTAAGTTATCTAAAGAGTGTAAGAAACGGAATGAGTTTTTCGTTACCATGTGACGTCCGTCGATACCTACACCACCGATAGATTCAGTTACCCAAGTTGGGTCACCAGAGAATAACGCATTGTAGTCAGGTGTACGTGCGAATTTTACAAGACGTAATTTCATGATGAAGTGGTCAATGATTTCTTGTACTTCAGATTCTGTAATTGTACCAGCTTGTAAATCACGCTCAGCATAGATGTCTAAGAATGTTGAAGTACGACCTAAACTCATTGCAGCACCGTTTTGTTCTTTAATGGCTGCAAGGTATGCTAAGTATAACCATTGAACAGCTTCTTTAAAGTTTTCAGCTGGACGGCTTAAATCGAAACCATAGCGTTCACCAAGTTCTTTTAATTCTTTTAATGAACGGTATTGTTCAGAAACTTCTTCACGTAAGCGAATGACATCTTCAGACATTGTTGCTGAGATAGAATTAAAGTCACGTTGTTTTTCAGCCATTAAGAAGTCTACACCGTATAATGCAACACGACGATAGTCACCAATAATACGACCACGACCGTAAGCATCAGGAAGGCCAGTGATGATACCTGCTTTACGACAAGCTAACATTTCTTTAGAGTAGGCATCGAATACACCTTGGTTGTGTGTTTTACGGTAGTCTGTGAAGATTTTTTCAGTTTCTTTGTCTAATTCATAACCGTAAGCTTCACAAGCAGCTTTCGCCATACGGATACCACCGAATGGTTGCATCGAACGTTTGAAAGGCTTGTCAGTTTGAACGCCGACGATTTGTTCTAATTCTTGGTTTAAGTAACCAGCATCGTGAGAAAGGATTGTAGAAGGAACTTTTGTATCCATATCCCACATACCGCCACGTTCACGTTCTTCTTTCGATAGTTGCATCACTTGATCCCATAATTTTGTTGTTGCTTCAGTAGGACCAGCTAAGAAACTATCATCACCTTGATAACCAGTGAAGTTTAATTGAATAAATTCACGCACATCTACGTTGCGTGTCCAGCGGCCAGTTTTAAATCCAGCCCATGCATTGTTTTGTTTTTTCGGTTCTTTAATCATATGAATACCTCCAAATAGGTTTTGTTCATCATTTCACAATTAGTATAACAATCCATGTGAATAAAATCACGCAATTATTGAAAACGCTTTACAGTTGTCAAATTTTGGCTTTTATTTGGATATAATTCCGACATAATTTGATTGATAAATTACATATATTTATTTGACAAATAATAAAATTTCAGAAACATACAATGAATATGGATAGGATTTGAACAAATGGGTGAGTTATTCCGCTAATTTAGAAGAAAGGGTTTCACAAAGGGACGGTAACTCTGTACAATGAAAGTATGAAAAATGAACGAATGGGTGAGAATATGGATCGAGATAATGATTTTTTATCAGGTTTACTAGAAGGATTAACCGATGAAGAGCGTGCGGAGTTTGAACAAGCGCTTATGGGACAAGGTATTTTCCCAGAACAACCGAATTCAATTGTTGAATTAATGTCAGAATACACTGTGGATGACATTAAAGCGTTATGTAAGTCACATGGTATTAAAGGCTACTCTGGCATGAAAAAAGGTGAAATGCTCGTGCACTTTATTACAGAACTTGTGACGGATACATATATTAAGGAAGAAGTAGGGAAGATGAGCAATGATCAGCGCTTAGCGTTTGTGCTGGCACATCACTACAGTACAGACTTGTTACCACTTATTTCTGCAGTGACATTCCCTGATTGTTATTTAGTCTTTAATACAGATGAAGAAGATGGGTTATTCGCATTAGAAATACCTGCAGAAGTTGCTGAGCGTGTCGCAAAGTATATTGAACAAGAAGATGCTGACTTACAAGCACTGATTCAAAAATATCGTGTGTTTGAAGCGGCTACGAACTTGTACGGCTTGTACTCATATACACAACTTCAAAAGGTCTTTAAAACATACTTAGATGAAGAAAATACATTGATGGACATTCAGCGTTTCGTTAAACGTTGTGAACGTGTCGCACCTGAAAATGTCAACTATCGCTTAGTGAATGGTGCCATCATCTCACTAGGATTACAATTGGAAGAAGATGAACTGGCACATTTCTTGAAAGACGCACATTACTACATGCCTGAAACGGTTGAAGACATGTTGTACTTTGAAAGGAACGTCTTTAACTTGCCAGATGAAGATATGATTGACTTCTTATCTTGGTTAGATCGCAGTGTCATCAAGGATAATAACTATAATGCCACACCAGATCAATTAAACATTGAATTGTTAACAATGATGAAGCACGCCATTTCATATGATATGGTAGCAGACGTATTATTATCTATGGTGAACGACGGCATTTTACGTAAACGTGTCACAGCAACACACCAGAACAAAGTAAAGCCTGTTTATATGAAAATGCGTAACTGGATTTTCCACGGGCATACATTTGATGAATACATGCAAATTTTAGACAAAGAATACAAATACGATAGTTCAAAAATTATCGATATTAATGATCATAGAGAATAAGATGAACGTATACAAAAGTAGGTCAGCAACGCTTAAAAAGTTGTTGACCTACTTTTCTGTTTGTAAGTGATAAAAAATCTTCCCCGATACATCACTTTCTATTCGACTTAGTTGAATCTATTATTAATATATATTCACAAATCTCATCTTCATCGTTGATAAATTGATGGTCTTTATGTGCCTCGAAATAAAAAGAGTCACCCGCTTGTAAGTGATACTTTTGTGAGTCGCCATTGCTTGTCAATTCAATTATAGTAGTTCCTTTCAGAACATATATATATTCTTTAACACCAACTGCATGTGCAGGGAAAACGCCTGTTTTTGATTGAGCAGGTAATTTATTAATAATGAATTCTAAGTCAGAACCAATATTGGGAGAAAGTAACATTCTTTCAAACCCGCTAATAGGATCAGTATATTTAAGATGTTCTCCTGATTTTATTTGAATAGCACGTTCTACTTGTTTTTCTCCTAATAGTTCTGAGATTGTAGTATCTAATCCTTCCGCTATTTGAGCCGCTACTTTTATTGTTGGTTGTTTTTCATTTCTTTCAATTTTAGATAACATCGCTCTACTTACACCTGATTTTTCAGATAGCACTTCGAGAGAATAGCCTTTTTCTAGTCTTTTCTTTCTAACATTTTCAAAGAAGTTCATGTTTAATTCTCCTTTAGTAGATATTTTTCTTGAAAAATCTCTTATAGTTTATTATAATCGCTTTAATTCTACTATGGTGGAATTAGATAATCAATTAGGGGATGATAATATGAGTCTACTGATAGCGGTGCTCCCCATAATAATCATATTTATATGTTTATTTGTTTTTAGATATTCAGCATTAAAATCAGGGGTTATAGCTTTTATATCCACAGTTATTATTGTATTTATAAAAGGTCCTTATCAAATTAGTTATGCACCTGTTATGGAAGCAACAATAAGTGCAGTGCTTATTTCATCAATAGCAGCTTATGTCATATTTTTCGGTATATTGCTTTTTCATTTGATGAATGAATCAGAGAATATCAAAGCTATTTCACATCAAATAAAAAACTTAACTGATGATAAAGCATTACAAGTCATTATTTTAGTAATGGGAATTTCTCCACTTATTGAATCTACAAGTGGATTTGGTACTGCTTTTCTGGTGGTAACACCTATTTTCATTGCTTTAGGAATTGACAACTATAAAGCAGCTTGCATTGGAATATTAAGCTTAATTGCTGTTCCTTGGGGTGCCTTAGCGACTGGAACAGTGATTGGTGCACAACTCGTTAATATTGATTTACAGAATGTTGGTTATTTAACAGCCATACTTACTTTTTTGACAATTACATTCTTCTTAATGATGTGTCTGTTTATTCTAGGAGGATATAAAACTGTTTTAGCCAATAAATGGCGAATTGTGATATATCCTTTAACCTTTTCATTTACTAATCTGATTTTCAACCATTTTATAAGTGTAGAATTAGCAGGGGTATTTAGTTCTTTACTAGCAATTATTATTGGCATAGGTAATGTTAAATTATACAATCAGAAAAATAACAACAATTATAAAAGATTATTATGGCTCTTAAGTCCATATATTATTTTGACGGTGCTTGTTTTGGTCACAAGAATTATCCCGTCATTTAAGATGTTTCTAAGTAATCATATGGTTGTATCATTTGAGCAATATCATTTTCAATTACCAGTTTTGTATTCTCCGGGGTTTTGGTTAATCCTAGCCTGTGTTTATACGATTATAAAGTTCCAAATTCATTTATCAATTGTTCAAAATGCTATACGTAAAACTTTTAAACAATGGGGATTATTTGTTATATCAACGACATCCTTCATAGCATTAGCTGAAATAATGGATGTCTCTGGCATGATTAGTGAAATATCAACTAGTTTAACTGATCAACTAGGAAGTTATTTTATTATTCTATCAAGTGTGATTGGTAGTATAGGTGGTTTTCTAACGGGTAGTAATACAGGTGCGAATGCAATGTTTATGAAGCTACAAGTACAAGCAGCACAACACTTGAATATTTCATCAGAGCTTATTGCGAGTCTACAAAATGCTAGTGCATCCAATGCAACAATGAGTACGCCTTCAAGAATTATGTTAGCTTCAGAAATATGTGGCGTAAAAGACCAAGAAAGCAGACTACAAGCATATATTATAAAAATTATGATGGTATCGACTATGTTATTAGTAGTTACGGCATATTTGTTAAATTGGTTTATTTAAAAAAGTAGTGAAGAAGCCTAAGTTGATAGGTCATCTTCACTACTTTTGTGTTTGCTGAACACTAATATACTTGCAGCAACAATATTGATAATAAGTATGATTGTTGTAATATCGGGGAGAAACAGTGCAATAACGGAAAAGACGAGTAACGATAGTGCGCTTATCAAGTTCATAAACTGCAGTAAGTTTTTAAGTGTTACTTGTGTATTGTGCTGAATAAATCGCGCACGTATATCAATAATGATTGAAATGCTGATTGTGATAATAATAGAAATAATGATAATGCTTATAAAAATGAATGTGTCCCAATATTGCAGTATGAGATAAAACGAAATCAAAGAAATGTACGTCATGCTTTTTAAATTGAAGTTCTGATTAAACCGTGTGTCTTTTAGATATTTTAAATATAAAATGGAAAAAATACCTGGCAACATAAAAGCCAAGCTACTATATGTTGTCATACCGTGTGCATGCAAATCTTGTATGAGTTGCGGAATGGTAAACACTGCTACACTTCCTAAACAAAGTAGGAATACAATCAATGCTCGATGATTTAGATGTTTGAGCGATGAGATAGGTGCTAACGGTGTGTCCGCATTTTTCATATGAACAGTACGCAAAATGATAAATGTAAAGAATAAAATAAACGTGTAATGCCATACAGAAATATATTGAAAGAGGGAACCTAGTCCAAATCCTAAAATTTTTGATATGTTTCTTAATAACGTAATACTTATTAGACTGTTTCGCATATTTCCATTTAACATGACAATTTGATTTTCAAGGCATAGTAAATAAATATTGAAAAGTATACTACATATTAAATATGTTATTAATAAAATGATAGCGTCATTCAAGTTACGCATAAATAAGAGCTGGATGACAAAGAATATAAAGATACCTATACTGCCAATCGCTCTTGTACTGAGTGTTGTTAATGTTTTTAGGTAGTTCAAATCAATATATATGAAGATTTCCATTATAGTACTCATAAAAATAATTGTGAACGGTGACAACTGAGTAGAAGCAATGATTTTAGTTGTGCTAAAAGCATACAATAAGCTTGAGGATAGGATCGTTAGTAAATAAAGGTATTTGAGATGTTTCAGTTTCATAACGATAGGCCTCCTTTAAGCAGTAGGTACAATAAAAAAGCACATGAGAATAGGCGACTTAACGTCTACGCTCATGCGCAATTGAATCTATATCATCTATTGTATCGTTTTATTTTTGTCGAGGATGCCTTTGTGGAAAGGTTCGTCATCAACTTCTTGTTGAACGGTAGCTGATGAGGATGCTTTGTTCTCTTCTAAACGGAATACGACATAATTATAGATGAAAAAACCAATGATACTGAGTGAAAATGATTGCATGAGCAAATATTGCCAAGTGCCTGCAATTAAATATGTCTCAGCGATGGTCGTTGTAATGACGAGTGCTAAAAACAATAACGCCAACTTTTTAAGCATCTTTCTCAGCTCCTTTTTATCGATGATGTGACCTTTTTTTGAAAAGCCTTACAACAGTTATATCACTTTTTAAAATAAAAAGATAGTATTTTTCAGAAAATTCTGCGATGAAATTATTTATATTATAAAAAGGAAGTCTAATAGAAAAGGGGAATAGTAAGCATCTTTATTTAAATAGAAACAAAAAAGAAGTTTGAGATAGGCTCGATATCTCAAACTTCTGTATATATAACTTTATGTTGTTTATGAGAATACTTCGTCTTTATTAGAAGTACCAAAGATTTTTTCTTTAATTGCTTGGCCTGTTGGTGTACCTGCAAGACCACCGATACCTGTTTCACGTAATGATGCAGGTAAGTTACGACCTACAGTGTCCATTGCCATAATAACTTCGTCTACTGGGATACGGCTTTCAACACCTGCAAGTGCAAGGTCAGCTGAGATTAATCCGTTACCTGAACCGATAGCATTACGCATAACACATGGAATTTCTACTAAACCAGCAACTGGGTCACAAACAAGGCCGAGTAAGTTTGCTAAGCTAATTGCAATGGCGTGACCTGCTTGTTCAGGTGTACCACCGAATGTTTCAACTGCTGCAGCTGCTGCGATTGCTGATGCTGTACCAACCTCTGCTTGGCAACCACCGATCGCACCGGCAACTGATGCGTTGTTAGCGATAATCATACCGCACATTGATGCTGAGAATAAGAATTTGATCATTTGATCGTTATCTAAGTCATGTGTTTTTTCTAATTTGAATAATACGCCTGGGATTGTACCTGAAGAACCTGCTGTAGGTGTGGCACAAATAATACCCATTGCTGCGTTAACTTCGTTTGTAGCGATTGCGCCTTGTACCGCTGAAATCATATCGCTACCTGAAAGGGCTTTATGTGTTTCATTATATTTACGTACTTTAATCGCATCTTGACCTGTATAGCCAGTCACACTTTTAACGCCTTCACCTGTTGAACCTTTTTCAACAGCATCGCGCATTGTATCTAAGTTTTGTTGCATTAAACCGTAGACTTCTTCACGAGTCATTCCGCGTGTTTCCATCTCATGTGCAATCATAATTTCGGAAAATGTTGTGTCGTTTTGCTCTGCGTATTCTATTAATTCTTTCATTGAATCAAACATGATTATTTCCCCCTGATTATTCGATGTAAGAGAAATTCAAGCTCGAATATTTCTCTCTCAACGATTCTAGTAATGATGCGTTCATTGCTTTATTTAAGTGTAATGCGAGGAGACAACGTCCACCGCTCATTGTTTTAATTTCTTCGTTAATATCTACGCCTTCTTCAACAAGTGCATTAATTAGAAGGTTGATTTCAGAAATACCACTTTCACCGTCGATCACAAGTAAGTTTGGCGTGTGTGATAAAAGGATACACATACCGTTCACGTGGATACTTTTTACTTTGAAAGCACCACCGCCAATTGAGATTCCGTTAAGCTCAACATGACGTCCGTCTTTTTCAAGAATGATCAATGCACAGTTTGGATGTTCACCTAAGCTTGTGCCTTTTTCTTCAATAAATTCATAAGGAATCCCTTGTTCTTTAGCGATTTTTGTTGATGTTTTAATGCGCTCATCAAATGTGCTAAAGCCGAGTAGACCACCGACAATCGCTAAGTCTGTACCGTGTCCTTTGTGTGTTTCAGCAAATGATTCGTAGTAGTGTACTTCGATAGACTCAGGTGTACCGCCTAAGACTGCACGCGCAGCCTTAGCGATTTTAACAGCACCTGCTGTATGTGAACTGGAAGGTCCCATCATAACTGGACCGATAATATCGAATGCACTTTGAAAGTCTTTCGTACGTGCCATAATGAATTCGCTCCTTAGTTTGTTTGATTGTTTAATTTATTTGATTTGATATTAAAGTTAAGATTACGTTTGCTCATAAATGTACCGATGATGTAGCTTAAGATAATGCTGATTACTGCAACAACAACGATTGTGATAACTGTTGGTACCACTTCGTTAAAGCCAAGTGCTACGATTGGACCAGCAATTGGTGTTGCCATACCCGGTTGGTTTACTACAATACCCATGTATGTGATAAATAAACCGTTAATTGCACCTACAATTGCGTTTGTACCGTATAGTTGAACAGGGTATTTCGCGATAATGTCAATTTGTGTTAATGGCTCGATAGCAACCGCAAAGGCTTTACCTGGGTTACCGATTTTAAGTTTTCTGAATAACACAAAGTTAACGAATGAGCTACCCATGCAACCGAATGCACCGATTGCCATTGGAATACCTGTTAAGCCAAGTAAGCTTGTAAATACCATTGAGCTAAGTGGTGTCATACCTACAACTGGTACGATCGCACCGATTACTAATGCTAATGCGTAAGGGTTGTTGTCTCCAACAGCTGTAACGGCTGTACCGATTTGTTTTAATACTGCGATGACACTTGGTGATACAATTGATGCAATACCGTATGCAACAGCTGGTGAAACTAAGATAACAACGATTAAGTCTAAACCTTCAGGCACACGTTTTTCGACTTGTTTTAAACCGAATGCAACGAAGTAAGCTGCGATAAATGCTGGTAATAATTTGAAGTCGAATAATACAAGACCTGTTAATACTGCGAATACAGGGTTAACGCCAAATTTCAAACAAGTTAAAATCCCAACTGCAACCCCGCTCAAGCTTCCTGCGATTTCCCCAATTTTGACGAAGTAGTCAATGTGGAATACGCCACCAATTGCGTATTTTAAGAAAGCTTCTGGTAAGAATGTCGCACAAGCAGCACCGGAGAGCGCTTGTAAGCTGACCTTACCATTTGGCGCAAACTTTAAGAATAAAGTCATAGCCAGTAAAACTACGAGTAAAGTACCAATACCTAAAATGAAATCCATAACCAATTCCTTCTCTCTAAATCTATTTTATTTTTTTAATCTCTCTCTCGAATGCAATCTCATCATAAAGGCTTTTGAAAGCGTATGCAATAGGGTTTTGAGAAGTAGGTAACACACTAATAAATATAAAATATAATCTTATAAAATAATTATATAGATTGTGAAAATATGTGCATTCAAGAATACTGATATACCGCATTGCGTTGACGCTTTTTCACATTAAAGTATAAAAGCTTTGACGCAAATAAGTAGTTGTGTCTTAATTGTGAACGGCATAAAGTTCTAATGTTGATAATTTTCAGACAAAAACTTTTGTAATTTTTGTTTAATAAATACACATAGTTATATGCGTTGTATTTATATTTTAAAATGTATGTAAAAATGCGGTTAGAACGCGAAGAATAGGGGATTGAGTGGGTAATATAAAGCTTTTTTGTTAGTGTGTATTTGAAAGAAGTGACAAATGGATTATAAAAATATTATCTGTTTAACAATATTATAAAAGTGTGTTACTTCATGTGTGGGTGGACTTTTTAGTAAACAGTGTGAGTGAAAAAACAAGAGTATGTGAATTTCACCAAAAGCTTCTCATGCGTAAGTCGGAGAAAAAGTTCAAACTCATGTCCGATGTGAAAGTGTAAAAATAGGGGTATGATATAGGCAGAGGTTGAGACATGGAGAAGTCCTTCCTCAAGCGTAACTTGATTTTGGATGTAACAAACGTATAGAGAAAGAGACGCTTTCTTCAATGTGGTCATTTTATTGAAATTGAAAAGACGTTTGTTACTATCTAGAACTTTATGCTATTCCCATATGGATCAAGTGAAAGCAGATATAACAATCCCTAAACCTTATACCCAAAAACACCTCCTTAACGAGGATGAAACAAGATTAAATCAAGCCGGATTTTGTTTCACCCTTGAGATGTTGAATGAAAAAGCGCACGAGAATGCTTCCTCCATTCTCGTGCGCTTTCGTATATTTTATAAAAGACCAAGCCATTGCCAGTATGTGGCACTAAAGAGAAGAACTAATATATAGCCGACAACTGTCAATGGTAAACCGACTTTCAAATAGTCTTTGGCAGTAAATGTCTCTGTTCCGTATGCCAACATACCTTGTGGTGAACTTACAGGGAGTAAGAAACCAAAGCTAATAACGAATTGTTGGATTAAAACGAAACCGATGGAATGATCGCCAAGACTTAATGTTGATGCTAATGAAATAAATACCGGAATCAATGCAGACGACAAGCTTGTTGCACTTGCGAATCCTAAGTGAATTAAGATGTTAAAGATTGAAATGAGTGCAATCGTCGCAATAAGCGGTAGATGTTCTAAGCCCATTAAACCGAACGTTTTATCACTTAGCCATTGTGCCGCAGTCGTTTGTAGTAAAACGTTACCTAACGAAATACCAACACCGAATACGATGATTGTCCCCCAAGGAATTTTACTTTCTGCTTCTTTCCAGCTCATAATCCCAATTTTTGGCGTTAACATAATCGCTAATGCTAATAAAGTGATAGATGATGAATCAATTGGGTGTAGTACTTTTTCCGTTGACCATAGTACGAGTAGGGCAACTGAGATAGCAATTAAACGCCATTCTTTTGGAGTAACCGGTCCTAATTCAGCAAGTTGTTGTTTGACAAGGTCGCTACCACCATCAATTTTATCTTTTTCAGGCGGAATGACTTTCAATACAACGAAATATAGCACGATCGACATGATGATAGACCATGGTGCTGCATATAAGAACCATTCGCCCCATGAAACATCATGACCAAGCTGGTTGTTAATAAAGTTAATTGCCACGATGTTTTGTGCTGCCGCCGTTTTAATACCAACATTCCAAATAGACACGGCTTGTACTGCAGTAATGACAAGTAAAGCAGCGAGACGGCTGTTTTTGCTTGCACCGAATGCAGCGACCATACCTAATAAGATGGGTACAACCGCACCAGTACGTGCAGTGGCAGATGGTACGAAAAATGCTAAAATGATTGCTACAACAATCGCACCGATTACGATACGTGTTGTTTTGTTACCTACGAGTGATAGAACCCATAGTGCTAAACGTTTATGCAAGTTTGTAATTTGCATGGCAGTTGCTAAGAACAATGCAGCAGCAACTAACGCAACGGCACTAGATGAAAAACCACTAAAAGCAAGCTTGAGTGCATTACTTGTGCCAAATGCTGTTGCACCTGTAATCGGTTCGCCACCTGCTTTTGGATTGCCGAGTGATTCGGCTAAATCTTGAACTGGACTAAATCCAAGTAAAAGAATAATTAAACCGATAATGATCGCAGCTGAGACAGGATAGCTCACAGCTTCAGTGACCCACAAGATGACAGCGAATGCCAAAATTGCAAGCGCACATTTCCCCATTACTGGCAAACTTGCCGGTGTCGGTACGAGTAATATCGCAAATAAAGCAACGAATGCGAGAATAAACCATACCGGCTTAAAGTTACTTGCAGTTTGTTTCTTTTGAGATGTTCCCATTGTTTAACGCCCCTTCTTTTTGTAAGTGGTTACATTGTATCAGCCAATAAATACAAAAATAATACAATTTTATATTGTTCATAAAATGGACACAATTTGTTCATAAATATATTATTTTGAGCTTGATATAAGTTTTATTCGATAAAAATAGCATGTAATACAAAGAACTTCACAGTCCATCATTTTAATTTGCTATGGGTATATTGGATTGCTGAACATCTGAACTTTGAAAGGACTTTATGCTTGGCGTCATTAAAAAAGCGACGCCTTAAGTTGATTTAAGTAGTCACTTATATTGGAGATAGAGCTTTGGGTAGTTGATGATGGGGGAACAGGCGTTGTTAATCAAACGTTTAAGGTTAATTAAAAAAGAATGTTAGTTCTAATAACATTAAGACTGAAAAGACACGCTTTAACTTCCTAAAAAAAGTAAACGATGAAATGTAATATTACGATCAAAATAATCAAAGAGATTTGTCCTATCTTTTCTTGCTCAGTGCCATTGTTCATTACCTCATAAAGTGAAAGCACAATAAAAATACTCAATCCAACATAAGATACCCACACATTTTGTAAAATCCAACTTAGTATTAAAAAAGTAAAAAAACAATGATCCCTGAAGTTTGTAATTTACCTATTTTCACAATATCACCCTCTAATTGAATTTGTACGATCAATAGTGAAAGCTTTTATAAAAGATATATCGGGGCTATCCCCATAATTTAGTAGAAAAATATAAAGACTATAGTAATCATAAATATTTCTAGCAAGAGTCCCGGTATAAAAATTAAAGAAGAAATCAATAATCTTTTAAAGTCGGATTCTTTTTCATCTTTAGTAAATGCCAACATGTAGTACACGTAAGCAAAAAAGATAGTTAAAATCATCATAGCCATCATACTGTAAAATCAGGGACTAAATAACCATGAACAATCAATAAATACAAAGTTACTACTCCAAATAACAAAAGTAATTGATATAAAATTAAAGTGATCATTTCTTCCTCCAGATGACTTATATAATATTTTATTTAAGTATAGTCACTAGTGTCGCATAAAAATTTATTATCCCAAAGAATTTTCTGTAAATTAATTGGCGAAGAAATAAAAATAGTTAAGTCCTCTACCATTTGGAAGTACATAAAATTTATGCCAACTCCTTTATTATTCCTGCCAAACTTGTGCATTCAATAAATTGTCAGAATTTCATACAGAACTTTTTCATATTAACGGTGCTACAATAAGGTCGATGTACATATGAGTTTGATCGCATCAAATTTTTTACATTCAATGATAGGAGAGATTGAGATGAATCAACGTTATGTTAAAGTATTAGGTTTATATGTTGTGAGTGCAGCGGTGCCTGCGATGTTAAATAAAATCTGTAAGTTGGATGGTTTATTGAAGTGGACAGTACAAACAGGGTTAGGTTATGGGATTTTCGCATATGGCTTGAAAGTAATGACGCGTCGTAAAAAAGCGGCGCAATAAGATAAATAAAAAATCCGACTGAATCAAATGTTCAGCGGATTTTTTATTTGTAATGATTACTATTTTTTCGGTGTGCCATTTAAGTAAGCGTATAATAGACCAATCATGACGCCGCCACCGATGTAGTTACCAACAAATGCGAAGACGATGTTTTTAAGGACTGCGAGCCAGTTTGCGCCATCAAAGTTGTAGAATAACATGCCTACGAAAAGACCTGCATTGTACACAACGTGCTCATAGCCCATAAATACGAAGATAACAACGCCGGCTGCGATGAAAAATGTTTTTGTCATGCCTTCTTTAAACATGAGTGATACGTAAATACCGATATTGATAAAGAAGTTGGCGAAGATCGCTTTGACTAAAATCGCATACCATGTTGGTTCTACTGTTTTGGCAGAAACTGTTTTTGTTAAGGCTTCAATCATTTCTGGTGTCATGACTTGTGTGAAGTAAAGTAGCCCGAATAGTACGAATGCCCCTAAAATATTTCCCAGGAAACATACTGCGAATAACCACATGGCTTTCGTGACATTAATTGCACGATAATACATGCCGACAGTTAAATACATAAAGTTACTTGTCAATAATTCAGAGTGCGTTAACACGATTAATACTAAGGCGATACTGAATGCGATTGCGCCCATTAAGTTCACAACGCCCGGTAATGCGCCTGCCATTTGTGTTTTCATTGCTAGCATAAAAATTGTGACAATGGCGAGTAAGAATCCTGACATCATTGATTTCAAAATGTAGCGTGGCATCGTGCGATCAAGCATGACTTCTTTCATCGCTACGCTACTAATAATCCCTTCTACAATTCCACGTGATGCATACGTGTCTTCAATTGTTTTCGTCGGTTTTTCAATCGACATTTTCAATCCCTCCATTAACGCATGATATTTCACACTTACATTGTACTTGATTATGTATCAGTTACATAGTGTCTTTTATATGTATTTTTGAGCGAACTATTACTTGTTTGATTGTTTCATTTGGTAGAATAACTTTTACGATATGAGAAAGAAAGGATGTGTCACGATGACACAACAGTTTCGATTGGCGACTTTAGAAGATACAGCGGTGCTTCATGATATGATGTATCGTTCGTTTACACCTTTACGTGAAGTAGGGATTGATTGGCCATCTGTCAATGCAACGCCTGATATGATAGAAGATAATATTCGTGACAATGCGTGTTACGTTTTAGAAGTGGATGGTAAAATTGTTTCAACATTGTCTATTCGTTTTCCGTGGGAGAGCGATAAACCTGTGTCTAAATATCCATTTATTTGGTGGTTGGCGACAGATCCAGACTATAATGGGCAAGGTTATGGTAGTGAAATGATGCGCTATGTCGAAGAGACGATTTTGCGTGATACATTGAAAGCGCCAGCGGTTGTGTTAGGAACATCTGCACGTAAAGTCGGCTGGCTGGAAGATGTGTATCAACGACGTGGTTATGAAACATTTTTTGAAATGGAAGACCCAACGAGTGGTGACAAAGGCGTGATGATGGTTAAAGTATTAATTCCAGAGCGCTATAATCCGTCATTTTTAACACCGCCACCGTGGTCTGAAGCGGATGAATAAATCGAGTACACGTGTTTTAGGTAAACCGAAGATATGTCGTTATGAATAGGTATTTATAAATCACTAGGGAATCCCCTTGCGAGTTGCATAGGGGGTTCCCTAATTTTATTTTAAGTTGTGAATAGAATCACAAAAACTTTGTGAATTAGCTTACAATATAAAGTGAGGGGTGAGTGGATTGCAAAAGACGATTTTAATTGTACACGGTATGCGAAAAGGAAAGTTAAATGAGACGTTGGCACATTTTGTTCATGAGTTGTTTAGTGGGACGTACATTGATTATGATGTGGCATTTTTAGAATCTAAGGAACGTTCCTTAGATCAAGTCATTGATGCAACGATTCAACAAGGCTATCGTGCAGTGAATCTTGTGCCGTTACTACTTTTTACAGCGTCACATTACTATGAAGACATTGCGGATCAAGTGCAACATTGGACGGCACAGTATCGACACGTTCGCTTTGTGTTAGCTGAACCGCTTGGCACACATCCAGCAATGGCGGAATGGGTATCACATCAAATAGCACGCTACGCACATGAAGTGGATGAGACGACAGGTATTGTTATCTTAGCACATGGCAATGCGCGTTTTGATGAACCGGATATTGCATTAACACGTTTAGCGAAACACCATACGACTGAACAACGACAATGTTATCCGAGTATGGTATATGGCAAGTTGAAATTTCAAGAAACGTTGCCACCATTAGCTGCACAATATGAAAAGTTATTGATTATCCCATTTTTCTTCTATGATGGTTATTTGGTCAATAAGACGAAACGACAAATTGCAGAACTTGCATTACCGACTGAAATTACGTATACGACAGCAATCAACTTCGACCCAGTATTAAAAAGTATTATCCTAGCGCGTATTGCATCATGCGAGGAGGCACACCATGTATCCGATACAGTTGAACTTGTGTAAGAAGCACGTAGTTATTGTTGGTGGGGGCAAGATTGCTTGGAGAAAATTTCAAGCACTCATACATGAAGGCTGCACCATTGATG
The DNA here is from genome assembly GCF_000934465.1 of Staphylococcus microti. Lineage (GTDB taxonomy): Bacteria > Bacillota > Bacilli > Staphylococcales > Staphylococcaceae > Staphylococcus > Staphylococcus microti. The sequence goes on along the minus strand of NZ_JXWY01000002.1, from coordinate 61,248 downwards.
TGGTAAGTCCTGAATTTCACGAAAGCTTTATGGAAACGCAATGGCCTGAAACGGTACGCTTGATGCAAAAACCATATGAAGCGAAAGATATTGAAACGGCAGTGTTAGTGATTGTCGCAACAGACGACCAGGACGTCAATGATCGTGTGGTACGAGATGCCCGAGATACACAATGGGTGAACCATACGGGAGACAGAGCACAATCCGATTTTTTTAACATGTTAACAATCAAGCACGACGATATGATGATTAGCGTAGGATCGTCGGGGCAGTCGATTCGTAAAACACAGGCATACGCAAAAAAATTAAAGGCATATTTAGAAACGTTAGAGGAGGATATCCATGAGTAAAACAAGATTATTAATGATTGGTAACGGTATGGCGGGGGTCCGCACAATCGAAGAAATCTTAGAACGTGATCCAGATAAGTTCGACATTACAATCATCGGTAAAGAACCTTATCCGAACTACAACCGTATTATGTTATCGAATATCTTACAAAACAAAATGACTGTCGAAGAGACAATCATGAATCCATATGAGTGGTATGAAGAGAATGGTATTCAGTTGATTACAGGCGATAAAGTCGTGACAATCAACCGTGAAGCACAAAATGTGGAAACAGAAAGTGGTCGTGTTGTTGAATACGATCAAATGATTATCGCAACAGGTTCAGATTCATTTATTTTACCAATCGACGGCTCACGCTTAGACGATGTTGTAGGTTTCCGTACAATTGATGATACTGAAAAAATGTTAGAAGTATCAAAAACGAAAAAGAAAGCAATCGTTATCGGTGGGGGCTTATTAGGTCTTGAATGTGCACGTGGTCTTGTCGATCAAGGTATGGACGTAACCGTTGTGCATTTAGCGGAATGGTTAATGGAAGTACAACTTGACCGTAAAGCAGGGGGCTTATTGAAAGCAGACCTAGAAAAACAAGGTATTAAATTTGAACTACAAGCGAATACGCAAGAAATTATTGGTCAAGATCATGTAGAAGGTATCCGTTTATCAGATGGTCGTGTGTTAGATGCTGACATGGTTGTAATGGCTGTGGGTATCCGTCCAGTGACAAAAGAAGCACGTGCTGCTGGTTTAGAAATCGGTCGTGGTATTGTTGTCGATGACTTTATGAAAACAAGTGATCCAAACATTTATGCCGTGGGTGAGTGTGTGGAACACCGTTCTAAAGTATACGGTTTAGTTGCACCACTTTATGATCAAGGTAAAGTGCTTGCTGACCATATTACCGGTAGACCAACAGACGGCTATCAAGGTTCTACAACGTTCACATCATTAAAAGTATCAGGTTGTGACCTATTTAGTGCAGGGCGCATTACTGAAAACGAAGATGTACGTGGTATTGAAACGTTCAATGGTGTTGATAACATTTACAAAAAAATCTTCGTTCAAGATAAGAAAATTGTCGGTGCGGTACTTTATGGCGATACAGAAGAAGGTAACCGTTTCTACAATATGATGAAGAAAGGCGACACAATTGATGAATATACACTTGTGTCTATCTTGCATAAAGCAGGCGAAGTAGATGCGATTAGTGTTGCTGATATGGATGACGACGAAACAATCTGTGGCTGTAACGGTATTTCAAAAGGTGTCATCGTTAAAGCGATTAAAGAACAAGGTTTAACATCTGTTGCAGACGTGACAAGAGTAACAAAAGCAGGGAACTCTTGTGGTAAATGTAAAGGTCAAATTGGCGAGTTGTTAGAGTACACATTAGGCGATGACTTCGTTGAAAGTGCACCAACAGGTATTTGTGCATGTACGGACTTATCACGTGATCAAATCGTGACACAAATCCGTGCGAAAGGTCTTAAAACATCTAAAGAAGTACGTCACGTATTGGACTTCAAAGATAAAGGCGGTTGTCCGAAGTGTCGTCCGGCAATTAACTACTATTTAAATATGGTGTATCCGCATGACCATGAAGATGAAAAAGCATCACGTTTTGCGAACGAACGTTACCATGCGAATATCCAAAATGATGGTACATTCTCAGTTATCCCACAAATGCGCGGCGGTGTAACAGATGCAGATCAATTAATCCGTTTAGGTGAAGTGGCGAAGAAATACAATGTACCACTTGTAAAAGTAACAGGTTCACAACGTATCGGTTTATACGGTGTGAAAAAAGAAGAATTACCGAAAGTATGGGATGAATTAGGCATGCGTTCAGCGTCTGCTTATGCGAAGAAAACACGTTCAGTAAAGAGCTGTGTTGGTAAAGAATTCTGTCGTTTCGGTACGCAATATACAACGAAACTTGGTATTCGTCTTGAAAAAACATTTGAATACATTGATACACCACATAAATTCAAAATGGGTGTGTCTGGTTGTCCACGTAGCTGTGTAGAATCAGGTGTAAAAGACTTCGGTATTATCGGTGTCGAAAACGGCTTCCAAATCTATGTTGGTGGTAACGGTGGTACAGATGTTGTGAAAGCAGAATTCCTGACAACTGTGCCAACAGAAGATGACGTTGTAAAATTATGTGGTGCGTACATGCAATACTACCGTGAAACAGGTATTTACGCAGAACGTACAGCACCATGGTTGAAACGTATGGGCTTTGATCAAGTGAAGTCAGTCGTATTAGACCCTGAAAAACAAGAAGAACTTTACGGACGTATTATGGAAGCGAAAGCAGCTGTTGCGGAAGAACCATGGAACGATATCGTAAGTGATGATCATAAACGTAAAATTTTCGAAGTGGAGAAGGTGTAATGCAGATGGCAGAAAAAGTAAGAGTGGCACATATGTCAGAATTAGAACCATTAATCGGCAAAAAAGTAATCGTTGGCGACAAACAAATCGGCTTGTTTTTAATGGAAGACGGTCAAATTAAAGCGGTAAATAATGTTTGCCCACATAAGCAAGGGCCGTTATCTGAAGGTACTGTAAGTGGTCATTATGTTTACTGTCCACTTCACGATCAAAAGGTTGACTTGAATACGGGTATTGTTCAAGAACCAGATGAAGGCTGTGTTGAAACGTATGCAGTTGAAGTGATTGATGAAGAGGTATATGTATGTCTGTAACAGACAATGCAACTAAAGTGTATTTAGTTGGAGCAGGTCCGGGGAATCCGTGCCTGCTTTCTAAAAAAGCAGAACGTTGTATTCAACAAGCAGATGTTATTTTGTATGATCAGCTTGTACATCCTTTTATTTTACAATTATCAAGACTGGATGCTGAATGGGTGCACGTTGGAAAAACGCCTTATACGAAATATATGAGACAAGAACGTATTAACGAATTACTTGTTGAAAAAGCACAACAGTATCGTTATGTTGTACGCCTTAAAGGTGGGGATCCTGCTGTCTTTGGTCGAGTGGCTGAAGAAGTAGATACGTTGCGTGCACATGGGATTAATTTTGAAATTGTGCCAGGTATTACAGCGGCAAGTGCGGCGATTAGTCAATTAGGGCGAGGTTTGACAGAACGACAAGTGTCAACGAACATCACATTTACAACCGGGCATTTTAAAGATAACGTTGAAAATGAAATTGATATTACAACACTTGAAAATGGCGGCACGTTAGCGATTTATATGGGCGTGAAACGTTTACCATTACTTATGGATGAAATTATGACAAAAGTCGGTATTGATTATCCGGTTGCGGTTATTTTTAATGCAACACGTCCGAACCAACATATTATTGGTGGCACGGTGACAACGATTGCCGATAAAATAGCACAATTACCAGAGCGACCGGGTCCGGGTGTGACGATTGTCGGAGAAGTTGTGCGTGATGTGGAAGCCATCAAGCCAGAGACGAACGTAGCACCAGAAATGGTATTATTGACGGGTGATCGTACACGCTGTATTGATGTGGCGTATGATATTTTTGAACAAGGTGGCGCCGCACTCATCGATGACCGTGCAACGTCAGCATTACATCCAAGTCAACATGATATTTTGACGGCATGGCTTGAAAAATTTAACTTTACGTCAGAGCGAACAATTGAATAGTACAAACGAAAAGTAGCGCAGAGACTTAAGAATAACAAGGTCTTATGTGCTACTTTTTTGCGTGGCGCGTGCTTTTTGGTAGCGTTGTCATTATTTGTTCAATAAAAGATATTTTCAAATTAAATTATTGAAAAATCAATAAAATTGGCGACATAAATGTGCTACGATAGAAGTGTTCAATACATCATATAAGGAGGTTTCAAATGAAGCAGACAGTTTTTCGATGGATAGCAGTATTTGCATTGATTTTCGGTTTTTGTGGTATTTTAGGCTTGAGTTCGGCACATGCAGAAACAACTGATATGACGGCAACTGAGCCAAGCAATGCGACTGAACTGGTATCTGACACATCAGAGCCTGTAAGTACGGTTGAGAAACAGGCGGCACCATCCGAAGTGGCGGACACCACAGCAACAGATACCGCAAATGGTGTGGAATCAGCGGATGATGTGACGATGCCAGAAGTACAACCAGAAGCGGTACCTACAACGTCTGGGCAAGATGAAGCAACAATGAGTGACAGTCCAAAAGCAGATCAGACAAAGACACATACGATTTTACATACGAACGATATTCATGGACGTATGATTGAAGAGAATGGTCGTGTCATTGGTATGGCGAAGTTGAAAACATTGAAAGAACAACAACAGCCAGACTTAATGGTCGATGCGGGCGATGCATTTCAAGGACTACCCGTTTCTAACCAATCCAAAGGGGAAGAAATGGCGAAAGCAATGAATGAAGTGGGTTACGATGCGATGACGATCGGTAATCACGAATTTGATTTTGGTTATGACCAATTGAAAAAGTTGGAAGGTATTTTGAACTTTCCGTTACTAAGTGCGAATGTATACAAAGACGGTAAGTTAGCGTTCCAACCTTCAACGGTTATTAATAAAAACGGTTTGAACTACGGTATTATTGGTGTGACAACGCCTGAAACGCAGACGAAGACAAACCCAGAAGGTATCGTAGGGGTTAGTTTTGCTGATCCATTAGAATCAGTGACACGTGAAATGAAGTTGTTGAACGACAAAGTAGACGCATTTGTCATTTTATCTCACTTAGGAATTGATCCGTCAACGCAACAAAAATGGCGTGGCGACTACTTAACGCAACAATTACATGCGATGTCAGACTTCAAACATCCAATTGTTGTGATTGATGGGCACTCACATACAGTGTTAGACAACGGTCAAATGTTTGGGACAGATGTTTTGGCACAAACGGGTACAGCATTAGCGAATGTCGGTAAAGTGACATTTGATGTGACAGACGGCAAGTTAAGCAATGCGAAAGCGACATTGATTAATGTGAAAGATGTGGCAGATATTACACCGAATGCAGAATTAAAAGCACAATTAGACAAAGCAAACGATGCCTATTTAGAAGCAACATCTGAAGTCATTATTCCGAATAACACAATTCATTTTAAAGGCGAACGTGATGACGTACGTACACAAGAAACAAACTTAGGCGATGCCGTGGCAGATGCAATGGAAGCTTATGGACAACATGGTTTTAGTACACCATCAGACTTTGCGGTGACAAACTCTGGCGGTATTCGTGCATCTATTACACCGGGGACTGTGAAGTTAAGTGATGTGATCACAGTATTGCCATTCGGTAACACGATTGCACAAATTAAAGTGTCAGGCGAAAATGTGTTAAAAGCATTTGAACACAGCTTGAGTGCACCGACACAAACAGTGGATGGCAAAACACAATTCACAGCGAATGGTGGTTTGTTACAAATTTCAAAAGGTGTACGCGTGTACTATGACATGAACAAAGCACCTGGACAACGTGTGAATGAAGTACAAGTGTTAAACAAACAAACAGGTCAATATGAACCGCTAGACTTAACACGCATTTATAACGTTGCAACGAACGACTTTACAGCGTCTGGTGGCGACGGTTTTGATATGTTTGGCGGTCCACGTGAAGAAGGCGTGTCGCTCGATAAAGTCATGGCAGACTACTTGAAACACGCTGACTTATCACAATACGACACAACAGAACCACAACGCATGCTATTGGGTGAACCTGCTAAAGGTGAGACACCAGTAGTAGAACCACCTGTAACAGAACAACCAAATGCACCACAAGAAACACCGCAACCTGGTCAAAACACACCAGGGAAGGTCATCCCATTCCCTGTTTCGCCACAACAACCGGCTGCAACAGACAGTGATGTTACGCCGACAGTCGGACATCATGGCACAGTGGCAGCAACGCAAGTGGCAAACGGAACGATGACTGGACATGTGGTTGGAACGATGGCTGGAAACAGTGGGGAAACGTTACCAGCGACAGGTCAAGCAGCAGTAGGTCCATTGGCAATTGGCTACTTACTCGTCGGCGCAGGCCTGATGGTCGTACGCCGTAAACATGTAGCGTAAGTGCGACGAATCGATAAAATTAAAAGCTCAAATAGAATGTTAATGATATTCTGTTTGGGCTTTTTCATTCATTTGGATACTGAATTATAGCTTTTAATGTACTAAAAATGAGTGTGACTTCAAAATACATGATTAGAGCATTTATTATGATTAACACAAAGAATCTTAATATTTTGATTATTAAAATTTTTGTGTTAATATGTATATGTGGAAGTTTATTAGGGGAATGTTAAATTTTCTTTAAAGAAGAAATAGAATTTTATAAAGCTCAAGATCAACTGAGAGCTGGTAAAACTCAATTTGTGGATCATGGTGATGGTACATCTACACTGTATTTATCATCAGCTTATACTAAAACGATAGCTGTTTTAGGTAGTGGTGCTTTTTCGATTATTACTGGTTTAATTGGAGGAGTTATTTCTGGTTCTTTAGTTGCTATGTTAAGTACCATGGTTTCGGTTAATCTTCAAACTGATAAAGGAACATATATTAATTTTAAATCACAAAAAGATGCAGCAGGCCAGTACGTTTTGACTAGTACTGGCTGGGGCTACCAATAAGGGTGATTTTATGAATAGATTTTTATATTGGTGTAAATTTGGTTTGATAGTTGTTTTAGTAACTTCTACACTGCATTATTTACTTCCGTCTCCAGAGAGTATTTTTAGTTCGTTTGTTTTTTCTTTAAGTGTTGCTATTTTATCTGTTCTTATACTTTGGTTTTTAGCCGGGAACCCCCCGAAATAAGGACCCTTTTTTAGTGGATCTTATTTTGAGGGTGTAACATAAAAAGTGGACAGTATTTCCTTAAAATAAACTGGACCCTATAGATTAGACACTTAAAAAAGCGTCGGTCTATAGGGTTATTTTCATGTCTTTATACATTTCTGACGTGATAATATTTAGAAAAATAGATTGGGCTATAAATTGAATCATAATTATCTCTATTTTACGTAATTAGTTTAAAAGGTCATTCTATTAAAAAAAAGGGGGAAAAGCGAATTTTAACATAGTGAAATTGATTATAGTACGTGTTTGTGCTAATATAACTCTTGCGAAAGGGGGAATGGTACGTGAATATTGTATTTGATGTAGATGGAACTATTTGTTTCAATGGACAATATATTGAAAGAAATCTAGCGAACGAAATAAAAAGGCTTGGAGAAAGTAACACCATTATTTTTGCATCCGCTAGACCTATACGTGATTTATTGCCTATTGTAAAAGAATTAAAATACGATGCTTCAATTGGTGGTAATGGTTCTATTGTGCAAAATAAAGAATCTATAGAAGTAATAAAAGCCATAAATGAGCGTGAATATGCAGAAATAAAAAAGTTTAGTTTAAAGTATATAGTTGATGGTTCATTTAATTACGCTTCTAATCTAACTTCAAATAATATAATATACAAACAATTAGATCCAGATAACTTGGCTGAAAAACTCGAAATTCACAAGATTGAAGAACCTATTAAGATAATTTTAGTAGATATTCCTGTTTCATTATATGAAGATATAAAAAAGTACATTTCAAGATTTCAAGACATGCTATCAATCATTAATCATGATGATGAAAGAAATATTGATATTCCTGCTAAGGGAATAAATAAACATTCTACATTACAAAAGATTATTGGGGATGAGTCGTACATCGCTTTCGGAAATGATGTTAATGACTATGAACTACTGAAACATGCGGATAAATCGTATTATGTTGGTAATGTATCAGTGGATTTACCCTTTGATGTAACGAGTTTTGTAAATAAAGATGTTGAGTCTTTAATAGAAAAGATTAGAATGTATTAGGGAAAAAGATGTCATTTCAGTTGCGATTGGTAGTATGAGTTGAAGTATGTCCTACTCTTTATACATATAAAGCGCTTCTTTTTTGTTTTTGTGGTTATTAACAAATTTAAAGGAAGTGCTTTATTTTTTTTGTAAAAAAGATCCTGGAATTATGTCCTAGGATCATGGATCGTGAGGCAAGTAAGTGAAGAGCGATAGAATTTTCTTTTTACTGTGTCCGTATTCTTGACATAGATCCAGCCAAAACGACATCTCAAAAGTGGGCAGCACACGTTTTAAAGAAACGTGGACTGTCCACTTTTTATTGTCATCTCTTAACGACAGTGAGAAGCGTTATCAACTAGGCGTGGCGCGGTTTTCAACGGTTTGTGATTTTTTGAACAACTAGGGAATCTGCTCATATAAATAGGTGATTCCCTAGTATCGTGAAAAATTGAACAAAAGTACAATGAAAATAATAAGGAAAGTCTATGTCTTTTGAGGAGGATGAATATGGCAAAATTTGGATTAAACTTCTTTAAGCCAACTGAAAAGTTTAACGGTAACTGGTCGGTTTTGGAACATAAAAGCCGTGAATGGGAAAAAATGTACAGAGAAAGATGGAGTCATGACAAAGTCGTACGTACAACACACGGTGTTAACTGTACGGGATCATGCTCATGGAAAGTGTTTGTAAAGAATGGTGTCATTACTTGGGAAAACCAACAAATAGACTATCCAAGCTGTGGACCGGATATGCCAGAATTCGAACCTCGTGGTTGTCCACGTGGTGCGTCATTTTCATGGTATGAATACAGTCCATTACGTATTAAATACCCATACATTAGAGGGAAACTGTGGGATCTTTGGAAACAAGCTCTAGCGGAACATCAAGATCCAATTAAAGCATGGGCGTCTATCGTTGAAGATGAAGACAAAGCACGTACTTACAAATCAGCACGTGGTAAAGGTGGCCATGTGCGTGCGAACTGGAAAGATGTCGCACAACTGATTTCGGCACAATTGATTTACACGATCAAGAAAGACGGTCCAGACCGTATCGCAGGTTTCACACCAATCCCAGCGATGTCTATGATCAGCTACGCAGCGGGTGCACGTTTTATCTCATTACTTGGTGGCGAAATGTTAAGTTTCTACGACTGGTATGCGGATTTACCACCAGCATCACCACAAATTTGGGGTGAACAAACAGACGTACCTGAATCAAGTGACTGGTACAATGCGTCATACGTCATGATGTGGGGTTCTAACGTACCATTAACACGTACACCAGACGCACACTTTATGACGGAAGTTCGTTATAAAGGGGCAAAAGTTGTTTCTGTCGCACCAGACTATGCGGAAAACGTAAAGTTTGCGGATAACTGGTTAGCGCCAAATCCTGGTACAGACGCAGCGATTGCGCAAGCGATGACGCACGTGATTTTACAAGAGTTTTATGAAGACACACCGTCTGAAATGTTTATCAACTATGCGAAACAATATTCGGATATGCCTTTCGTGATTCGTTTAGATAAGGATGAGAAAGGTTATAAAGCGGGACGTTTCTTACGTTCAAGTGACTTTGGCAGTACGTCAGAAAACAGTGAATGGAAACCAGTTGTATTCGATACATTCACAGATACAATTCAAGTGCCAAACGGTACAATGGGTCAACGTTGGGAAGAAGGCAAGCAGTGGAACCTTAAGTTAGAAAACGAACAAGGTGAGAAAATCGACCCAGCGATGACAGTTGCGACAGGTGAATATGCGCTTGCAACGATTCAATTCCCATACTTCGACAACGCTGGCAACGGTGTATTTGAACGTCCAATTCCAGTACGCAAAATGACATTGGCAAACGGCGAAGAAACACTCGTTACAACAATTTATGACTTAATGACAGCACAATATGGTGTGAAACGTTTCGGTCATGAATTAGAAGCAAAAGGCTTTGAAGATGCAACATCATTCTACACACCTGCATGGCAAGAAAAAGTGACAGGCGTGAAAGCAAGTGTTGTAACACAAGTTGCACGTGAATTTGCACAAAATGCGATTGATACAGGTGGCCGCTCAATGATTATCATGGGTGCGGGTATTAACCACTGGTTCAACTCTGATACTATTTACCGTTCAATCTTAAACCTTGTTGTGTTATGTGGTTGCCAAGGTGTGAACGGCGGTGGTTGGGCGCACTATGTAGGTCAAGAAAAATGTCGTCCAATTGAAGGTTGGAGCACAATCGCTTTCGCAAAAGACTGGCAAGGGCCACCACGTTTACAAAACGGTACAAGTTGGTTCTACTTTGCGACAGATCAATGGAAATATGAAGAGTCTGGCGTAGATCGTTTAGCATCTCCGCTTGCTGAAAACATTAAATTACAACACCCTGCAGACTATAACGTTCTAGCAGCACGTAATGGTTGGTTACCATCATATCCACAATTTGATCGTAACAGCTTGTTATGGGGTGAAGAAGCACGTGATGCTGGCGAGTTTACGAACGAAGCGGTATTAGCACGTGCATTAGAAGATGTGAAATCACGTAAAACAAAATTTGCAGTTGAAAACCCTGATTTACGTAGAAACCATCCAAAATCATTATTCGTATGGCGTTCTAACTTAATTTCAAGTTCGGCTAAAGGACAAGAGTACTTTATGAAACATTTATTAGGTACGAAGTCTGCATTAATGGCGGAACCAAACGAAAGAGTAAAACCAGAAGAAATCGAATGGGGCGAAGATACGGTTGGTAAGTTAGACTTACTTGTGTCATTAGACTTCCGTATGACGGCAACACCTTTGTATTCAGACATCGTGTTACCGGCAGCAACTTGGTATGAAAAACACGATATTTCATCAACAGATATGCACCCATTCATTCACCCATTCAATCCGGCAATCGATCCGTTATGGGAATCACGTTCTGACTGGGATATTTTCAAAACATTGAGTAAGACGTTCTCTGAAATGTCACGTGTACACTTAACTGGTACGTATAAAGATGTTGTAACAGCACCGTTAGCACACGACTCAAAACAAGAAATCTCATTATCTTACGGTAAGATTAAAGACTGGACAAAAGGCGAAGTAGAAGCCATTCCAGGTAAAACAATGCCAGGATTTGCGGTTGTCGATCGTACTTACACTGACGTACATGACAAATTCATTTCTGTCGGTCCATTATTAGAAAATGGTAAAGTCGGCGCGCACGGCGTTAGCTTCTCAGTTAAAGAAGAATATGATGAGTTACGCAGTATGGTTGGTAAGTGGGAAGACGATACAGTGAAAAACAATAAGCCACGTATCGACACAGCACGTAAAGTAGCAGACGTTATTTTAAATGTATCTTCTGCGACAAACGGCCGTGTATCACAAAAATCATACGAAGATCTTGAAGCACAAACAGGTATGGAATTAAAAGATATTTCTGCAGAGAGTGCATCTGAGAAAATTACGTTCTTGAATATTACATCACAACCACGTGAAGTTATTCCAACAGCGGTATTCCCAGGTTCTAACAAACAAGGTCGTCGTTACTCACCATTCACAACAAATATTGAACGTCTCGTACCATTTAGAACATTGACAGGTCGTCAAAGTTACTACATTGACCATGAGGTATTCCAACAGTTCGGTGAAGCTTTACCAGTTTACAAACCAACGTTGCCACCAATGGTATTCGGTACGAAAGATAAAGAAGTTAAAGGTGGCGTAGATGCACTCGTATTACGTTATTTAACACCGCATGGTAAGTGGAATATCCACTCAACATATCAAGATAACCAACACATGTTGACACTATTCCGTGGGGGTCCAACAGTTTGGATTTCTAATGAAGACGCGGCACAACATGATATTAACGACAACGACTGGTTAGAAGTTTATAACCGAAACGGTGTTGTAACGGCACGTGCAGTTGTATCACACCGTATGCCACGCGGCACAATGTTTATGTACCATGCACAAGATAAACATATTGAAACACCAGGATCAGAAATTTCTGGTACACGCGGTGGTTCACACAACGCACCAACACGTATTCACCTAAAACCAACACAACTTATGGGTGGTTATGCACAAATCAGTTATTCATTTAACTATTACGGACCAATCGGTAACCAACGTGACGTATACGTTGCCGTGAGAAAGATGAAAGAGGTGGATTGGCTTGAAGATTAAAGCACAAGTAGCAATGGTATTAAACCTAGATAAATGTATTGGATGTCATACATGTAGTGTGACATGTAAAAGCACATGGACAAACCGCCCGGGTGCTGAATATATGTGGTTCAATAACGTAGAAACGAAACCGGGTATTGGTTATCCAAAACGTTGGGAAGACCAAGAGCAATATAAAGGTGGCTGGACACTTAATAAAAACGGCAAGTTAGAATTAAAATCTGGGACACGTATTAACAAGATTGCATTAGGTAAAATCTTCTACAACCCAGATATGCCAGTGATCAAAGACTACTATGAGCCATGGACATACAACTATGAGCATTTAACAACTGCGAAAGATTCTAAACATACACCAGTTGCGAAAGCGCACTCAGTGATGACAGGTCAACGCATGGACATCGACTGGGGTCCAAACTGGGAAGATGACTTAGCGGGTGGTCACATTACTGGACCGCAAGACCCTAACATTCAAAAAATTGAAGAAGAAATTAAATTCAACTTCGATCAAACATTTATGATGTACTTGCCACGTTTATGTGAACACTGCTTGAACCCAAGCTGTGTGGCATCATGTCCATCAGGTGCAATGTACAAACGTGATGAAGACGGTATCGTACTTGTTGACCAAGACGCATGTCGTGGATGGCGCTATTGTATGACAGGTTGCCCATACAAAAAAGTTTACTTCAACTGGAAAACAAACAAAGCTGAAAAATGTACATTCTGTTTCCCACGTGTTGAAGCTGGTTTACCAACAGTATGTTCTGAAACATGTACAGGTCGTATGCGTTACTTAGGTGTCTTACTTTATGATGCAGACCGCGTACAAGAAGCAGCATCAGCTGAAAACGAACAAGATTTATACGAAAAACAATTAGACTTATTCTTGAACCCATTTGATGAAGCAGTCATTGAACAAGCTGAAAAAGATGGCATCGCACAAGAGTGGATTGAAGCAGCACAAAACTCTCCAATCTACAAATTAGCGATTGAATACAAATTGGCATTCCCATTACACCCAGAATATCGCACAATGCCAATGGTATGGTACTGCCCACCACTTAGCCCAATCATGAACTACTTTGAAGGTAAAAACTCTGGTAATAACCCAGACGCAATCTTCCCAGCAATTGAAGAAATGCGTTTACCAGTTCAATACTTGGCTGAATTATTTACAGCAGGTGATACAACAGCTGTTAAAGGTTCATTACAACGTATGGCAATGATGAGAAGCTACATGCGTGCACAAAACACAGGTCGTGAATTCGATGTATCACGTCTAGAACGTGTAGGTTTAACGGAACGTCAAGCGAAAGATATGTATCGCTTACTTGCAATCGCAAAACACGAAGATCGTTTCGTTATTCCAACATCTCACAAAGAACAATACATGGACACATATGCTGCACAAGGTAGCCAAGGATACGGCGGCGAGTACTTCGGTTCTAACTGTGATGGTTGTGGCGTACCAGTAGGCGCAAGCAACAAGTCAGGTCAAGAAATGTACAACGAAAGTTTCTATGGAGGGATTTTCCGTGATTAATCTTGAAATGCTGAAACACTATAAAGACACTTTAGGATTTATGAGTCAGCAATTAAGTTTCCCGGAGAAGTTAACATTCCACCCAAAGACATTTGATGAAGTTTTCACTGAGGATCACCCAGCGTATCCTCATGTGATGACTTATCGTGATTTGATGTATGAAAGAAGCTTGTCAGACATTCAAGCACTGTACACTGATACATTTGACTTCAACAAAAAAACAACGCTCTATATGACGTTCAATAAGTTTGATACGCAAAAAGAGCGCGGTCAAATGTTGGCAAAACTCAAGGTCTTATACGAAATGTTTGGCCTTGAGATGCCATCTAATGAGCTATCGGATTATTTACCATTAATGCTAGAGTTTTTATACGCAGCGAATGTGGATGGTGATAGTCGTGCACAAGAAAATATGCAGCTGATCATTATGATTATTGAAGATGGCACATACCCAATCATGAAATATTTAGAAGAAAAAGGTAATCCATACAGCCATTTAATTCGTGGACTTCGTGAAACATTGAAGCGCTGTATAGTAGAAGATGATGAGGTGAAACAACATGTTTAATCAGTTTTTGTGGGTAATCTTCCCATACCTCTGCCTTGCAATCTTTGTAATTGGTCACATTGCACGTTATAAGTTTGATCAATTTTCGTGGACAGCAAAGTCGAGTGAGTTTATTGAAAAAAAGCAGCTTAAGTGGGGAAGTCTTTTATTTCACTTAGGAATTATTCCAGTATTTTTCGGACATGTCGTTGGATTGTTAATCCCAGCGCATTGGTTAGAAAGTGTAGGGGTTAATAATCACATCTATCATATCGGTGCTGTGTATATCGGTAGTATTTTTGGTATAATGACGTTGATAGGTATGTTTCTATTAACTGCGAGACGTGTGACGAAACAAAACGTACGTCGTCTAAGTTCAGCGTCAGATATTTTTGTTAACTTCTTATTGTTACTGATTGTGTTTGTTGGTTGTTATGCAACGTTAGTAACGAATGCAACAGTACCAGAATTTGATTATCGTCAATCAATTTCTATCTGGTTTAGAGGTCTCTTTATGCTGAGTCCAGATGCAAGCTTAATGATGAATGTACCACTTGCATTTAAATTGCACGTTATATTAGGATTTACAATTATGGCTTGTTGGCCATTCACACGTTTAGTACATGTGTGGAGTGTACCATTGACTTATGCGAGCCGTAGTTATATTATTTATCGTAAACACAAAATTTAATATGGAGTGATGACCGTGAACCAGATTGATTTTTCTCAACATGATTATCAAAACGAGTTAGATAGATTACG
Source organism: Staphylococcus microti (assembly GCF_000934465.1). Classification (GTDB taxonomy): domain Bacteria; phylum Bacillota; class Bacilli; order Staphylococcales; family Staphylococcaceae; genus Staphylococcus; species Staphylococcus microti. Next base: position 46,025 of record NZ_JXWY01000002.1, on the reverse strand, counting down.
TCTCAGATATCAATTTGACTTTGCTGGTATCGCATTACCTACAGAAGATCATGTTGGCACGAAGATCAAGTGGAGATACGTGTCAGGCAACTTGAATGAAAGATATCAACGCATCGAATTGCGCTATGGACGTGGCGTAGCGGGCAATGTTATGAAAACAGGGAAGCCGATGATTATTACAGATGCGAACGAACAGCAGATTCAAAGTGCTTTGTTTAACTATCCGATACTGATTAGTGAACAACTCACTTCCATGATTGCAATACCGCTTTGGCACAATCACCGTGTCAAAGGGGTGTTGTTATTTGGGCAACGTGACAATACACCATTGCCAAAAATTGCAAGAGATATATCTGAGATTAGAGGAATAGGCAGTTTAACGAGCGAGGATAAGGTGATGCAATAATGACACAACAGCAACAACTTGGTAAACTTTCAACATTTTTAAACGCATATTATCATCGTACGTCTGAAATGATTTTGTTCATAGATGCCGAGGGAAAGGTTATCTATATGAATGAAGCAGCAGAGCGCGTAATATCGCCTGAAAATGATTTGAGTGGTATTTCCAATACGATTTGTGGTCGTTGTGAAGGCTATACGAATGAGCATGCTTTACGCACGTGTTATAACTGTTTTCTAGACTCAGAAGAAGTTGGCAATACAGCTTTTCAAGTGTTTATGAAGACAACTGATAACAAAGTCGAACCGTTTACAGCAACGTATCAAACGATTGATGAAGCGAACCAGATTAAAGCTTTTACATTACAAAATGTGACACCACAGATACAGCGACAAGAAAAATTGTATCAACGTAATATGATACAAAAGACAATCGCTGCACAAGAGAATGAACGCAAACGTATTTCACGAGAACTACATGATGGTGTCGTGCAAGAACTGATCAATGTGAATGTTGAATTACGTCTTTTGAAATATCAACAAGAAATGGGTACGTTACTCGCTGGTGCGAAAAATATTGAAGGTTTGATGACGAAACTGATTGATGATATTCGCAATCTATCATTAGAGTTGAGACCATCGTCATTAGATGATCTTGGCTTAGATGCGGCATTTAAGTCATATTTCAAACAACTTGAGTCGAACTATGGCTTAGTTGTGAACTATCATTTTGATATGATGCCACAGCGTTTTGATAGTGAAATTGAAACGGTTGTCTATCGCGTTGTACAAGAAGCGGTATTTAATGCGATGAAATATGCGGGTGTCGATTCAGTCGATGTGTCAATCAGACGTACAGAAGACACGTTGTATGCGGAAGTATCTGATCAAGGACAAGGATTTGAACCGAGTGATTCGCCAAAAGGTTCAGGACTCGGTCTCTATGGTATGAATGAACGTGCTGAACTGGTTAATGGACACCTTGATATTGAAACACAAAAAGGCAAAGGTACGATTGTGTCACTTGATGTACCGATTAACCAAAAGTGAGGGGAATAAGCGCATGAAGATCGTAATTGCAGATGATCACGCGGTCGTACGCACAGGGTTTTCGATGATTTTGAATTTCCAAGAAGATATGGAAGTCGTTGGAACTGCTGCAGATGGAGTAGAGGCGTATCAAAAAGTGATGGAACATGAACCTGATGTACTGATCATGGACTTGAGTATGCCCCCAGGTGAGTCAGGCTTGATTGCAACGAGTAAAATACGAGACAGTTTTCCAGACACAAAGATATTAATTCTAACGATGTTTGATGACGAAGAATATCTATTTCATGTCTTGAGAAGCGGTGCAAGTGGCTATATTTTAAAAAACGCACCCGATGAACAACTGTTATTGGCAATTAGAACGGTTTATAAAGGTCAAACATACATTGATCCTAAGATGACCACATCATTAGTGAAAGAGTTTGTACAATCTTCTAATGATGATACTTATTCAAATGACCCCTTTAAAATACTGTCCAAAAGAGAGTTGGAGATTCTGCCACTTATTGCGAAAGGCTACGGCAATAAAGACATTGCCGAAAAACTCTTCGTATCAGTTAAGACCGTTGAAGCACATAAAACACGTATCATGGATAAGCTTGATTTAAAATCGAAACCAGAGCTTGTCGAATATGCATTGAAAAAGAAACTACTTGATTTTTAAATATGTAAAAAGCGATTTTGTCTGTGTTCCTACAAACGAGATTGCTTTTTTTATTGGCAAAAAAACACCCCAACACAACAAGTGCAACAAAGCAACTTGAAGTATCGGGGTGTTAAGTTATAATCATTTATTGTTTAGATTTGAATAAAGTTGTAACTGGACGATAAGCCAAAAGAGAACCGCCTAATAATAATATGCTAAAGATAGCAAGTGTTGATGTTTGTGTACCCCCGCCAGTATTTGGCAATACTTTCGAATTCGTATGTGATGTCGTTGGTGTTTGAGCTGGCTGTGGTGTGATATTATCTGGTGTCACTTGTTGCGGTGGTGTTTGAACAGGTGTAGTTGATGTAGAACCATTTATCACATTATTGGTTGGCTCGTTGCCATTAGAATTTTGATTGTGACTAGCAGAGCCTAAAGATGTTGGATCCTCTCCGCCAGTTGTCATGCTATTTGATAAGTAAGGTGGTTCTTCTCCGACAGGTGTCGCCGGAGCATTGAGAATATCATAATCTGTAAGTGTATGTGGATCAGTTTGATTTGTCGCAGCAAAAGTATTGTTTGCTAATCCAGTTAAAGTAGCTGTTGCTAATAAAGAGACACAAATTGTTTTCTTTGACATCATTTTCACTCCTTTTATCTTGTGGCTTGACTGTTAACGTAGCCAATCCACTTATTGTTTTGATCGTATAGAGAATAATACTTAGCGCCATTTCCAAGTGTGTATACGTATTTGGCTTTTAGCGTTTGATTGTAGTATTTTGAAGTGAGCCCCAATTTCTTATTCCAGAAAAAGTTTCCCCAAATGCCATAATCTTTTGAAATTATTTTTACATTTTTGTCGAATTTTACTGCTACTAAGTCTGTTACATCGTTTGTATTAAAATAGCCGAGAAAGTTATTACGATGGTCAAATAAAGACAAGTATCTGTATCCATTTGGATGGATATATTCATTTTTAGCAATACAAACTCTACCTAATGTGAGGCTATTATCATTAACTCGGTCATGGATTTTCAAGTCTTTCCATACGATAATTTTTGACTTGGAAATTGTGACTTTTTTATCGTATTTCAGTTCTTGTATGTCAGCGCTCCATTGTTTAATGAGGGCTAATTTTGCGGTGTTTATACGTGTTCCAAAGTTGTATCCCCCAGGACCAGCAGTGTGTACACCTATAATCAAATTTTTGTCATTTAATATAGGACTGCCACTTTCACCATTATATGTGTCTACATCATAATAAAGATTATGGTCTGTAACTCTAATTAGCTTACCTTTTCCTGAATATTGTGTATTGGATTCTTTGTCTCCAGGGTAACCAGCAATTTGTATCGGCTGATTAATTGAAACGTCTGATGAAAAAGTAAAAAAGCCAGTTTTATTGCCTAAATCGTTATCTAGTTTTAACACAGCAAAATCATGTTCTGAAGACCCAGAATTTATCCATTCTTTAGGGACAAATTTTTGTATAACTGATGCTGTTCCTAAAGGGAGTTTTCCAGGTGCTACACCAGCTAAAACAGTAATTTGATCAGCAAAACTTTTTGAAGCAAAGTCGTACACATTATGTGCCGCTGTTAAAACAGTGTTTTTATTAATCATTGCGCCAGTACCAGAAAAAAATCCGTTTTTAAAATGCATTTTTAAAAGAACAATTTTTTTGTAGGGATCTGCTAAATAGTTTTTAACAACTGTTCGGCTATCTACCCCAATAACCTTTTCATTAGATGAAGTATCAGGGGCACTTTCTATAGGTGTGTCAATGGTAGTAGTAGGTGTTTCATATGATTCTGTTACTTTAGAAGAGCCGTCAATTACTGGTGTCGTATTATCAAGATTATCTGTTGCTTCTGAAGTATCACTAAGAGCTGGTGTAGTAATGTCAGGGTTGTCAACTACTTCAGTTGGCTCATCAATGGTAGATGTAGGTGCTTCGAAAGGTTCTGCTGCTTCTGGTAATTCATCAGATTTAGGCATATCATCGAGTGTTAGTGTTACATCAGTTGTGTCCACTGACTCTAATGTAGCACTAGTTTCTTCTGCAAATGTGACCTGCACGTTGTTGAACAAGCAAATTGTTGTGACTAAACTTAATGTCGCAAACACTTTTTTGATCATCGGTTCTTCCTCTTTTCCAATTTATTACTCGTCTTTCTATCTAATTGAGCTGATAACAATAAAGTAACACTTTTTATCAATATGCAATATCTTTTTGTGTGAAAAATTTTTACTAATAGATCTGTTATTTCAAAAAAGGGGAGTAAAATTGATAAAAATTGTGTTTGCCAGTCTAGTTATATGAGGCTTTATCCATAGTCATTACAGCGTTTTTCTTGATGATGATGATTACACCAAATTGATGATAACGAATTAAGTTGCATATTGAATGAAAACGCTTTTATGCATATGCCCATAAGAAAAGGATTTATTTTTCTATCAATGTTTGATTGATACGAGTACTGCGTCATATGTTGCATAGGTTATTTGTATGATTAGAAGCCTTTCATTTTATCTTGTGGCTTGACTATTAACGTAACCGAGCCATTTATTGTTTCGATCGTATAAAACATAATATTTCCTTTTTTGAGCGTGTAGATACCCGTTACTTTAAATGCTTTGTTGTAGCGTTTAGCACTTTGTGTGATTTTTTTGACATCCAGAGACGTCCATATTACAGCTTTTTTTGAAGTTGGTTTTACATATCTGTTGGCCTTTGTAGCAAATAAATCATTCTTTTCCACTTTGTTCACGTATCTTTTTAAATCATTATAATTGTTAAGTAATGATAGATATGTATAAACATTTGGACGTGTATAAATATATTTTGGCTGATATGGCTTACGTAACTTGCTATTTTTATTAGAATGGGGCGTGTATACGTTTAAATCTTTCCCTATATTGATGTTAGGTTTAGTGATTGTAATGTCTTTATCATGTTTAACAGGTTTTGGATCAATACTCCATTGTTTGATAAGTGCTAATTTGTCATTGTTTATACGTGTTCCATAATTGTAGCCACCAGGACCATTCGTGTGAACGCCTATAATCTCATTTTGTGCATTCAAAATAGGACTCCCACTTTCTCCGTTATAAGTGTCTACATTATAAAAAAGGTTGTCTTTGTTAAAGTCTAATAAAGTACCTTTTCCTGTATATTGTGTATGAGTTTTTTTATCTCCAGGATAACCAGCAATTTGTAGTGGCTGATTAAGTGAAATGTCTTGTGAAAAAGTAAAAAAGCCAGTTTTATTGCCTAAGTCGTTATTTAACTTTAATACAGCAAAATCATGTTCTGAAGCCCCGGAATTGATCCATTCGTCAGGAACAAATTTTTGGATTGCTGTTGCTGTGCCTAAAGGAATCTTGCCGGGTGCTACACCAGCTAAAACAGTAATTTGATCAGCAAAACTTTTTGACGCATAATCATATACATTATGTGCGGCTGTTAAAACGGTATTTTTATTAATCATCGCGCCAGTACCAGAAAAAAAGCCGGTTTTAAAATGCATTTTTAGAAGGACAATTTTTTTATAGGGGTTTGCTAAATAGTTTTTGACAACTGTTCGGCTATCTACCCCAATAACTTTTTCATTAGATGAAGTATCGGCCACGAATGGTTTTAAATTTTCTTTAGGCATACCTTCAATAGTAGGTGTAGGTGCTTCTGTTACATCAGAAGAGTCATCAATTGTTGAAGTCGTATTATTAGGATTGTCTATTGCCTCAGAAGTGTCGCTCATTGTCGATGTTGTATTATCAGGATTGTCAGTAACTTCAAGTGACGCATCAATGATTGATGTAGGTTGTTCCATATTTTCTGCTGCTTCCGATATATCATCTGATGTCGTTGTATCGTCGAATGTTGGTGTTGTGATATCAGTTGTTTCCACTGAATCTAAAGTATCCGTCGCTTCAGCAGCTGATGTGATATGACTGTTGTTGAACAAGCATATCGTTGTAACTAAACTCAATGTTGCAAATATTTTTTTGAACATAGCGTTTTACCTCTTTCTTTATTTAGTACTGTCTTCCCCTCTAAGTGAGTTGACAACAATAAAGTAACACTTTTTATTAAAATGTAATATCTTTTCGCGACAAAATATTTTGTTGCGCAAAATTTGTTGTTTAAAAAATAAATAAAGCTAATTAGAACTATATTCAAAACACATATCAAATAGGTATTTATCCATTGTCATCATAGCGTTTTTTTATATCATTATTATTGTTTGAAATATATATTTGAAAAGCATTTTGTCGTTTAGAGAAAACGATTTTATGCATATGCCTAAATAAGGGATAAATGCTTTGAATCATGTGGGGGGTGAACACGTGGTATGCCTAGCTTGGTGAATTATGATTGGATGAATCCGCCATTTTAGTGGTTACATAGATCTCATTTGTGTCTGTTTTGTGTTAGGGGATACCCCTTCGTCGGTATAGGGTAAGTCCTTATGTTATGTATTTCACAATAACGTTACACTGAGAAATGAACAAACGTATCAAAAATGAACACAGTATAGCCTTTTTGATACAAGAGATCTATTACAGAAAAAGGTGAATCAATATGGATAAGTCAAAAGCTGGTTTGCAGTTAGGGCTTCAAACGCTCAGTTTAGTTGCTGGGTTCATGGCATGGACAATCATTGCACCATTAATGCCATTTATTTCCCAGGACATTGAAATAACAAGTGGACAATTATCAATTATTTTAGCAATTCCTGTTATTTTAGGTTCAGTATTACGTGTGCCGTTCGGTTATTTAACAAATATCGTTGGTGCGAAATGGGTATTTTTCACAAGTTTCATCGTGTTACTTGTGCCGATTTTCCTATTAAGTCAAGCGTCAACACCGGGTAACTTAATGTTTGCTGGTTTCTTCCTAGGTGTCGGCGGTGCGATTTTCTCAGTAGGTGTGACATCTATTCCGAAATATTTTGCCAAAGACAAGGTTGGTCTAGCAAATGGTATTTACGGTATGGGTAACCTAGGGACAGCTGTATCAGCGTTCTTAGCACCACCAATCGCAGGTATTATCGGTTGGCAAAACACAGTGATGAGTTACTTAGCAGTTATGGTCGTATTTGCGATTATTATGTTCTTATTGGGTGACGGTAATGAACCAAAAGTAAAAGTACCGTTAGTAGAACAATCACGAAAATTATTAGGTAACTATAAGTTGTACTACACAAGTTTCTGGTATTTCATCACATTCGGTGCATTCGTAGCATTCGGTCTATTCTTACCAAACTTCTTAGTAGAACACTTCGGCGTAGACAAAGTAGATGCAGGTATCCGTACAGGTGTCTTCATTGCATTAGCAACATTCCTACGTCCGGTAGGTGGTATGTTAGGAGACAAATTCGATGCTGTAACAATGTTAAAAGTATTCTTCTCATTTATGGTTGTGGGTGCTGTAATCATTGGTTTATCAGATAGCATGGTATTATTTACAGTCGGATGTTTAACTGTAAGTGTTTGTGCAGGTATCGGAAATGGTTTGATTTTCAAACTTGTACCACATTACTTCGCTAAAGAAGCGGGTGTTGCAAATGGTATCGTATCAATGATGGGTGGCCTTGGTGGTTTCTTCCCACCACTTGTGATCTCAGCTGTCACATCAATGACAGGAAGCAGCAACTTAGCATTCTTCTTACTTGCTGTTTTCGGTGTTGTAGCATTAGGAACAATGTTCCACTTATCTAAACGCGAAAAAGCAGCAGTTGTACGTTAATCATATAACAATAAATACACAGTATTTAACAAGCGCGTTAAATACTGTGTATTTTTAAATGTTTACGTATCTATAAAAAATGTTTTTTAATGATCGTTGTTAAAAGTATTGGCAATTCTTCAAACGCACTTTTCGTATGAATGCGTTCGGTCACTTTATGTGCATCTTTGCCGATAGGGCCGCAGTTTAGCATTGGCGCTTGAATTTTTTCAATCGCTTCAAATGGAATTGTGTATGTTTGATTGAACACAGGTGTCTGCTGTTCATAGGCTTCAAAACCTGATCCATTTGGTGAGAGCGCTACATAACTTAAATCACTAATACCATTAAAGTAATGAATGCGTTTAGATGTACGACCGAAATGCTTCTGAGATGTCTCATTGATGGTTGCACTTAACGCCTCTGTCAGTGGATGGTAAGAAGCATTTGTTGCCGGATAATAAGGCGGTGCAAAGAATGTCACAACAGTAGGGCCTAACCCACGGCATTGTTGCGTCAGTGCATCTACAATTGCGATAGACTGCAAATGCGGTTCTGTCTCCGTTGCAATATTTTCAGCAATCAGTTTATCAACGGTTGCTTGCCCATAATGTTCAATAGCATATTTCAGTAAAGCATCGTAAGTCATCAACTGCATATTGAGCGCTGTGCCATCAGTATTTGCGATACGTTGTCGATATTGTGCAAGTCCTTTTTCTAATCCTTGGGCTACCGCCTCATTGAAGTTTTCAAAAATCTCATTCGCATTGCGTTTAAATAAGAACATATTAAAGAGCGCAACAGAACGGAAAGGTGTTTGTACATCATAATGTTGCTTCATATCTGCAACACGCAAGCTCACGGGCAATGGCGTTTCTTCCGTTTCAAAGCATTCTTGAAAGCGTGTATGATACTCAATTTCTTGCTGAATATAACTTAAAATAAAATTGGAACTTAGCCCGTTGGCAGGTGTCCCAACATGGGTTTCACGACCATAGACAAGCACGCTTGGCATAATTTTACCGATTGAACCTGTGTAGTGATAATGGTTGGTATCATAATGTGCTTGTTGGAATGTTGGTTCACTGTTCAAATGGAGTGCAATAGATAAGTCATGTTGCTGACAAAGTTGCGCTACATGGGCAACAGCCGCATGCATGCCTTTAGACGTCACTTCTTCATCTGGCACAGTCATTAATACAAGGTTGACGTCCCATTGTTCAAGAATGGCCTTTTCAATGAGGGACATATGTAACATTAATCCAGGCTTCATATCCATGGCACCACGGCCGAATAAGTAATCACCAGAGCGTAAATCGGCTTTGCTCATATCATCTAAATAGCGCATATCTTCTTGAAAAGTGGCTGTCAGTTTGTCCATATCAAAAGCTTGTGATTGTAATGCACCGTAGTCTTCTATACCAACCGTATCGAAATGACTGATGAGCGTAATCGTTTGTGTTGCTTTTGGTGCTTTGTATAGTGCGACCACAGCATGACGTGCATCATCTGTGGGTGTCAGTGTTATGTATTCAGGGTGTTGTTGAAAATATGGGAGTTGCATTAATAAGTCACGAATCATTGTAGGAAATGTTTGTTCACCTTGGGAGTGTGTGACGCTATCATGTGCTACCAGTTGTTTTAATAAAGCAGCACGACTTTCAGGTGTTTGCCATAATGTATGCATAAGAATGCTCCTTCCATTCATAAAGTTGTCACTTAATTTATTGTAAAGGTTTTCATATTGTATATTCAAATCATTTGATAAACGCATAGATTTCTAACGATTATGTGACGCGAAGATGAGTGGGTACTGAAAACGCTTGAATTGTGTTAAGATGTAGCATATATACCAATTTTGGAGGCGCACAAAATGGCAAAGAAAATTATCGGTTTTATATTCGCAGCGATTGTCCTGTTTATTCTGGTTGGAGCGGGATTTTTTGGCTATAAAGGGTATCAAAAGAGTCAAAACTTAAAATTAATCGACCAGTATTTAACAGAGCAGCACTTGGATAGTAAAATCATTAAAGAAAAAGAAGATTATGATCCGCGTAAAGGTATTTTCTATAAGGAACTTACATTAGAAGGTGATGAGAAAAACACATACATTGCGCAACCGATACATTTAAAACGTGGTTTGTTCTTACAAGGCTTCAATACTGAAACGAAAAAGCATGATAAAAAAGCGAAATATAACTTCTTTGATGAAAACTACAAAATGAAATAAGGTGTTTAAAAACCTTGGCAAAGTTTGGGCTGGACACAGCGTTGTCAGGGTTTTTATTTTATCTACGAGTGGATGTCCAATATACAAAATATTGTGTCTTTTTGGTATGATTGGAGATAGAGAGAATAAAGGGGTGTATGAATGATGACAGAAACAAAGAAATTATTAAAGCACTTAACAGATCTTGATGGGATTGCTGGGCATGAATATGATGTCAAAAAGGCAATGACTGCATTACTTGAACCTAATAGTGATGAGATGATTTATGACAATCTCGGTGGTGTTTTTGGGAAAAAGATTTCTCAAAAAGGGCAACGTACGCTTATGATTGCGGGGCACTTAGATGAAATTGGTTTTATAGTGACGAAGATTGATGACAATGGCTTTATTAAATTTACGCCAATTGGTGGTTGGTGGAACCAAGTGATGCTTTCACAAAAAGTGACGGTTACGACAGATGAAGGTAAAAAAATCCGTGGTATTATCGGTTCAAAACCACCGCATGTACTTGGAGATGAAGAGCGTAACAAACCGGTTGATATCAAAAGTATGTTTATCGACGTTGGTGCACGTGATAAAGCAGAAGTTGAAGCGGCAGGCATTGAAATTGGTAATATGATTACACCATACTCAGAGTTTGAGACATTATTAAATGAAGACTATATGACGGCGAAAGCATTTGATAATCGCTTTGGCTGTGCACTGGCAGTAGATGTATTGGCAGCGTTAAAAGATGAAGATTTAGCTGTTAACTTAGTTGCAGGTGCGAATGTTCAAGAAGAAGTCGGTTTACGTGGTGCAAAAGTAGCGACGCACAAGATTAAACCAGACCTTGCTATTGCGGTCGATGTGGGTGTTGCGTATGATACGCCAGGCATGACATCAGATGGCGATGTGAAGTTAGGGAAAGGACCACTTATTTTGAATATGGACGCAAGTAATATCGGACATGTTGGGCTGATTCGCCATATTAAAAAAGTCGCAAAAGAACATGATATTACTTTACAGTGGGATTCATTACCAGGTGGTGGCACAGATGCCGGAAATATTCACACAACATTAGACGGTGTACCATCTATCGCATTGTCAGTGCCACTCCGCTATATGCATTCAAATGTTTCAGTTATGAGCCAGTCAGACTACGAACAAGCCGTGAAGCTTGTGGCAGAAGTTGTTAAAGCGTTAACGGATGATGTTGTTGATGAAATCATCTGGTAAGCCATCAATAAAATCGCCTTGTTGTGTAAAGTGATATGCACAGCAAGGTTTTTCCTTTGCCACAAAATAAAATGGGATTGTCTATTCTAGTCAAAACATGTTAGATTGATAAAAATAACGTTAGGGGGACGCATATGACACAACAACATGAAAAACGCTGGCTCGGTTATTTGCTCGTTATCATCGGTGCAACCTTTTGGGGTGTTGGTGGGACGGTATCCCAATGGCTCTTTCAACATGCACATATAGATGTGTCATGGTTTGTCGCTGTTCGACTCGTCATTTCAGGCTTTTTGCTGATTGTAATTGCCTTTATGACACAGGGAATGAAGGTTTTTATGGTTTGGTGGGATAAGCGTGCTGCCTTACAAATGATTATTTACGGTATTTTAGGCATGCTCGCTGTACAATATACGTTTATGTCATCCATCAATTACGGAAATGCTGCAGTAGCAACCTTGTTACAATATCTAGGACCTATTTTCATTATTTTTTACTTAGTTCTAACGAAAGTGACGACGTTTGGTATAAAAGAAGCACTTGCCATTGTCCTCGCCTTGTCAGGAACGTATCTACTTTTAACTAATGGGTATTTGGAAAATTTACAAGTACCGAAACTTGCGATTATTTGGGGGTTATTGTCTGCCATCGCACTTGCATTTTATACAATTTACCCAGTGAAATTGTTAGCACGTTGGGGTTCGTTAAGTGTTGTTGGTTGGGCTATGTTCATTGGTGGCATCGCTTTAAGTTTTGTGCATCCACCATGGCAAGTCGATTTGTCAGGTTGGTCAACACAAACGCATCTACTTTTTTGGTTTGCGATTATTTTTGGGACGATGCTCGCATTTTGGTTTTATATCGACAGTTTACATTATTTATTTCCACATGAAGCGGGCTTGCTTGGGACGATCGAGCCGCTTACCGCATTGTTGACGTCCGTCGTATGGTTGAATGTTTCATTTGGCATTTGGCAATTGCTAGGCGTTGCGCTCATTATTTTAATGGTCATTGTTTTATCAATCGTAAAGAAATAGTGCATAACAAAAAGAACCGGCAATATACCGGTTCTTTTGAATATTTATGTCGAGACATCAACATTAATGGTGATGTGATTCCATATGCATATCGTGAATTTTAGTCATCAAACCATGTGGAATATCATCGTGGTCGACTATTTCTTGCTTAACGAAATGATGATCGCTATCTTTTTCAGCAGTCAGTTTCACGAAATCACCTTTTTGTGGTTTAAATTGATCGTCTGGTGTAATCGCAACGTGTTCTTCTACTTCATTTGTAGATGCGTTAACGATTTTCTCAGCAGTTGTGTCATCCATCATGTAACCATAGTAAGTTTCTTTTTGACTAGACATCATAATAGCAATCACAATGCCAGCTGTTACAACAAGCATCGCAACAATAATAACAATACCAAGTGTTTGTTTTTGTTTCATCTGGTATAGGCTCCTTTATGTAAAGATAGTTTTATTGTATATGAAGAAAACGGATACAGGAAGTAATAACTAACGATATTACGTGACAAAATTGTGACGTTCATCATTTTAAAATAGCATTTTAATCATTAAGCTGCACAATGTTAAGTATTTATTTGCTAAATTGCGCACAATTCGTATCCAAAATACAGCATCAATTATGATAAGATAAAGACAAATAATGACTGGAGGATTTGCGAATGACCAATCAATTGTATGGGAAACGTATACAAGATCAATGGCTATTAGTAATAGGTATTGTTTTAATTGCTGGGACATTGCGTGCGCCTTTAACAGCTGTTGGCCCTGTTATTAATGATATTAAAGTAGATTTACATATCAATAATGGGGTTGCCGGATTAATCACGACAATTCCGCTTATCATCTTTGGTATTTTTTCACCAGTAGCTTCTAAAGTATTAGAGCGATATGCGATGCCTCATGTCTTATTCTATGCCGTGTTGTTAACAATTGTAGGACTCGTATTGCGTGTGAGCGGTGGTGTCGCCACATTTTTTATCGGCACGGTTGTCTTAGGCATAGCAATAGCATTTGGTAATGTCACACTGCCAGCGTATGCAAAATGGCGTTTTCCACTACAAATTGGATTGATTACCGGGATTTATAGTGCGACGATGAACTTTACAGCCGGTCTCGGTGGGGGATTGAGTTACCCACTTTCTACACTGTCATCATTGTCTTATCGTTTATCACTCGTTTTTTGGGTATTGATTGCGGTTTGTGCGATTATCGTTTGGTTACCGCAGTTGAAAAAAACGGATGACAGTATGGAGGCAATTGATGTAGATACGCAAAGTAACCAGAAGCCGGTAAAAATTTATCGTTCTAAAATGGCGTGGGCGGTTGCTTTGATGATGGCGTTCCAATCAATGATGTTTTACAGTATTGTGGCGTGGTATCCGTCTATTTTAGTGAGTAAAGGCATTGCGCCTGAATCAGCGGGTTACTTTTTAATGTTAAATCAATTTGCGCAATTGCCAATGACATTTATGTTCCCAATTATTGCGGCTAGAATGCAAAGCCAACGTGTGCTCGTCTACATTATCGTAGCGTTGATGGGAACAGGATTTAGCTTACTTTTCACAAATCATTATTGGCTGTTAATTTTAGCGATGATTTTGACTGGTATGGGTATCGGTGCGTGTTTTAGTGTATGTATGACACTCTTTTCTATTCGTGCTAAAACAACACGTGTCAGTATGGCGCTTTCTGGCTTTGGACAATCTGTCGGTTATTGGATTGCAGCGATTGGGCCGTTTCTGATTGGCATGGTTTATGATATGAGTCACACGTGGTCTATCGGTATTATCATTATGTTAACGATGAATCTCATGGTGTTAATCTTCGGTTGGTATGCGACTAAAAATGAATATATCGAGTAAAAAAAGAGTGGTTTGCGTAAAGGGCAAACCACTCTTTTATAGTATTTGTGTTTTCTTCGTTGCTTTATGTTTATAAATTTTAATCAACTTGATTTGTTCAGGTGGCAACGTAATGTGCAAAATTTTGTTGAAAAAGTTGTGAACTGTAATATGTGGCTGCAGTTGAAATGTTTGATGAATCAACTCAACATCTTTAGACGGTAAATAATACAACTCGATGTCACGTGCAATACCATTCGTGACATTTGAATATAAGTCTTCATACGTATAAGTTACAACTAATTGTGTTGCTAATGTATAAGCGCTTAAGATTTGATAATTTGTCGTTTGAGGTGTATACGACTCCATATTGTTATGGAAGTAACACGGCTCTAATAACAAGAGTAAATAAGCATCTTCCGTATCACGCAATAAATAATTTTCCGTTTGATTATTAAGTTGTCCCGAAAAATGTCGGTACATATCATGAATGTAACTGTAAGGCAACGGATGGCCATGCTGGTTGTAATAGGCAATCGGTTGTTTAGCTGATGATGTGAGAGATAAACTTAACCCTAACACATCGCTAGGCATGTGTAACAATAAGTTCAAAAACTTCGTCGCGTCAGATGTTGCGGACGTATGCCACAATTTTTCTAATGTTAATTCACTTAAATCAGTTAAAACAATCGGTGTATGTGCATCCTCAATATGACGTCTGAAGTGCTCAATGCCGTGCTCGATATGTGACATCGTTATATTCGTTGAAGGTGTATTGACTAACGCATCAAAGGATAAGCAATAGAAATCGAATGCCATGTTTTGTCGTTGTAACGCACTTATTATGACAGGTTCATTCGATATGAAAGGTGCTTGTAAATCAAGTGCGATTTGACAATGTGGTAAATGCTTTGCCATATGTTGCTTAATAAATGTTATTTCACGTATTGATAAGTGTTCAGACGTAAGAACAAGCGATAATTTTAAATCTTCAGGCGTAAAGGTATGTGGATTCATAGCCATCACACGTAAAATCGGCTGTAAAAATAACTTATCAAAGTTTTCAAATTGCTTGATGTTGTAAAAACGAAAAGCATAGGCCAAATGTGTGTGTTGCATTAGACGACAAAAACGCTCTAATTCGACCGTGTTGGTAAATCGCATATCTTTGGCAGTTATATCTTGAAAATACAATGTTAAATTAGAACGTTCTGACATATCTTTTGACTGTATCATCATATATTCTACGGCATCATAAATAGATATATTTGAAACTTTAAGATAAAGCTGACGTTCATGTGTATAGCTTGGTTGAACTAAATCATTTAAATCAATCGTAATATTTTTGGGTGCGATGGACAGACTGTCTGGTACGAGATAGCCTAGAAAATGTTCCGAATCAAAAGGTAATACGGTTAGCATTGATTCGGTATCTTCTGCTTGCGTGCGATAGTCTGCAGGACTGACACCAATGTATGTTTTAAATATTTTAGAGTAATTGCTGTAGTTTGAAAAACCGTACTGAATCGCAATACTTTGAATGGTGTCATTCGTTGTTAACACAGATTGCAATGAATAGCCGAGCTTTAAAGTGATAAAAAATATTTTAAAGCTGAAGTCCAAATATTTGGTGAATAATATTGAAATGTATGATTGCGAAACAAAGAAATGATCGCTTAAAATTTTGAGCGAAATGCGTGTATCTAAGTGGTCGTAAATATATTGCAGAATGTTACTGAGCAGTTTGTTGTTGACACACATATCAGGTAGATAAAGCGCTTCGGTCGTAACGTAAGCTTCTTCAAACAGAATCTTCAATATATCGTATATAAGTGCTTGGCTCTGCTTGCTATTATCGTCTTTGATGATGCGTTTTAACAATGAGGTAACCTTGGTGTGAGAAGTGAAACGGTCTTGATTAAAATAACCAGTATGATAATTCGTGTGATATTTTGAGAAAAAGTGCATAGGGATACATACTTTAATGAGTGATTGCGCGTGTGAAATTTTAACGATGTCTAGGTTGTTAATAATTGCGATATGGTTGTAGCAATGACGACTTCTGCCATTGAGTTGGATGTCTAGCATACCATCTAATGACACGAGTAATTGTATCTCGTCAAGAACGCGATACGTTTCGGATTGACATTGTGTCGACAATTCAATTGTAATTCCGCGCATAATTAACCTCTTCCATTCTCAAAATGCGTAATAAATATGCTTAATTATATAGTTGACGAATTGGCAGTAACAATGTGTAATAGGCAATTGTATATTTTTGTCTTATATTGAAAAGTTTTAACATGTTCGTAGGGGTTCAACAGCGACAATATTGTTAAAAAGGTTAAAAAATGATGTAAACAACTAAAAAAATAACATGTTGAATCAGAGAGAGATAAAAAAATAGATACATAAAGTTAAAAAAATTGAGTAGCTTAAACAGGGAAAAGCTAACTTAGACAAAAGGAATGATTAAGGTGGATCTGGGAGATGAAAAAATGGTTTTAACCAGTAGGTGTCTGAAGTGAAGATGCGTTGGACGTACTACAGAAGGTTTATTGTGATGTTAGCGCTCGAGATAAGGGGGAACAGCGCCAACGTCGATAATAAAAGGGTGATATTAATATAGCACATATGTTCGCTTTTTGGAATAAAATATGTTTTTTTAGTGACGTTCAAATGAAGGTATATAAAAAAATTTTAGAAATTTTATGAATTAGATTGATTCTATAACATAAAGTGAGTAAAATATAAGCAAGAACTTTTGGTACCGGTTCCAAAACCGTGATAAAGGCATTTAATGAAAAAGAAATAACATATAAAAGCAGTGAAATTTGAGGAGGGTTTGTATGGCGTATGAAAAAGAATCCAAGGTAATCTTAGATGCCATTGGTGGTAAAGAAAATATTGAAGAGATGGGGCATTGTGCAACACGATTGAGATTATCTTTAAAAGATGAAAGCATTGTAGATGAGAAAACGTTAAATGACTTAGATGTCGTAAAAGGGACGTTCTCAACAGCGGATCAATATCAAATTATTATCGGTTCAGGTACGGTCAATCAAGTGTATGCACAAATTGATCAGTTGACTGGTGGGGCTTCACAATCAGAAGAAAAATCAGAAACAACAGAGAAGAAAGAGAAGAAAAAAGGAAATCCATTGCAACGTTTTGTGAAAATGTTATCGGATATTTTCGTGCCAATTATTCCTGCTATCGTAGCAGGCGGTTTGTTAATGGGGCTGAACAATATCTTTACGGCGAAAGGTATTTTTGCTGAAGGACAATCTTTAGTAGATATGTACCCACACTTTGCGCAGTTTGCGAATATGATTAATATCTTCGCAAGCGCACCATTTGCGTTATTACCGATTTTAATTGGTTTTAGTGCAGCGAAACGATTTGGCGGAAATGCGTTCTTAGGGGCCGCATTAGGGGCAATCATGGTTCATCCTGACTTAATGAACGGTTACACATATCCTGCCGCACTTGCAGATGGCGATCCAATTCCTAAATGGGAGTTTTTAGGACTGTCTATTGCACAAGTTGGTTATCAAGGACAAGTATTACCAATTCTCGTATCATCATATATTTTGGCAACGTTAGAACGCGGTTTACGTCGTATTATTCCAACTGTATTGGATAACTTGTTAACACCATTATTTGCAATCTTTATTACATCATTCGTAACGTTCTTATTTGTAGGACCGTTAACACGTACAATGGGTTACTGGTTAACAGACGGTTTAACATTCTTGTATGAAGCGGGTGGCGCAATTGGTGGCTTTATCTTCGGTCTGTTCTATGCACCAATTGTTATTACAGGTATGCACCACAGCTTTATCGCAATTGAAACATCATTAATTGCTGAACAAGCGAAAACAGGTGGTTCATTCATCTTCCCAATCGCGGCGATGTCTAATATGGCACAAGGTGGCGCAGCGCTTGCAGCATTTATGCTCATTAAACAAAACAAAAAGTTAAAAGGTGTTGCTTCTGCAGCAGGTGTATCTGCAGTGCTAGGTATTACTGAACCAGCGATGTTCGGGGTTAACTTGAAATTGCGCTATCCATTTATCGGCGCAATGGTCGGTTCAGCGCTTGGTGCGGCTTATGTATCATTCTTCCAAGTGAAAGCAACAGCACTAGGTGCAGCAGGGATTCCAGGTGTTATTTCTATCGCACCGGGTTCTTGGACACACTACATCATCGGTATGTGTATCGCATTCGTTATGAGTATCGTTGTGACGTTAGTACTATCAAAACGCAAAAAATATCAAAATGCTGAAGAGTTATAAATAAACTAAAAGTGAGTAGGCTTCCATTATCGGAAAGGCTACTCACTTTTTTCGTCTTATATCATAACTTGTTACTACGCCATAGCACGGTAAACATAATGACTACTAACGCAATGGAAATGGCGATAATGATGACCCATGACAACATGCTGTGTGTATCAATTGGCAGCGGGACATTCATACCGAAAAAGCTAAAGACGAGTGTTGGCAATGTTAATAAAACAGTGAAGATCGTCAAAGTTTTCATCGTCGTATTCAGCTGATTTGATAGCAGTGAAGCGTATGAATTAGACATGCTTTCCACGATGCGTAAATATAACTCTGTCGTTTCAACAGCTTGCTGATGCTCATTTTGTAAGTCTTCTAACAGTTCTTCATCGTCGTCAAATCGCTTAATCGCTGGCAAGCGGAATAAATGGCGAATAGTAGATGAATTGGTTTTCAAAGAAGCTAAGAAATAAACTAAACTTTTTTCAATCTCACTGAGTAAATAAAGGCGTGTGTTTGTGACACGTTGTTGTAAGTTATGTTCCACTTGGCGACGTTCTTTGTTTAATAAGCGCAAACTTCTATTGTACTGTGCAGCCATATCGTACATTAGTTTTAATGCAAATTGGCTCTTATAGCTTAAATTGATCGGTTTTTGTGTGAGGTGTTCCAAGTATGGAAATGGTTTGGCACATACCGTAACGATAATGTTTTTTCCAAGTATGATGCCTAATGGTAATGTTGTGAAGCTTTTCAGTTTATATTTACCAGATTTTGTAATCGGTAAGTCACTAATAATTAATGAGTAACCACTGTCGTCATCATATTCAATACGTGAACTCTCCTCGCTATCCAGCGCATCTTCTAGAAAGTCTTTTGGGAAACCATAAGTGTTGATCAAAGTTTGAATCTCTTCTTGTGTCGGTTTTACAACATTGAGCCATTGGGCAGATTCCCAACTGTCTGTCGTTTCGACATGAAGCGAGGCAGTGTTTTTATAAGCAGTAATCATACGTATTCTCCTTAAAATTGTTAATAGTTATATCATACCCAATTTTTAGTAACAATGTCATATCGACAGGTATCTTTTTATAATCACTCAGAATCATATAAAATCTTTAAAATTTATAGTTGAAATTACATAAGATTGAAATTAAAGCAAACTTCACACCATCTTAACATTAAATTTACAATTATCCGTCATACTTTGGAGTGCATACAGTATTGAATACATAAGACAAATAATTCATTGAGGTGAAGTCATGGAAATGTCAGTGACAGAAGTTATCTTCTCGTTCTTAGGAGGACTCGGGATTTTCTTGTACGGGTTGAAAGCGATGGGTGATGGCTTACAAGCATCTGCAGGTGATCGTCTGCGTGATATTTTAAATAAGTTTACATCAAATCCATTGCTCGGCGTGTTAGCAG
The DNA here is from genome assembly GCF_000934465.1 of Staphylococcus microti. Taxonomy (GTDB): domain Bacteria; phylum Bacillota; class Bacilli; order Staphylococcales; family Staphylococcaceae; genus Staphylococcus; species Staphylococcus microti. The sequence continues at coordinate 26,156 of NZ_JXWY01000002.1, read as the reverse complement.
GGATGATTGTAACGATTTTAATTCAAAGTAGTTCGGGTACAACTGTTATTACGATTGGGCTTGTAACAGCAGGATTTATGACATTAAAGCAAGCAATCGGTGTAATTATGGGTGCAAATATTGGTACAACAGTTACAGCATTCATTATCGGTATTGATTTAGGCGAATATGCGATGCCAATTTTAGCAGTAGGGGCTTTTTTAATTTTCTTCTTTAAAAAGTCTAAAATCAACAACATCGGTCGTATTTTATTCGGATTCGGTTCGCTATTCTTTGGTTTAGAATTCATGGGTGGTGCGGTGAAACCACTTGCCGAGCTTGAAGGATTTAGACAAATTATGTTAGACATGTCAGACAACCCACTTTACGGTGTATTAGCAGGTGTTGGATTGACAGCAATCGTACAAAGTTCAAGTGCGACAATCGGTATTTTACAAGAGTTCTACGGTCAAGGTTTAATCGAGTTACACGGGGCGATTCCTGTGTTATTAGGTGATAATATCGGGACAACAGTCACAGCTGTCCTAGCTAGTTTAGCCGGTTCATTAGCGGCGAAGCGTGCAGCATTTGTACACGTTATTTTCAACGTTATCGGTGTGATTATCTTTTCACTGTTTTTACCGCTCGTTATTCATGCAGTTGGCTTTATTCAAGAAGCGTGGCATTTAAAACCAGCGATGGCAATTGCATTTGCGCACGGGGCATTTAACGTAACGAACACAATCATTCAATTACCATTTGTCGGTGTGCTTGCATGGCTCGTAACGAAAATTGTACCAGGTAAAGATGTAACAGAAGATTATAAACCACAACATTTGAACAAAGATATGGTATATCATGCACCAAGTGTGGCATTACAAGAAGCGCAAAAAGAATTACAAAATGTCGGTCAAATCGTACAATCTATGATGGAAGATGTACGTGATGCTGAACACTTTGATAAAAAGTTTTTGAAGAAAATTGAACAGAAACATCAAGCGGTTGAAACGATTAATGATAGCATTCGTAGCTACTTAGTCCGCATTTCAACAAAAGATGTTAATAAGAAAGACGCCGAACGCTTGGCAGTGATGCTTGACGTCAACCGTTCAATCTTGAAAGTATCAAGTCGTATTAAAGAATATATCGACTTAATTGATCGTCAAGCACAAAAAGAAATAGTCATTACAGATGATGCACAACGTGGTATTGAAAAGTTATTCAACTTCGTAACAGAATCATTTGAAAAAGCGTTAGAGACGTTAGATGTATACGATACAACGAAAAAAGATGAAGTTGCAGCGCGTAGCCAAGAAGCATTTACAATTGAACATAAATTGCGCAAACGACATATTAAACGTCTGAACCGTGGCGAATGTTCAACAGATGGCGGCTTATTATATGTAGATATGATTGCAGTATTAGAGCGTATTGGCTATAATTCACGTAATATTTCTGAATCAATGGTGGGCTTAAATGATGATGTAGCTGTTGAAGAAGAAATTGTCACAACTTAATAAAGTTAAATTTAAGCACCTTTGATGGCAGCGTAAAATCTGTCATGAAAGGTGTTTTTGCATTTTTAGAAAAAAGTTGTGAACCGCTTTCATTGTTTTTGTGGCATAATTTGGTAGAATCGAATAGTATGTGTATCATTAGGTATTTAGGAGGTAAGCAATGCGTGTTACACAACGGATAATTCCAATCATAGGGCTTTTACTCGTATGTTGTCTTGTCATAGGGGGATATGTTAATGAAGCATCAGCACATGTTTCATTAGAAAATCAGCAACCAATGAAAGATGAGATACTATCAACAGCGCCTAAAGAAATACAATTGACGTTCAGTGAACCTGTAAATGTGCGTTATGCAGACGTACAACTTTACAATGATCAAGGACAAAAAGTTGAGCAGTTACGTGCACAAGAAACAGGTTATTCCAATACAGTGACATTTCAGACACAACAACAGCGTGAAGGGTCATATGCGGTGTTGTGGCAAGCCGTATCACCAGATGGGCATGAAGTATCAGGACAGTATCAGTTCTCAATTGGTGAGCCAACTGTTGCGAAAATTGATACGTCTCAACCATTTTATGCCGATACATTTTGGTGGTTCGGTGTCATGCGTTTTATCATGCAAGGCAGTGTCTTACTACTTACAGGATTATTTATGGTTAATCAGCTCATGGCTCGCCAAGACGTACCGACGTATGACGTCATTCCAAAACATCGCAGCATACTATGGCTACTAATTATGTTAGTAGGACTGACAGGGATACTGTACTTAATGACGTTGCCTAAAAATGTTATTCATTACATGTTGCATCTCGATTTAGCAACGTGGCTCACATTTCCATTCGCTTTAGCAACACTTTCATTGGCAACAGCACTTATATTATTTTCGCTTAAAAATATGGAACGTATTTGGTATCAAATAATGCCGCTCTTTATTTTTATCAGTTTAGCGATGTCAGGGCATGTATGGGCGCAAGACGTACCGTTGTATGCATTGGCGATACGGATGCTACATTTAGGGGCAATCGCTTTGTGGCTCGGTAGTTTTTTATATTTAATCGGCTATATACGTGCACGAGAACGTCATTCGTACGTTTTAATACTGCGCGATGTCTTGTTTAAATCCAACTTGGCAGCAGTATTCGTCATTATCGTGACAGGCCTTTTAATGTCAATAGATGCCACGTCTATTCAAGCAATTATTACGCAACAGACGACGTATAGTGGCCTATGGTTTGGCAAATTATTTTACACAGTACTTTTAGTCATACTCGGTGCCTTTCAATCATTTTGGGCGATGTCTAAAAAGCGTCGTATTAGCAAACCGTTGCTGTATGTAGAAATAGCGATTGGTCTCTTTCTCATATTAGCAGGTGTAATTATGAGTCAAATAGCAGTTCCTCTATAAAAAGAAAAGGCGGTAAAATCAATGAAAATAAATAAATTTTTTGCAAGTTTAGCATTTGTCGCTGCAGCATCATTCGGCGCAACAGGCGTAGCAGACGCACATGTCACATTGAATCCTCAAGTAAGTGAGCCAGGGTCTTATGAAGAATACAATGTACGTGTACCCGTAGAACGTAATGATCAGACTGTCAAATTAGAGTTAGAAGTACCTAAAGGGGTCGCACTATCTACAGTTGAGCCGGTACCAGGATTCAAACATGAGTTTAAGAAAGATAGTAAAGGCAATATTGAAAAAGTAACGTGGACAGCAACAGATAAAGGGATTGGGCCAAATGAACATAGGGATTTTCCGATTGTTGTTGCCAACCCTGATAAAGCGGGGAAATTCAAATGGAAAGCAACACAGACATATAAAGATGGCACAGTGGTACGCTGGACAGATGAAAATGAGAACAGTGAAACACCTGCACCAGTGACAGAAGTGAAAGCGGGGCATGGACATGATGAACACGAACATGGTCATGATGGCGAAGCGTCACAGTCACCGATAGGTCAAACAGCATTGTGGATTGTGTCTATTTTAGCATTGATCGTTTCTGCGGTTGCTTTGTTTAAGCGCGGTAATTTTACGAAATCTGACAACTAATTGACGTTGACAGTTATGAATGAAATTAGGATAATGAGAATGAAATAACGTGAGGGACGATACGTTGTTTATAAACATGAAAGCAACGGGCATGGACCCTCAATCCGAATATGGAGTGTGCGTAACACATGAAAAGAATTTTATATGCGTTTATGTTTTATACAGCGCTAGGCTTGTTCAGTGGTTTCACATACCGTGAGCTGACATTGCATTATAACTTTACAGGTGAGACACAGATGAGTGTCATGCATACACACTTGCTAACGCTAGGGATGTTTGTATTTTTAATATTAATCTCTATTGAAAAGCTCTTTAAAATTAGTAGCTACTATTTATTCAATTGGTTTTTTATTATTTATAACATCGGTGTGCTCGTAACAGTGAGTATGCAATTTGCTAAAGGATTTATGCAAATTTCTGGTCAAGAGGTGCCAGCATCATTCTCAGGCTTTGCAGGGATTGGGCACGTAACAGTGACAGCAGGATTTATCTTGTTATTCTTCTTATTAAGACAAGCGATTATTAAAGAACCAAGAGACGCCGAATAATTAAAAATAGGTGTGGAGCCGTGCAGAATTGCACAGCCTTCACACCTATTTTTTCGTGTATTAAGGTAAATATTTTTTATTCGCTTCTCTAAAGATGTCGTTATGACTTGAAACAAAGCCATTTGCAGGGGCTTCTGGCTCAAGGTATTGTTTCGCACTATTTGCCGCATGTGCACCGTCACTAATCGCACTTGCAATCAGATGCACTTTCGCAGGGTGTTGTACAATATCGCCACACGCAAATACACCGGGTACCGTCGTATGCGAGTTACCTTGTCCAGCAATAAAGTATTCGTTGGCTAGGTCGATGTCTAAGTCCACCTTATTGAGTAAACTTAAATCACGTTCAAAGCCATGGCTAATAATCACTTCATCTACCTTGATATTACTTTGTTCTCCAGTTTCTGTATGTTCTAGGATAATTTCATCAATCGTATTCGGATCATCATCTGTATTTTTTAGTTGTACAATTTTCATATTCGGCATTTTTTGGACATCTAAGTCATTGAGGACTTTTTCCATTGCTTCATGACCTGAAATATCTTTTTTACGATAGACGAGTGTTACACTTTTCGCATAGTCAGATAAATCACGTGCCCAGTCGAGTGCCGCATTACCCGCACCAGAAATCACAATGTTTTTGTCTATAAAACGCTCATATTTTTGAACGACATAATGTAGGTTCGTCAGTTCAAAACGTTCGGCACCTTCAATATTTAATGTTTGTGGTTTAATAATGCCACCGCCAATGGCAATGATGACTGATCTTGAAGTGTATGATGTACCGTCTTCAGCAATAATCTCAAAATCTTGTTCCGCATGCTTTTTAATATCGACGACTTTTGTATTGAGACATACTTCTGGGTCAAAGTGCATTGCTTGTTGAATCATATCTTGAATAATTTCATAGCTCGTTTTTGGGGCGATACCACCGATGTCCCAAATAATTTTCTCAGGATAAAGTTGCATCTTACCACCTAAAACAGGTTGAACATCTATAAGTCGAACAGACATGCCTCTTAAACCAGCATAAAAACTTGCGAAGAGACCGGCTGGACCACCACCGATAATTGTTAGATCTTTCATTCACAGACACCTCTCACATAATTGATAACTCCATTATCTTATAAATGATAATGAATATCAATGTCAATCAAAAATTATATAAAGAAAATATTTTTGGGATAAAAATAAGAGCAGCCAGATAAGGGATGTCCACTTAGTCTGCTGCTCAATAAATAACGTGTGCAAGTTGGATTAATCGTTTTGTAGCGGGTTTTCCACTTGCATATCAATGACAATACGCCCGTTATGTGTTGATTGGTGCACGGCTTCAAGTCCATTTTGTAATTCAGCAAACGCAATAACCTGTTTAATCGTATGCAGATGTGCTGATTTAAAGTCGGTCGCTAGGCGTTGCCAAATATGTTGACGATAAGCCATCGGTGTATACACAGAATCAATACCGATAAGGCGTAGACCACGTAAAATAAACGGGAATACAGTACTTTCAAAGGCTGTACCACCAGCATTACCGCTTAATGCAAGTGCACCGGATGGGTGAATGCGTTTAAGCACTTCTTCAATAGACGGACCGCCGACAGGGTCAACAACAGCTTGCCATTCGGTTTTAGAAAGTGCTTTTGGTGTGACATCACTTATGCGTGGGATGACATCAGACGCACCAATTTTTTTGAGCGTTGCTGCATAATCCGTATTATCGGAACTAGCGATCACCTCATAGCCAAGCGTGTGTAAAATCATTGTAGCGATTGTGCCGACACCTCCAGACGCTCCACGAACGAGTACAGGACCTTTGTCGTGCGTCAGTCCATTTTGTTCTAAAGCATCGACAGATAATGCGGCTGTATAGCCTGCCGTGCCGATAATCATCGCTTCTTCCAGTGTTAGATTCTCAGGTAATGGGACAAGCCAATCGCCATTTAGACGCATGACTTCGCTAAAACCACCATCGTGTGAGACGCCTAAGTCATAGCCTGTTGCGATGACTTGATCCCCCTTTTTAAACTGAGGGTGTTGCGAGTCAATAACTGTCCCTGCCAGATCAATACCCGGAATGCGAGGGTATTGGCGAATAATTTTATTGTTAGGTTGTGTCGCAAGCATATCTTTGTAGTTAATGCTTGAGTAGTGTACACGCACGGTTACATCGCCGTCAGGTAAATCGGCTGTTGTTAACGTTTGAAAAGCGGGTGTGAAAGTGCCTTCCTGTTCTGATAAAACAAATGCTTTGAATGACTGCATAATCGTGACCTCCTCAAATGGAACGGAACAGAGCGTTTATTTTGTAAAAACCTTCATTGTTTCGCACCAAATGTGTATTGATGAAGCAATTGTTAATGGATAATACGTCTTAAATATAACAAGCATTGAAAGTAAGTTGCAAACAAAGGGTTGAATAGGTTATAAATAAAGTGACAGGGTCAAGGAGGGATTGAGATGGACTATCGTTTTGAGCGCGTGACGCCAGACCAAGTACATCTTTTGCGTCGTGTGAGTATTGAAACATTTGAAGACGCGTATCGTGAAAGTGATGAAGCGGATCAACACTTTCAACAATACTTTGAGACAGCCTTTAGTGAAGTGACATTAACCGAAGAAATTGAAAATCCAGAATCGCAGTTTTTTATTCTTGTTGTAGAGGGGAGAATTGCTGGTTATTTCAAATTGAATGTTGGGGAAGCACAGACGGTTAATAAGGGCGATCATTATGCGGAAATACAGCGTCTTTATTTATACGAAACATATCACGGCCAACATTTAGGGCAAATGCTGTTTGATGAAGCATTGTCAGTCGCCCGTGCATGGGGGAAAACAGACATCTGGTTAGGTGTATGGTCAGAAAACCGCCAAGCATTACATTTTTATCGTAAGCAAGGCATGACGAAAACAGGAACGTTAGATTTTGTTATGGGTGGCGTTGTTGATGTAGATGATTTAATGGAAATGCCAATCACTGCACATGCTTCTCAGCAATCCTAAACCGAAAGATAATTGGTTATATTGGCGAAAAAGTGTAAGATATAGACAAGTAGTGCATTTTAAAATTTGGAGGTAATATTTATGAAAAAATTATTCACCGGCCTTTTTGCATTCGCACTTGTATTAGCAGCATGTTCTAACGAGGACAGTTCTAAAAACACTGACAATGACAAACAGCAAGAGAACAAAACAGAACAATCCCAAAAGAAAACAGCATCTGACAAAGACAAGGCAGCTAAGAAAGCTGCTGATGATCAAAATGCTGACAAAACGCATGCAGATAAAAGTCATGTAGAAAATGCGACACAACAAGATACGGCACAGACGCAAGCAACACAAGATACAACAGCGCAAAATAATGCACAGGCGAATCAACAAGCGACAGCACCAACAAATAGCACAGCACCTTATCAAGGACAAAATGTTGTACCTGTTGCACAAAACCTTGTGCGCCAGCCAATCAGTAACGAACAGGCACAACAAGTGTTACCAGATTTCCAAAGTGCATTGAATCAAGCCAATGCTGAAGTTAATCAATTTAATGGCTATCAAAACCCATATAATGATTACGCGATTGAAGGCGAAGATGGTTATCATATGTACATCTTTAGCTTTTTGAATCAAGCGAATCCGGGGACATATACAATTGTAACGGTTGATAAAACAGGACAAGCTAAAATTGTAGACCCTGCATACCGTCAATAATACATTTTAGGATTGAGACAATTGCGTCTCGGTCCTTTTATATTTTCAATAAATGGTGGTATGATGATTTGTGCTGTTTTATATTAGTATCATTTAAGTTATTTAGAAATTAATGATAGTTTGTTAAAGTGGAATAATACATTATACGTGTTTAAATTTAGTTTGATTCATTATTGAGATTTATCATTTATCTATAATAAAAAAATTTACAAGAAGATATTGATTTACTAAAAAATACGTGGTATATTTTTCATGTGAAATTAATCACAATGATTTTTTCATAAAGTAAGTAAATAAATATTAAAGGTAGATGACAGAGATGTTAGTACATTCATTTGATCCATTCCAAAATCTTGCACTATCTGCATTAGTAGCAAGTATTCCAATCATTTTATTTTTACTCTGTTTAACAGTGTTTAAAATGAAAGGGATTTACGCAGCGCTTACAACGTTAGTTGTTACAGTTGTAATTGCGTTGTTCGTGTTCAAATTGCCAGTAGGTATTGCCACTGGTGGGGTTGTAGAAGGTTTTTATCAAGGTATTTTACCAATCGGCTTTATCGTTATGATGGCTGTTTGGTTGTATAAAGTAACAGTTGCAACAGGTCAATTTGCTGTTATTCAAGATAGTATTACAACAGTATCTGAAGACCAACGTATTCAATTGTTATTAATCGGTTTCTGTTTTAACTGTTTCTTAGAAGGTGTTGCAGGTTTCGGTGTACCGATTGCAATCTGTGCGGTATTACTTGCACAATTAGGTTTTGAACCATTAAAAGCTGCGATGCTTTGCTTAGTAGCGAATGGTGCTGCCGGTGCATATGGTGCGATTGGTTTACCAGTAGCCGTTATCGACACATTAAACTTACACGGTAACATTACAGCATTAGAAGTAGCACGTTCTTTAAACTACAGCTTACCGATCTTAACAATCTTTATTCCATTCTTATTAATCTTTATTTTAGATGGATTTAAAGGTATTCGTGAAACATTACCAGCAATTTTAGCAACAATCATTCCTTATGTAGTGTTACAAATTTTATTCAGCTACATTCAAGGTCCAGAGTTAATCGATATTTTACCACCATTAGCGTCTATGGGTACGTTAGCAATCGTGTCTAAACGTTTCCAACCTAAAAATATCTTCCGCTTAAACGCAGAAGAGCCAAAAGTAGAAGTACCACATCATAATGTGAAAGAAGTATTATATGCTTGGAGCCCATTCGGTATCCTTACAGTACTTGTATTAATTTGGAGTACCAAAGCATTCAAAGGTTTATTCATGGAAGGTGGCGCGTTAGAATTCTTAACGGTTAAAATTCCATTGACGTTCACAATGAATGATGTTTCTGAACAACCAATTACATTGTTGTTCAACTTATTGAACCAAACAGGTACAGCATTATTAATTGCTGGTGTCATTACAATCATTTTATCGAAACAAGTTAACTTCAAACGTGCAGGTCAATTACTTGCAGAAGCGTTTAAAGAATTATGGTTACCAATTTTAACAATCTGTATGATTTTAGCAATCGCTAAGTTAACAACATACGGTGGCTTAACAGCAGCAATGGGTGAAGGTGTTGCGAAAACAGGTAAAATCTTCCCATTCTTATCACCTATCTTAGGTTGGATTGGGGTATTTATGACAGGTTCTGTTGTAAATAACAATGCATTATTCGCACCAATTCAAGCATCTGTTGCACCGCAAGTCGGTACAAGTGGCGCACTTTTAGTAGGTGCTAACACAGCCGGTGGTGCGATTGCGAAATTGATTTCTCCACAATCTATTGCGATTGCAACAGCAGCCGTAAAACAAGTTGGTAGAGAATCAGAACTCTTGAAGATGACATTAAAATACAGTGCAGGTTTATTAGTAATCTGGTGCATTTGGACATTCGTATTATCAATGTTAATTAGCTAGTCATAACGACGATATATAAAGAAAAGCGTACAGCTTACCACTTTCTAGGTAGGGCGTACGCTTTTTGTTTGCAATAAAAAAGAGGAGCGAGACAACATAAGTGCGCTGTCTTGCTCCCACTTTATATATCTTATGAACGATGTTCGAGTGTTTGTAGCATATGATTAAATTGTTGATAAATACGTTCGGGTGCATGCGCAGCAACGGTTTCGTAACCAGCATCACGAATTGCTTTAAGATGATGACCATGTAGGTTTTGTAGCACGTCTAATAACTGTATGCCGAGCTTTTCAACGTTGCCATACGGTACGAGAAAGCCGTTTTCGTTGTGACGAATTAATGATGAAGGACCGACATTACCGTCAAAGCTCACAGCAATGCTGCCTTGATTCATCGCTTCCAATATGGTTAAACCAAACCCTTCATTGCGAGAGGGAACACATGTTACTTTACTTTCGGCAATATAAGTACTGAGTTGTTGCGTTGTTGGACGAAGGAAAATAATATCTTGTAAATGTAAGTAATTAATCGCTTGCGTGAGCGCTTCTTTTTCTTTACCATCTCCAAAAATTTGTACGGTGTATCCTTCTTCACGCAAATCATCTTGAATGGCATGAACGGCCTCTATAAGTAAATCAAAGCCCTTTTCGTATTCAAAGCGTCCAGCCGCAATAATTTGATTTTTCTTCATCATATTGTAGCGTTTTTCTGAAATCATATTTGCAACGATAAAAACAGGTGTATGTGGCAGCACTTGCAGATACTGTACGCGATCTTGAGATGTGAGGGTCGTGAGTGCGTCTAACTTGGTATAGTGGCGAACGATTTCTTTGCGATACGCCTCACTATGCGCAGTGAAATTCATATGTTCCATACCGATGCGCCATTGCTTAGCGTTACCATAACGTGCAATTAAGATGTTGTAACTCGCACGTGTGCCAATGATAACATCTGATGTATCTTGTTGAATCGCGCGTAACAATTTGCGCTCTACATAACTTGAATATTGACGCAAACCCGGTTCATGCGCCGTGAGGTATTTCGGTTTTAATAAAGGCGTAAACCTACGAATACGGTTTGCACATAAAGATACGAAATTACGTACTTTCAACTGGTAGTCAATGAGTGATACGACTTTCACACGATGATCCAATTCGAAATACGGCTCGCTTTTTGATTGGAACACGGAAATAATTTTGACAGTATGACCTTCCTTTACGAGTTCGTTAGCAAGATTACTGACTGTTTTAACCGTACCGCCCATCCCATAAATATTATGCATTAAGAATGTGATTGATTTCATGGTGCATCCCTCAATTTGGTTCTTTTAGCCTATTATAGCATTGATAGGAATCATATAGAACTGAATGCCCATATCTAGCGTAAGTATGTTTCTTCAACAAAGCGTGCAAGCATATTAGCAGCAATATTGGAAGATGATAATAGCATTAAATGCAAGATGTCTTCAATTGTGAGAATATCGCCTACATGGAGTGGATTGAGACCATCTTCTACGATGTCGCAGTTTAAAATTTCTACTTCTTGATTTAATGGGAGTGGATAGTCTAAAGCTGTTAGAAGTGTCAAAAGTTTTGTCAGACTTGCTGGCGCAGATTTAACATCGTCATCTTTTGCTAATAAAGAATTTAAGTGGACGTGTTTAAGCAAATGTTCAGGAATAGTTGGATATTTTATGACGTTGTATGATTTTACTTGAATGGGTTCGTTAATTGGTTTCCCAAGTGCTTGATCAAGAATGAGACGTACTTGGTGGAATCGATTGCCAGTAGCCCCGAGTGCGGTTACAACATAAAGTTGATTATCTTCAAATATGAGAACAGATAAATTTTTAATATAACCTAACGTTCCAGTTTTGCCACCAATTACGGTATAGAAATTGTTTAAAAAATCATTACGTACTGTTGTTTTAATCATTATATCTCTGCTTTGAGGTCCTTTAATATGAAAGTGATATTGCTTTTCTGTCAAAATTTTAGATATAATAAAATTGAAACTGGAATGCAATGTAAGGATAGTTAAATCATAACTGGTCGATAATTGTCCTCTAGAAGCTAGACCAGAAGGATTTTTGAAATTCGCTTCTTTCATCCCTATTTCTAAAGCTTTTTTATTCATTTTTCAATAAAAGCATTATTATTAGACATATAAATCAACCTTCCGAAATGTATTTTATTAACATAATACTAAAATAATGAAAGGATTTGTAGTGTAGGATGAAACTTAGAAAAAGTTTTATATCAATAGCAATTGTTGGGGGCGCTTGTTACATCTTCAAATGTATTTGCGGAATCGTATACGGAAAGAACTGTTAATTTAAGAAGTGCTGGTGTTATGGAAGCTCAAGAATTAGTTCAAAAAATTGATAACAGTGAATTAAGCGTTAGTACAGTAAATAATATTCACGGAGAAATAAGTGGTGTTGGTATTTTATCTAATACTAAAAATAAATTTTATGGTACAGGTTTTGTAATTGATGACTATACACTGTTGACCAATAACCATGTAGTTGAAGAGAACTTTGGAATTGTGAATAAAGCACAATATCGACCAGAACAGCCACAAAACCTCAAATTTATGCCTTCAAGAGACGCGAATAATATACCATACTCATTTACAATTAAAGATGTCACAATGATTAAAGGTGTAGACGTAGCGATTCTTCATACAAATGAAAAGTTAACGGATAAGGTGGAACCTTTGAAATTAGCCAAAGAATCAGATATTGAAGCATTGAAATTTGGGGATAAATTATCTTCTTATGGCTATCCCAATAAAGCATATTTGCCAGGTGATTTTCAAGATAACCCAAGATATAAAATGTATAACTCAAATGGATTTTATATGTTAAAAGCAAAGACGGAAGATCCTCAATTTTATTCTAAAATGATTATCCGCATGGGAGCTTCAGGATCTCCTATATTGAATGAACATCACGAAGTAGTTGGAATTAATCCAGGTGGCATGAATAACAAAAATTCTAATGCCACAATAAGAGGGAAAAATGAAATGGCATATGTTTTTGAGCTATCTGGTTATGTCAGAGAACAAATTGAACAACAGAGCTATTAAAATATATTGAACGATGCATCCCTATGCTTACAGAGCGGGGGTGCATTTTGTTTTATCGACTCGTTAGAATTTTGAGCAACATGTCGATAGATTGAAATTTTATATGGTAAGCGCTTTTTTCTTATGGTTTTTAGCGTTATAATTGAGATATTAAGATATTTTACAATCCATTAGCACAAAGGGTTACATAGAGACATAAGACGTATGTGCAGTTTCAAATTGTATAGATGGGCAGCGATGTGTGAAAATAGTCGATTCGTTAAGGGCAAAGTAAGGCTATTTTTACTGAGGGGAGACAACGACAGTTTGGAACAACATTACTTTTGTGTCACTATCAAATATGAACAAACGAAAAGGGGGACTGGATTGTTATGAATAATTTACATAACAAGACAGATGTTGTACTCATTGGTGGCGGTATTATGAGTGCGACGCTAGGTATGTTGTTAAAAGAAGTACAACCAGATTGGGATATTAATATTTTTGAGCGTCTTGGGAAATGTGCTGAAGAGAGCTCAAATGCTTGGAACAATGCGGGGACTGGGCATTCTGCATTGTGTGAATTGAACTATACGAAAGAACAAGCGGATGGTTCGATTGATATTACGAAAGCAATTAATATTAATGAGCAATTCCAAGTGTCGAAGCAATTTTGGGCGCATTTAGTTAAAACGGGTCAACTACCTGAGCCAGCAAAGTTTATTCGTTCTGTGCCACATATGAGTTTTGTAATGGGAACAGACAATGTGCGCTTTTTAAAGGCGCGTGTAGAGGCATTAAAGGACAACAATCTCTTTAAAAATATGACGATTTCTGATGAGCCGGAAACATTGAAAAAATGGGTGCCGCTCATGATGGAAGGACGTCAAAATTCAACAACGCCTATTGCGGCAACATACGATCGTTCAGGGACAGATGTGAACTTTGGTACATTGACGGGACAGTTGCTTAACCGCATAGAAGAACGTGGTGGTGCGGTTTATTATGAACATGAAGTGTTGGATTTGAAACAAAACAAAGACAAAACATGGACAGTTAAAATTCGTGACATTCAAGAAGACAAAGTATTTACAGTCGTTTCAAAATTTGTTTTCATCGGTGCGGGTGGTGCGAGTTTACCGTTACTTCAAAAGACGGGGATTCCAGAATCAAAACATATCGGTGGCTTCCCAGTTAGCGGTTTGTTCTTAGCATGTAAAAATCCAGAAGTTGTGAAACAGCACCATGCGAAAGTTTATGGTAAGGCGAAAGTGGGGGCACCACCTATGTCTGTCCCACACTTAGACACACGCTTTATTGATGGAGAACGTACATTATTATTCGGACCGTTTGCTGGTTTCACACCAAAATTTTTAAAACAAGGATCATATTTCGATCTCATCAAGTCAGTGAAGCCGAACAATGTTTTGACAATGCTGGCGGCAGGTGCGAAAGAAATGCCATTGACAAAGTATTTAGTTCAACAATTAATGTTGTCTAATGATGAACGTATGGATGACTTGCGTGAATTTGTACCGAATGCGAAAAATGAAGATTGGCGCGTTGTTGTGGCGGGTCAACGTGTGCAAGTGATTAAAGATACGGATAAAGGTAAAGGAACATTACAATTCGGTACAGAAGTGATTACGTCTCAAGATGGTACGTTGGCGGCATTACTCGGTGCGTCACCAGGAGCGTCAACAGCTGTATCAGTCATGTTAGATGTATTACAACGTGCGTTTAGAGATACATTCCCTCAATGGGAAGCACAAGTAAAAGAAATGATTCCTTCATTCGGTAAAAAATTAAGTGATGAAGATGCACTATATGAAAAAGTAAATCAAGACGTTGTGAAATATTTACAATTGAATCCAGAAATTCAATAAAAGTTAAAGCCATTGGCAATGCAGGGAAAGTAGTCTAAAACTTCCTTGAGCCAATGGCTTTTTATGTTACTGAAGCGGTAGTGTTATCGTAAATGTCGTACCAACATCTGGTGTGCTCTCGACGTCAATCTGTCCATTATGACGTGAGATGATGGATTGCGTAATTGCCAGCCCTAATCCGTTACTATCGGTATGTGAGGTTGCTTTGTAAAAACGTTCAAAAATATGTGACACTGTTTCGGCATCCATACCCGGACCATCATCTTCAACAGTGATGAACAGCTGCTCCGCTTGGGTGTATAAATTGATGTCAATCGTACCATAGGTCGGTGTATATTTAATCGCATTGCGAATAATATTGCCAATGGCTTGTGTGATTAAACGCTGATTGCCAGTATATGACACAGGTGCTAAGTCGTACATAACGCTCAGTTCCTTTTGTTCAATCGTATATCCTTCATTTGCGATAATATCTTGAATCAGTGCATCGACTTGGAACGTTTCATCAAAATGAAGATGTCCACCGTTATCCATTTCTGATAAAAGTAAGAGTTGTTGAGTCAGCTGACTTAATCGATGTGTTTCATTATAAATGCGTTGGATATAGTTGGCATGTTGTTCGGGATCTTGCGCATTTTGTAATTGATTCAGTAAATGATGAATATGTGTTAAAGGCGTTTTAATCTCATGTGAAACGTTTTGAACGAAGTGCTGACGCATATCATCTAATTGCTTCAACGCCACACGCATTGTATCAAAGTGTTGTTGTAATGTGCCAATCTCATCAGAGCGTGTCACGGCAATCGGTGTATTAAAGTTACCTTCCATCATACGCTCAGTTGCACGTTTCAATTGTTGGACAGGTTTCACAAGGGCATACGTTGACCAAATCACTAAAATAATTGAAAACATGACGATGAGACCAATCAGTACGATCAGAAAATAACGGAACTCAGCTAATAGATAGTTGATGTCAGGTCGCATAAAAACAGCGTAGTTACCGGATGTCGTCTGGAAACGTGTTCCTACCGTGTTGCGTGATTCATTATCAAAAAAGCCAGTAATAACAAGGTTAAATGGACGATTACGAATACCGTGATAATCTTTACCAGCGAGCACTTGATCAATGTCTTGTCGGCTTAAATTGTATTGTCGGAACGATGCACCATAATGACGAGCGTGATGATGTTCATCGACCGCAATCACTTGATAATTTAAATCTCCTAATAAGGATAAATATTCTGTTAGTGCTTTATCGCTATGGACTGTATTATAACTATCTGCACGCTTCAATGTTGCCATAATTTTAGCGTCATTTTGTTCTTTCAAGGCATAGTGATAGTAGACGTTCGTCACTAAAAAGCCAGCGATCGCACTAATCAACATAACGGTTATCGTGTAAAAGGCGAGGCGTGTATAGAGTGATTTAAACATCATCCGTCACCCGATAGCCAATACCACGTACCGTTTCTATTTGCACATTTGCCCCAAGCTTTTTTAGCCGTGCACGCAATCGTTTAATATGGACGTCCACTGTTCGTGTATCACCTTCATAATCAAAGCCCCATATTTTTGTGATGAGTGTTTCGCGCTCAAACACTTGTTGTGGATAAGCAACAAGTAAATTAAGCAGTTCAAATTCTTTGTTTGGCAACATCAGTACTTTGGAACCGACCTTTGTCGTGCGTTCTGCTTGATTCATCACGATATTCCCCAATTCAAGTTCAACATCTGTTTGAACTTGGTAACGACGTAGCACGGCTTTAATACGAAAAATCAGTTCCGCCACTTCAAACGGCTTCGTCACATAATCATCCGTTCCGGCTAAAAAAGCACGCTCTTTATCACTGAGTGCATCACGTGCAGTTAACATAATGACTGGATAATTATAGTCGTACTTTAATGTTTGGCACAGTTCAAAACCATCCATGCCATCCATCATCACGTCTACAATCGCAATATCTATCGCATGATCAGCAACATAATCTAGTGCCGCCTCAGCACTTGGTTGTGTCACTGCTTGATAACCCTCTTTAGAAATATGAGAAGAGACGTACGTCAAAATTTCAGGATCGTCGTCTACAATTAAACAAGTAACGGTCATAAGTCTCCCTCTTTCATACATAATATAAACTCATTTTATCATAGCGTATCTGATAAACACTTCTGAAAGTTAAAAATCTCCAAAAATATAAAGCTGTTCATACTCCGTTCATATAAGCCGACTATAGTAAAGGTAAGATATGGAACAGAAGGGAGTTTAAAACGATGAAACTAGCGATATCAGAATTAAAATTTTATAAATTTCGTTACGCACTCATATTATTTATCGTTATTTTACTAGCGAGCATGGTGTTATTTATTACAGGACTCGCACAAGGATTAGCACGTGAAAATGTATCAATGTTAGATGGCTTTAAAGCAGAACGTTATGTGATACAAAAAGATGCGGAAGGCTTACTGGAAAAGTCGAGATTCACACCGAAAACACAAGAAGATATTGAAGCAATCACGCAAGACAAACCGTTGAAAATTGCGAAAGTCTCAACACAATTTAAAGACTTTAAAGAAGATATGTTGTATGTAAATGTACCGAAAAGCGAGCGTCCAGCTTTACAAGAAGGCCATTATCCACAAGGGGCACAAGAAGTTGTTTTGAATAGTAAGCTTAAAGGCAAAGGACTTAAAGTTGGCGATTGGATTGAAGGGCAAGATCACGATAAAAAACTACAAGTCGTTGGTTTCTTTGATCATGTCATGCATTCACATGCCAATGTTGCGATGATGACAGATGACGGCTTAACTCAAGTTGCAGGTCAACAAGTCGCGACAGCACTTTACCCATTACACGGTGTGACTGATCAGCAAGTTCGTGACTTAGAGCAGCTAGACGGCGTGCAAGTAGCAACTAAAGATGATTTAAAAGCAGCCATTCCAAGTTATCAAGCCGAACAAATGCCACTAAATATGATGGTTATCAGCTTGTTTGTTATTACAGCAATTGTATTAACTGCCTTTTTCTATGTAATGACGATTCAAAAAACGTCTGAAATTGGTATTTTGAAAGCAGTCGGTATTAAAACAGGTCACCTATTAGGCGCATTAATTTTCCAAATTTTATTCGTCACGATGTTAGGTGTATTGATTGGTATTGGTTTAGTCGTTGGACTGTCATTATTTATGCCGAGTACTATGCCGTTTGTTGTGACACCAACTATTATTATGTTGACGATTGTTATTTTCATTATTGTTGCGTTAGTCGGAGCATTATTATCATTTGTGCGCGTCTATAAAATTGATCCAATAGAAGCGATAGGGGGCGGTTTTGCATGAGTTTAAAAGTTGAAAACTTAGTGAAAACATTCGGTCAAGGCGAAGCAGAGACGGTTGTATTGAAAGGTTTGAACTTTGAAGTGCAACCGGGCGAATTTGTGATATTAAACGGGGCATCAGGTTCAGGGAAATCGACCTTGTTGACGATTTTAGGTGGATTATTGTCGCCAACTCAAGGACAAGTATCACTAGACGGACAAGACTTGACGAAATTATCAACAAAGGCACGTACAGAGAAACGTTTGAAAGACATTGGCTTTATTTTTCAAGCGTCGCATTTATTGCCATACCTTAAAGTAAAAGAACAATTGATTACCGTTGGACAAGAAGCGGGCATGTCTAAAAGTGAAGCGTCAGCACGTGCTACAACGTTGTTAGAACAAATTGGACTCGGTCATCGTTTGGAAGCTTACCCACATATGTTATCTGGTGGGGAAAAGCAACGTGTCGCGATTATGCGTGCATGGATGAACCAACCAAAATTGTTGTTGGCAGATGAACCGACAGCAAGTCTTGATGCGAAGCGTGCGACGGAAGTTGTGGAGATGATTAAAGATCAAGTACGTAATGAAAATGCGATTGGTATTATGGTCACACACGATGAGCGTTTATTTGATTACGCAGATCGCATGCTTTATCTAGATAGTGGCGAATTAATACAAAAATAATACGAAAAGACGATTCGGATGTACGAAAATACGCATCTGAATCGTCTTTTTAATAGTTAAAAAGTGTTGTTACGAGTTGAAGTAGGATAAAAATTCCCCATACATAAGGATGATGTAGTAACAAGCCACAATAGTCTCGAATGTAAGAGCGTGCACGATAGCGAAGGGGCGATAATGCGCCGTAACCATTGGCAACAATGCTGACACGTTGGGCGATGCGTAATGCACGCAAAAGATGAAAATCACTCGTTACAACAACACACTTGGTCTTTGATTGCATAAATGGTTTACTGAATACCATATTTTCATGTGTGTTCGTAGAGCGATCTTCAAGTGTGACTTGTGATGCTGGCACACCGAGTGAAATCAAGTAACACTGCATAGCAAGTGCTTCAGAAATAGGTTCATCAGCGCCTTGTCCACCACTTACAATCCAATGTGTCGATGGCTGATGAATCGTATACGCAGCATCGAGACGTGCTTTCAACAATGGCGACACTTCTTCCGAGAAAATGCCCGCACCTAACACAATTAAAGTTTCAGCATTGTATTTAGGGGGTGTCTGCCTTAAATACCACGAGAAGTATAGATATGCGGGCAAAGTGAGTAAAAAGACAAGTGCGAAAAGATATAAAAATTGAAATAACAGACTGATGAAAGGTGGCACAAGTGAGGCTAATAGCCCACTACCGATGCACAAACAACTGATTGCACTGATATAATACGTTAACCTTTTGACAAAATAGCGTCCATCTGGTTGGTGACGTAGTACAGCCTGTTGCCGAATCGCCAAATAGAGTAACAAGCTAAGTGATAGCACAATCGTTGTCGAAGGAATGGTATGTCTGTATGTAGAGAGCCATGCCGTTAACATATTGAGTAGTAAAATAAATTGAAAGAGACGAAGCGGTCCATTTGGATATGGGATATATTTCGCCATAAATATAAGAATGAGATATAATAATGAAATAACTGAGAGTAAAATTCCCATAACCAAACTCCTTTATTGATATGCATCACATTGAACATCTCAAAAAGCGGCACAAATTGCAAGAAGGAAGCAGTGAGCTTTAAGGATTATTGTTTTTAATAAGGTAATGAGCCGGTAGTAAATCAGTCATGGCACGATATGAACGAGATTTTATGATTTGGCGGTGTTTCGATGACTGGTCGTGCGCTAAATTTTTCAGTGTTTTAGTGTCATTTATAAGTTTCTTTGTAAAGGAATTGTTGGTACGATGTTAAGGTATATTGGTATGGAGAATAGAGGAGTGCAAATCATGTTGAAAAATGACAAAATGAATCAACATATTCGATTTATGGGTGAATTTATAACGAATATGAATGCGTTGACGGCTGGCTTATTAAGAGATTTAAGAGCGCAATATGGTATATCTAATGAGCAGTCTAGCGTCTTGTTGATGTTGTCGCATGAAAAAGCATTAACATTAACTGAAATCACGATACGACAAGGTGTCAATAAGGCAGCGGTTAGTCGACGTGTGAAAAAATTATTAGACTTAGAATTAGTCAGAAGTGCCTATGCACATTCTGAAACAGATAAACGTTTAAAATATATCGAACTGACAGAATACGGAATGGCGTATGTCCAAGACTCGCGTACTTTGATTGCCGATTTAGCAACAGAAGTGTTATCCGATATTCCGAGCGATGAATTAGATGACACACGTGCGGTCTTAGAAAAGATTGATACACGCTTGAAAGGGCTCGTCCAAAAGAGTACAGCAGGCATAAAGTTACATTAGAAATAAAGGGTAGTAACAAGGCGTTCACTGAAAGGCTGTTTTGAGCGTTAATATTCCAAATTTTTGTAGTGAGTCGTTATCAGCATAGTGCGTAATATAAAAGGAGATGGAGATATGAAGCAAGGTTCTAATGATCATCAACAAGTACATAACTCAGTAGAGCCGCCTCAGAAAGGACCTCAATCTAAGAAGCATACGACGGCACAAGCATCGACAGCTGTAGATGAAACGCGTCGTATCAAGAAATGGGTGCCTGTCATTATCGGTGGCTTTATTGCGGTGTTACTGCTCATTTTATTCATATTGTTACGTAACTTCAATTCTCCGGAAGCACAAGCTAAAATCTTTGTAAACGCCGTAGATAATGAAGATACAGCAAAGGTTGCAACGTTAATTAGTACAAAACAAAATAAAGTAGGGCGTCAAGAAGCGGCACGTTATATTCAATATATTAAGAAGGAAGTCGGCATTAAAAACTTTGAAAAAAAGGTCTATGCACATGTCGAGAAGTTCGATGAAGATTCGCCCGTCGCGTATGACATTAAAACAGATGACAATCAGAAAATTTTGCGCATTAGTAAAAATGGGCGACGTTATGTTATTTTTGATAATTTAGGCTTTCAAGCACCAGTGAAAAAAGCAGTGGTGAAGCCGAATACAGAAGCAACGTATGAATTTGTCGATGATGGCAATGAAAAGAAAGTTATCGGTAAAAAAGGCGAAACGGTTGTACTCGGTTACTTTGTTCCGGGAGATTATACGTTAGATGCGAAAAAAACAACGTCACGTGGTACGTATGAAGGACAACTCAAGTTTCATACCGCATCCAGTGATCATGACAGTGTGAATGTAACAGAAGCCTTTAAAGAAGCTTATTTGAAAGTTAATTTAAAAAACAGTGATGCATTGGATCAAAATTCATTAAAAGTGACAATCAATGGCGAAAAAATGGATAATGCTTCAACGTATGGCCCTTTCCCATTTAACAAAGATTTAACAGTGTCAGCTGAAGGCGAGTCACACGGTAAAACATTTAAAACACCACCAGTAACAATTGCGCAGGCAGATATTAAAGATAAGAATGAAGTGACGGTGACATTTGATCAGCAAGCCATCGCCAAACACAATGAAGAGAAAGAAAAAGATGTCATTGATAAAATTGGAGATTTTGTTAAAAAGTACACATCTGCACGGAATGAAGCATATAGCAAGCACAGTATGGCTGGGCTCGAACCGTATTTATTAAAAGACACAGATTTATACAAGGCGATGACAGCAGAGGTGAAACAACAATCAAAAACAGAGCAGCAATCACCGAAAGTCACGTACGTCGATAAAACAAATAATTTTTATTCTGTCATCGTTCAAACAGAAACAGCACAAGGTAATATTAGGCAATCACATTACTTAATTCAAGGTGATGAAGATGCCAAAAACTTAAAAATCGTCAACTACCAAGCATACTAACAGGTAGTGGCGATTTTTTTGGCTGTCAGTTTTCGCTTGCAAATGGGCGCTATCTTTGAGATGTTGACTGTGAATAAGTAAATAAGGGGTTGAAAACAGTGACGACATTTTCTGAAAGATTATTCCAACGTGTCGAACCGATTTGGCAAAGCTATTTGGAACATCCATTTGTTAAAGGGATTGGCGACGGGACGTTAGACAAGGACAAATTCAAACATTGGCTGAAACAAGACTACATTTATTTAATTGATTATACACGACTGTTTGCGTTAGGCGTTGCAAAAGCACAGGACTTGGAGACAATGGGATTGTTCGGCACACTCGTTCACGAAACATTGCATACAGAAATGCAATTACATAGAAATTACGCGGCACAATTTTGTATTAGTGAACAAGCACTCACGGAAACAAAACCGGCAAGTACGACGACAAGTTATACGAGTTATATGTTAGATCATGCACAACGTGGTGGCATTGAATACGTCATTGCAGCAGTGCTCACGTGTACGTGGAGTTACAATTATATTGGTCGTGCATTGAATGACATTGAAGGCGCGGCAGAGCATCCATTTTATGGCGAATGGGTCCAAATGTATAGTTCAACAGAATTTACAGAACTAACAGACCAGCTTATCGACATGATGAATCGTGTCGCAGAAGGTAAAAGTGAAGCGGAATTACAAGCGTTGGAAGATATTGTTGTGCGAACAAGTTATTTCGAATATATGTTTTGGGAGATGGCGGAAAAGCAAGAGATGTGGCCAGTACCTAAGAAATAAAAAATGCGTGCAATATGTGGCGTGACTTGCCACATATTGCACGCAGGATTTATTATGCGCTCAATTGCTTGGCTTTGCGATTGCGGAAAAATAAGCTAATAAAATAAAGAAATGCGGCAATGCCAGTGAAAATAATCGCATTATGGACAGCATTGGATTCAGCAAGTAGCGCTGTTGTTTCTAGGTGACCCATTAAGGATTCTAACGGCTTAAGGTTATCAGTCAACTGTTCCGCTGCATCACGAATGACGACTAACAGACCAACTGGAATAAAAAAGATGCCGAGTGACACAATGAAATTTAACACTTTAAGTAATGTACGATTGAAGACAAGTGTCAAAATGGCGAGTACGATATTGACAACGCACAAAATAAAAAAGAGATGAATAATCCATAGTAGACGTGATAATGATTCTTCAAATCCTGATAAATCAACGGACGTTTGACTGTTTAGTTGCTGAGTGAGCTCTGTAAACTGTTGAAATTGACTGTAATTAACTTCTTTATTTAAAAAGTTAGATATAAATAATGGTTCGTGATACATACTGTAACCAGCCATTGCCGTCAGTACCATCGCAATCAATGTTAAAATAAAACTAACCCAAGAGCGACGCTTTTTTATATGTCGCGTAGGATAAGCAGCTTGTACGTGATGATTCATTGGTTGATTCATAAATAGCCTCTTTTCTCTATATCTCTTTAAATAGTACAATAATGGTTCATTATATTATAAGCTGAACGAGATGCAAAGCTATAACGTATATCAAACGTGAAAGGGTGATTGGGGGATTGCTTGATACAGTTCGCATCAAGGAGATTTTCAATTAGACACAATAAAATCTTTCATTTATGATATTGTCTCATTATAATAGATTTATAATTAAAATTTGAAAAGTGAGGGATCGTATTGAAACGAAATATTATGAGTAAGTTAATGGGGCG
The DNA here is from genome assembly GCF_000934465.1 of Staphylococcus microti. GTDB lineage: Bacteria > Bacillota > Bacilli > Staphylococcales > Staphylococcaceae > Staphylococcus > Staphylococcus microti. Next base: position 2,517 of record NZ_JXWY01000002.1, on the reverse strand, counting down.
TTATTTGTCACATCAACGACATATGAAGTTTAAGACAGAGCCAGAAATAGACGCTTTTTTAGATAAACGTCGTGCGTTGAACGAAGAAAAGCATAAACAACCCGATCAAATCAACGTTAAATCGAACCTTGTTAAAGATATGTTTGATGAGATGCAAGTATTTCGTTTTAACTTCGGTCATCATATTAAAAATAAAATTTTATACATTTATGGTGGGACATTCGTATTACAACCTTCTGCCTTTCATTGGCGTTTTATGGACAAGTTGGCGTACGAAACTTTGCATGAAGTGATTATGCCGATTTATCCAAAAGCACCGGCATATACATATCGTGAAACACACGCAGCGATTGAAGAAGCGTATCGTCGCTTATTGAAAGAAACAGAACCAGAAAATATCGTTATTATGGGCGATGCGTCAGGTGGTAATATGGCGCTCAGCTTTGTACAAAATTTGTTGAAGCAAGACGAATTACCATTACCCGGGAAATTATATTTGATTTCGCCATGGCTTGACTTGTCACTTTCTAATCCTGACATTACAGATCAAGTACAAAAGCAAGATCCGATTCAAAATATCTTTACGTTACAACAAATTGCGAAAGTATGGGCAGGCGATTTAGAACGCAAAGATCCGAAAATCTCGCCAATGTACGGCAGTGTTCGAGGGTTGCCACCGGTCTATATGTTTGGCGGCACGAGTGAGATTTTCTATCCAGACATGTGTCAGCTAAGCAATTATTTTGATGCAGAGCAACAGCCATTGCATTTCTACACGTACAAAGATATGGTGACGGCGTTCCCACTGTATCCCATTGTGGAATCGCATAAAGTGTTAAAACAAATTCGTAAAACGATTGATCAATAAGTTTAAATAAAGAGCCGACAACAAAAACGAGATTGTTGCGGCTCTATTATCTTTAAAGGGGAAAGTTATGAAACCAGTTATTTATCCTTATCAATACAATGATATTTGCGCGCACGTTCAGCGCTTGAAAAATGTCTATAAGTCTGTCAACGATATGGATACGATTCGCATTGTTCAAGTAGATACACGTGATGCAATCATACATACGTTCAATGAGACAGAGCCCGAACTAATCGAGCTCATAGACCGTTTAATGAATATTCGACTCTCTCAATGGCAAGTTGATGATATTTTGCTAAAATTACGCAATTACGTTATTCCATTTGAGTTACCGTCACACAAAAGAATGGAAAAGACATTTAGAAAGGTTAAAAAAATCAAGTTTCCAGCCATTGAAGAAGATCGACTGTATACACATAGCTTTATCGGTTGGAATGATTTAGCCTCTAATCGAAAATATATGATGTACTATGATGAGCATGCACAACTGCAAGGGTTGTATGGCGATTTGTCTCATCAAGTTGTGAAAGGGTTCTGTTCAATTTGTCAAAAAGAGTCAAACGTTGCATTATTTATGAAGAAAACGAATAGTGCGAGTGACGGCAGATATACGAAAAAGGGCGATTATATTTGTCATGACAGTGTGCGTTGTAATGAGCAACTAACAGATATTGCCGATTTCCATGCGTTTATAAATAAATTGTCACGATAGTGAAGAGAGGTGTCAGACTTTGAGTGTCTGATAACCTCCTTTTTTAAGGGGAAAGTGTAAATAATGAAATTTGTCAGAAAATATTGAAAAAATAATGTGAAAACGCTATATTTGTTTTGTGACTTAAATTTATATCAATAGAATAAGTTTCAAATAAATAGGAGGTTATGCTTATATTTAACTTAGTTTAGGCAGAAGTCGCCCATCCTCGATAGGTGGGTGATGAATGCCGTCCAGTATAAAGGTTATATTTGGTAACTTGAAAATTGATATACATGGCGAATTGCCTTTTGGTTTTACTTATGTTATTTTCATTCTACATAAGTAAAGCGTTAGTATAACAATGACATTAGATACAAATAGTCATTTAGAATCCCTTCTTCACTATCCTCTTATTTTAGCAACGAAATAGCGTAGACAAGTCATTGATAATGAAATATCTGATTACTTTAGTTGCGTGGCATTATGATAAAGACCCTATACACATTATGTTCAAAGTTTACCCCAATCAAGCGAATCATCATAAATAGATAGGTGGTGTATCTAATGGAACGATTAAAAGCGTACAAATTTAGACTATATCCAACAGAAGAACAAGAGATATTCTTTGCGAAAACTTTTGGTTGTGTTCGGAAAGTCTATAATCTCATGCTTCATGACCGAATAAAAGCTTATCAAGAAAAAGCGAACAATCCCTCTGAAAAAATGCGTTTTCCAACACCTGCAAAATATAAAAAAGCATTCCCATTCTTGAAAGAAGTCGATAGTCTTGCTTTAGCTAATGCACAACTTCATTTAGATAAAGCCTACAAGAACTTTTTTCGCGATAAATCTATTGGATTTCCTCGGTTCAAAAGTAAGAAAAATCCTGTTCAGAGTTATACAACGAATAATCAAAATGGGACAGTTGCTTTGATTGATGATAAATTTATCAAAG
>NZ_JXWY01000141.1 GCF_000934465.1 Staphylococcus microti | reverse complement strand
TTGAAGCGCAATTTTGTGTTTTAAGTATTCAATTTCTTCTTCAGGGGTCATTTCTGATAATTTGGGTCTGCCAGAGCTATCTTTTCTCGTATCTCGCAATCCTTCAGGTCGGCTTTTCATTGCGAGTACGCGATCTCTAAAATTACTAATACGTCTTCCTAAAATCTTTGTGTCAAAACCAGCCTCTTTAAAAATTTCTGAAGGAAGTTTGCCTTTTTCATATTC
>NZ_JXWY01000140.1 GCF_000934465.1 Staphylococcus microti | reverse complement strand
AACAGTTTCCTTTCCTAGACATTGATTGTTTTAAACCACTTGTGTTAACTAATGCTTGAAATGATGTACATGTATAGTGAATCCCTTGGTCTGAGTGAATAATTAATTTTTTATTTTTCGGAATTTTATGTTTCTCTACGAGTTTTGAAACAGTATTTAATACAAGGTCTACTTTCAAACTATCACTTAGTTCATATGAAAGTATTTGATTCGTGTAAGCATCTTTTATAGTAGATAGATAGGCTGTTTTACCTTTCCCGTAACACAAATAGGTAATATCAGTAAGAAAAATTGTTTTAGGACCACCCATTTTGAAATGACGTTTCACTAAGTTATCTTTCACACGTTGTTCAGTGGAATACTTCATGGCTTGTTTATATGGATTTGCTTTTCTTATCGGA
>NZ_JXWY01000139.1 GCF_000934465.1 Staphylococcus microti | reverse complement strand
AATCAGAAAAGTTTCTTCTTACATTTTTGCTGTGCGCCCGGCATGGGTAATAACTTGACGGTGAAAGTCCGTTACAGGCTTGGTAGTAGGAACTGTTAGCGAAAGACAAGGGTGTCCATTGTGAAGTGGAATCTGAAGGAAGTCGGACGCAAACACTCGCACTGACGAACAGAAATATCATATAAGGCTATGTAGAATGGACGAATCTGCAATTCAAGATAAAGT